>NZ_CP145607.1:1177499-1499999 GCF_036884275.1 Sphingomonas kaistensis | reverse complement strand
CGACCAGATGCTCGCCGCGGTGGAAAGCGCGCTCCCCGCCGACGTCGCCATTCTCGTCGCCGCCGTCGCCGACTGGAAAGTCGAGGCAAGCCCGTCCAAGCTCAAGAAATCTGCCGGTCCGCCCCAGCTCCGCTTCGCGCCCAATCCAGACATTCTGGCGACACTCGGCACCCATCCCGACCGCCCGCGCCTGCTGATCGGCTTCGCGGCCGAAACCGACAACCTCCTCTCCAACGCCGCGTCCAAGCGCACCGCCAAGAACGCCGACTGGATCGTCGCCAACGACGTTTCCGGCGACGTCATGGGCGGCGCCTCCAATCACCTCCATCTCCTCACCGCTGACGGCACCGAGGATCTGGGCGCAGGCTCCAAAGAAGTCCTCGCCCGCACCCTCCTCGCCCGCATCGCCCAGGACCTCGCATGATCCGCATCCAGATTACCCGCCTTCCCCACGGGGAAGGCCTGCCGCTCCCCACCTACGCCACCGCCCACGCCGCCGGCATGGATGTCGTCTCGGCCGAAGACCTCGACCTTCAACCCGGCCAGCGCCACGCGGTCGCCACCGGCCTGCGCATTGCCATCCCCGAAGGCTATGAGGTTCAGGTCCGCCCCCGCTCGGGCCTTGCACTGAAACACGGCATCACGGTCCCCAACACGCCCGGCACCATCGACGCCGACTATCGCGGTGAACTCAAGGTCATCATGATCAACCACGGGACCGAGCCCTTCCCCGTCCGCCGCGGCGAGCGCATCGCCCAACTCGTCCCCGCCGCCGTGACCCAGGCGCAGTGGGACGAGGTTGCCGAGCTCGACGAGACGGTCCGCGGCGAAGGTGGTTTCGGGAGCACCGGGCGGTGAACACCACGTCGTCCCGGCGCAGGCCGGGACCTCAGGCGACCCACGCCTTTTTCACGGAGGCCCCGGCCTCCGCCGGGGCGACGCGCTGATGCTCTCCGACGAAGAACTCACCCGCTACGCCCGCCAGATCGTCCTCCCCCACCTCGGCGGGCCGGGCCAGCAGCGCCTCAAGGCCGCGCGTGTCGCGGTGGTCGGAGCCGGCGGGATCGGCGCAGCGGTCATTCCGGCGCTGGCAGGCGCGGGCGTCGGCCGCGTCACCATCATCGATCCCGACACGGCGGACCTGTCCAACCTTCACCGCCAGCCGATCTACCGCTCGCGCGACGCGGGCGAGCCCAAGGCCGCGCTTGCCGCCCAGTTCGTCCGTCGTCTCAACCCCTTCGTGGAAGTCGCCGGGGTCGAACAGGCGATCACCAGCGCCAACGCCGCCGCCCTGCTCTCCGGCCACGACCTCGTCATCGACGGCACCGACAATTTCGCCACTCGCCTCGCGGTCAGCGATGCCTGCGTCGCCGCCTGCCTGCCGCTCCTCAGCGCCGCCGCCGCGCAGTGGCAGGGCCAGGTCGGCCTGTTCACCGGCCGCCCCTGCTACCGCTGCTTCGTCGGCGATGCCTTCGACGCCGACGATTGCGACAATTGCGCCGAGCTTGGGGTCACCGGCGCGCTGACCGGCCTCGCCGGCAACCTCGCCGCCCTCCTCGCTTTGCGCTTCCTGGCCCAGGCGGGCGAGGTGAAGGCGGGCACCGTTCACCTGATCGACGGCCTCGCCGCCACCCAGCGCCCGATCCGCATCACCGCGGATCCGGGCTGCCGGGCCTGCGGCGCTACGCCTTCTTCGCCGCCGCTTTCTTAGGAGCCGCCTTCTTCTTGGCCGGGGCTTTCTTCTTGCCCTTGGCCGGCCCCTTCGCCGCCTTGGCATCGATCAACGCCACCGCCTCGTCCAGCGTCACCGCCTTGGGATCGGCCGACTTGGGCAAGGTCGCATGGGTGGTCCCGTCGGTGACATAAGGCCCGAACCGCCCTTCCATCACCTTCAGCTCCTTGGCGCTCTCGGGGTGAGCCCCCAGCACCGCCAACGGCTCCCGAGCGGCCCCGCGCCCCCGACCCCCGCCATTCGCCGCATCGGCCAGCTTGGCGACCGCCGCGTTCATGCCCGTCTCGAACACCTCGGCGGTGCTGGTCAGCCGGGCATATTTGCCCTGATGCTGCAGATACGGCCCATAACGCCCGATCGACGCCGTGATCATCTCACCCGTCTCCGGATGCGCTCCGATCTCGCGCGGCAGGCTCAAGAGCTGCTTTGCCCAGCCGAGATCGATCTGTACGTCCTTCGGGATCGACGCTCGCTTCTCGCCCTGCTCGACATACGGCCCGAACCGCCCGGTCTTGAGCATGATGCCTTCGCCGAGGTCAGCCGGCTCGCTGGTGGTCGCTGCCGCATCGCCGCCCTGCCCGAACTTCCGGGTGAACTTGCATTCCGGATAATTGGAGCAAGCCACGAACGCGCCGAACTTGCCCCCGCGCAGCGCCAGCCGCCCGTTGCCGCACGCCGGGCACAGCCGCGGGTCCGAACCGTCGCCTTTGTCGGGGAACAGCCACGGCGACAGAAATTCGTCGAGCGCCGCGGTCACTTCCGACGGCTTCTGCTCCATCACCTCGCCCGCCTTGGGCTTGAAGTCGCGCCAGAACTCCTCGAGCAGCTTGAGCCAGGCCATCCGCCCGCCCGACACGTCGTCCAGCTCTTCCTCGAGCTCGGCGGTGTAATCGTAGCTGACGTATTTCTCGAAGAAGCGCTCTAGGAACGCCGTCACCAGCCGCCCGCTCTCCTCGGGAATGAAGCGGTTCTTCTCTACCCGGACGTATTCGCGATCCTTCAGCGTCTGTAGCGTCGCGGCATAGGTCGACGGCCGGCCGATGCCGAGCTCCTCCAGTCGCTTGACCAGGCTCGCTTCGGAATAGCGCGGCGGCGGCTGGGTGAAGCTCTGCACCGCATCGACGCCAAGCTTCTCCGGCCGGTCGCCCTTGGCGAGGTGCGGCATCTTGGCGCCATCCTCGTCCTCGGCCTTTTCATCGCGGCCCTCTTCGTACAGCGCGAGAAAGCCGGGGAAGAGCGTCACCTGCCCCGTCGCGCGCAGGCGGGCTCGGTCGCTAGCCAATTCGACCGTGGTCCGTTCCAGCCGCGCCGCCGCCATCTGGCTCGCCAGCGCGCGGTTGAGCACCAGTTCGTAGAGCCGCTGGTGGTCGCCGCTCGCAGCCCTCTCCTTCGAGAAGTCGGTCGGCCGGATCGCCTCGTGCGCCTCCTGCGCGTTCTTCGCCTTGGAGGTGTAGACCCGCGGCTTGTCGGGCAGGTGCTGCGACCCGAACCGATCGGACACGGCCTTGCGCGCCGCGCTGATCGCCTCGCCCGCCATCTGCACCCCGTCGGTCCGCATGTAGGTGATGAGGCCGTCCTCGTAGAGCTGCTGCGCCACCCGCATCGTGTGACTGGCCGAAAAGCCAAGCTTCCGCGCCGCTTCCTGCTGCAGGGTCGAGGTGGTGAAGGGCGGCGGCGGATTGCGGGTGAACGGCTTGGTTTCGACGCTCGCCACCGCGAAGTGCCCCGCCTCGACCGCCTTCTTGGCCTCGGTCGCCGAGCCCTTGTCGCCAAGCGTCAGCTTGTCGAGCTTCTTGCCATCGAGCTCGACCAGCCGCGCGGTGAACTCCTGTCCCGTCGCCGCGAAGCGCGCCGACACGGTCCAATATTCCTGCGCGGTGAAGCGCTCGATCTCGGCCTCGCGGTCGACGATCAGGCGCAGCGCCACCGATTGCACCCGGCCCGCACTCTTGGCCCCCGGCAGCTTGCGCCACAGGATCGGCGAGAGGGTGAAGCCGACCAGATAATCCAGCGCCCGGCGCGCCCGGTAGGCGTCGATCAGGTCGTGGTCGAGCTCGCGCGGCGCCGCCATCGCCTCCAGCACCGCCGACTTGGTGATCGCGTTGAAGGTCACCCGCCGGACGTCCTTGGGCAGCGCCTTCTTCTTGGCCAACAGCTCCCGAACGTGCCAGCTGATCGCCTCGCCTTCGCGGTCAGGGTCGGTCGCGAGGATCAGCGAGTCGGATGCCTTGGCGGCATCGGCGATCGCCTTCACCTGCTTGGCCTTGTCGCCATAGACCTCCCAGTCCATCGCGAAATCCTCGTCCGGGTTCACCGACCCGTCCTTGGGCGGCAGGTCACGGACATGGCCGTAGCTCGCCAGCACCTTGTGACCGGGCCCAAGATATTTCTCAATGGTCTTGGCCTTGGCCGGAGATTCGACGACGACAAGCTTCACTGAACCCAAACTCCCTCACGTATACGCACGAGGGTGGAGAGCCGGTAGCAAGGGCGTCAAGTCACTTGCCAATTCGCGAGGACGAAATGACAAGAGGCGACGCTTTCGAGGGGAGTAACGTGTTTCTGTCTGTTGTCGCACTGCTGATCGCTCCGGCTCCACCTTTGCAGGCTTCGCGGCCTGCTCTTCCCGGCTTCATCGTCGGGTACAAGGCCGAACTAGGCGGCGGTTCGCTTTTGGAGGAGGTTCCAACTGGTGAGACCGTCCAGAAGTGGACCCGAATGGTCACCACTCAGAAGTTCGAGAACATCGCCTATCGGCTCTCACCCGACCGAATGATGGGAAGTCTCGCGACCAACTACATGACCACATGCGTCGGCGGCACTGCTACGGAAGTTGGCCGCGATGGCGACTTCAGCACGGTACGGGCGGATTGCCCGAAAAATCCGCAAACCGGATTGCCGGAAACGATGTTGGCCCGAGCGATCGCCGACGAAGGTACGCTGCACGTCTTTCAGGTCGCTTGGCGAAGGGTTCCGACCGCGGCGGACCTTGCTTGGGGTGAAGCTTACCTCAAGGGGATCAAGCTTACGCCTGCAGGCTGACCTTGCCCCCAGCATGACGGTCGAGACGCCCGGCAAGGTCAAGCTCCAGGAGAACAAGTTGCACCGCGCCGGGCTCCATCCCCGACAGCCGGACGATCTCGTCCACGGGAACCGGCGACGGTCCAAGTAGCTCTTCGATTCGCGACCGCTCGGACTCGTCCGGCTCGACAGGAAGGGCAGGTGAATAGCTGAAAAGGTCCCGCCCCGATCGTACGCCGCCCAGCCCTGGGCGGATCGCCTCCAGCACCTCGGCCGCATTCTGCACCAGAGTCGCGCCTTCGCGGATCAGGCCGTTGCAGCCTTGTGCGCGTGGATCGAGCGGACTGCCCGGCACCGCCAGCACCTCGCGTCCCAGCTCGCCCGCCAGCCGCGCGGTGATGAGCGAGCCCGAGCGTGGCGCCGCTTCCACCACCAGGGTCGCGGGGCACAGGCCGGCGATGATGCGGTTGCGATAGGGGAAGTGGCGGGCTCTCGGCTCGGTGCCGGGCGGCATTTCTGCCAGCACCAGCCCTTGGCTCGCCATCTCGCGCTGCAGCCGCTCGTTCTCGGGCGGGTAGAAGATGTCGAGCCCGCCGGCGATCACGCCGATGGTGCCTGTCGCCAACCCGCCTTCGTGCGCCGCCGCATCGATGCCCCGCGCAAGCCCCGACACCACCACCACGCCCTCTCGCCCGAGATCGTGCGCCAGACCCCGTGCGAAGCGGCAGGCGGCAGCGCTGGCATTGCGGGCACCGACGACCGCCACGCTCGGCCGCTCGAGCAGCGACAGGTCGCCGATCGCAGTCAGCAAGGGCGGCGCATTGTCGCTCTCGGCCAGCAGCGGCGGATACAATCCCTGGCCGAAGCTGAGATAGCGCCCGCCGAGCGCTTCCACCTGCGCCATCTCCCGTGCCGCCTGTTCTTCGGTGCACAATGCTGGCCGGCGCCCGCCGCCGCGCGTCGCAAGGTCGGGCACGGCGTTCAAGGCCGCCTCGGCGCTTCCGAACCGCGCCAGCAATTGCCGGAACGTGATGGGCCCAATGCTCTGGCTGCGGATCAGCCGGATCCGCGCGAGAAGATCGGGCGGGTTCAAGCCTTGGACCGTCCCACCCGCGGCTCGGTCCCGGCGCGCAGTCGGACGAGATTGGCGCGGTGCTGCCACACGACCAGCACGGCGAAGGCCGCCAGCATGGTCGTGAGCTCGGGCCGTCCCATCAACGCCGCCGCGATCGGCGCGCTCACCGCCGCGCTCATCCCCGCGACCGAACTGATCCGAAGCATCAGCAGCAGTCCGATCCACACTGCGGCGTAGATAGCGGCAATCGGCCAGGCGAGGCCGATCAGGATGCCGAGCAGGGTTGCGACGCCTTTGCCGCCCTTGAACCGTAGCCAGACGGGATAAAGATGCCCGACCAGCGCCGCCCCGCCGGCGATCCGTCCGGCTCCGGGCCATAGATACTCAGCCAGCAAGACCGCCGCCGTGCCCTTAAGCGCATCGAGAATCAGAGTCGCCGCCGCCAGCCCCTTGGATCCCGTCCGAAGTACATTGGTGGCACCGATATTGCCGCTGCCGATGGCGCGGATGTCGCCCTTGCCGAACAATCGCGTCAGGATCAGTCCGAACGGAATGGAACCCAGCAGATAGCCGAGCGCGAGGGCGAGAAGCAGGGACGAGGACATTGCGCCAAAGCCTAACACCGCCAAGCGCGAGAGCAAGGTACAAGCCGACCGCAGTTTGCCGCGCCCCGCCGCCCGGCTAGATCGAACCCCATGATGCTTCAGCGAACGACGACCGACGAGCGCGCGACCTCCGTTGCGCGGCTGACGCCCAAGGAACGCGAATGCCTCGACCGCTGGCTCGCCCATGCCACCGCCAAGGAAATCGCGCTCGACCTCGGCATCACGCACCACGCGGTCGAGAAACGCTTGAAGTCGGCGCGGGCCAAACTCGGCGTCAGCTCGACGCTGGAGGCCGCCCGGATGCTCGCGGCGGCGGAAGGGTACGGGCAGGCCGTATCCCAATCGTCGGAGCTGGCACAAAGCGAACCGGAGGCTCAGGTCGGTGCGGTCGATCCGGTTGCCGCGACTGTCTCGCGGCGCAATCCTGCCCGGATCGCGATGGGAGTTTTGTGTATGTCGATACTCGCTCTGTCCGCCTTGCTGCTGTCCGGGTCGCAGGTTTCCGGAACCGCCCCGCAAGCTGCTTCGGCCGCGCCTCGCGTCATCACGGTTAATCGCTCGCCCAACCAGAAGGTCGAACTCGATAGCGCCTTACGTAAAGCCTTCGCGGCTCTTGATCGCGATAACGACGGCGTGCTTGCCGGCGCCGAATTGAGCGGGGCCAAGTTTCGCGTGCTGCGCATGAATGCCGCCAATGCCGCCTCGAACCCCGAGGGCAATAACGGCCTGAAAGGCTTGGATGCCGACAGGGACGGCCGGGTGACCCGTGACGAATTCCTGACGGGCATGACCGCGATGACCCGAAGCCAGACCTCCGCGCGCTAATTGACCTGACGACGGGGAGCGGCCAATCGCGGCAGGCCGTGGATGCCGCCGCTCCCCTTCTCTTTTTCGATTCCGGTGTCGGGGGCCTCAGTGTCCTCGAACCCACCCGCGCCCTGCTGCCGACCGCGCCGATCGTCTACGTCGCCGACAGCGCCGCCTTTCCCTATGGCACCCGTTCGGAAGCCGAGATCGCGGCGCGTGTCCCCGCGTTGCTGGGCCGCCTGACCGAACGCTTCCGCCCCCGCCTGGCGGTGATCGCCTGCAACACGGCCTCGACCATCGCCCTGCCCTTCGTCCGCGCCGCCCTCGACATTCCGGTGGTCGGCACCGTTCCCGCGATCAAGCCTGCGGCCGAGCAAAGCCGGACCCGCGTCATCGGCGTGCTCGGCACCGAGGCCACCGTTCGCCAGCCCTATGTCGACGACCTCGCCGCCCGCTTCGCCGCCGACTGCACGGTCCTTCGCCATGGCTCGGCCGACCTCGTCCAACTCGCCGAAGCCAAGCTGGCGGGCGAGGCGATCGATCCGGCCGCCGTCGCCGACGCTGTCGCGCCGCTGACCGGTCAGGACATGGATGTGGTGGTGCTCGCCTGCACGCACTTCCCGCTGCTGGCCGAAGAGCTTGGCAAGGCGCTTCCAGGCGTCGCGCAAGTCGACGGCGGCCCTGGCATCGCGCGGCGCATCGCCTCTCTGACCGCCGGGCAATCATGGCCGGTTCAGCCAACCCCCGGCATCGCGGTCTTCACGGGGGGTGGACCGAATGTCCAATTGGCGGCGGCGCTCGCCCGCTTCAATCTGGGTGACATTCGGCACGTCTGACTTTGCGAGTCGTTTGCATTGGCCTTGTGCCCAAAGTCTTTGTATTGGCTCGCGCGAGCACGAGGGACACTTTGGATTACCAATCCATCTTTCAGGCAGCGATCGATCGGCTGCACGATGAAGGGCGCTACCGCGTCTTTATCGATATCCTGCGCAACAAGGGGTCGTACCCCAATGCGCGCTGCTTCGCGGGCCACAACGGTCCCAAGCCGATCACCGTGTGGTGCTCGAACGATTATCTCGGCATGGGCCAGCACCCGTCGGTAGTCGCCGCGATGGAAGAAGCGCTGCACGACGTCGGCGCCGGCTCGGGCGGCACCCGCAACATCGGCGGCAACACGCATTACCATGTCGCTCTCGAGGCCGAGCTCGCCGACCTTCACGGCAAGCAGGCCGCGCTGCTGTTCACCTCGGGCTATGTGTCGAACGAAGCCGCGCTGTCGACGCTCGGCAAGCTGCTCCCCAACTGCATCATCTTCTCCGACGAGCTCAATCACGCGAGCATGATCGCTGGCATCAAGAATTCAGGCTGCGAGAAGAAGATCTTCCGCCACAACGACCTCGCCCATCTCGAGGAATTGCTTGAGGCTGAAGACCCGGACCGGCCCAAGCTGATCGCGTTTGAGAGCGTTTATTCGATGGACGGCGACGTCGCCCCCATCGCCGCCATCTGCGATCTTGCCGACCGGTTTGGCGCACTGACCTATCTCGACGAAGTGCACGCCGTAGGCATGTACGGCGCGCGCGGTGGAGGCATTTCGGAACGCGATGCGGTCGCCGACCGGGTGACCATCATCGAAGGCACACTCGGCAAGGCCTTCGGCGTGATGGGCGGCTATATCGCGGCCGACCAGAACATCGTCGACTGCATCCGCAGCTACGCGCCGGGCTTTATCTTTACCACGTCGCTATCGCCGGTGCTGGTCGCCGGCGCGCTCGCCAGCGTGCGTCACCTCAAGGCCTCCGCCGAAGAACGCGCCGGCCAGCAGGCCGCCGCCGCGATGCTCAAGCGCAAGTTTGCTGACGCTGGCCTGCCGGTGATGGAAAGCGTCACCCACATCGTGCCGCTGCTAGTCGGCTGCCCGGTCAAGGCCAAGCGGATCAGCGACATCCTGCTCGCCGAATACGGTTTCTACGTCCAGCCGATCAATTACCCGACCGTCCCCCGCGGCACTGAGCGCCTGCGCTTTACCCCCGGTCCGACCCACACGGCGGAAATGCAGGACGAGCTGACCGGCGCGCTCGCCGAAATCTGGGACCGGCTGGAGATGCGGCAGGCGGCCTAGCCGCCGGTCGCGCTACAGCCAGAGCCGGGGTGCTAGGCGACGCATGAGGGCGCGTAGACGCTCCTTGCGCAGGTAGGACGGGCTCGAATAACTTTCCCCGGTCCGGCCGTTGGTGCCCCTCAGCACCGGCTGAATGCGGAAGCGTGGGACAATGCCTTTCGGATCCTGCCGCCATGCCGCATAAGCGCGTTCGAAAAACGGCTTTTCGAGCGTAAATCCGCCATCATAGCGCCCTTCGAAAAAGTGCCGGTATCCTGCAATACTGAATGACAGGACGCGCAGATCCATCCAGCGATTGCCGCCCAGTCGCTCGCCGATCAGGGGCACGTTGCGAAGATCGCAATAGAGATCATATGTCTCGGGCGCGGTGCGGATCATGTCCGAGATGTTGAGCACGTGATGGCGCCCGGTCACCTTCCAGAATTTTGCTTCTGTCGAGAACCGACCGCCCTCGACGAGTTGCTTCATCCCGGCATCGATCATCAGGAATTCGCCGAAGCCCTTGCCCCGCGTGTGGTCATAATCGGCCGTCGTATTGATGAATGCGAAGGATTTGGCCGATCCGCTGTTCTCGTAAAGCGCTCGAAACGGCTCAGCGGACGCGCCCGAATTCTCGAGGATCACGACCGACTGAATGATGTCGTCTGGCTGGGCGAGATAGTGGGACAGGGCCTTTAGATACTCATCGCGTCGAATCGCGGCATCGTTATTCGCCGAGCCGGGCATCGTGCTACTCGGCGACACCGTTGCAGTCAGAAGAACGACAACCTCGCCCGATCGCTTACCCACCAATACCCACCCTTGTCAGTCCCGCCTGCGCGTCAGCGTATCAGCGCCCACCCGCTCAGACCACAGCACAACGCGAGGCCGACGCTTAGCGGTATTCGCAGTTGCATCCACCAGCGCGGAGCGAGCCGTCGCCGCACTAGCAGCCAGTCGACCGCCAGGACCGCGATCAGCGCCCCGGCCAGAGCGAACAGCGCCGCCGGCGGCTGGAAGGAGAAGATCGCCGCCCAGCCCGCCAGCGCCGGCAGCACCGACACGGCAAGCAAAAACGCACTCGGCCGTTCAGCTCTGCTGACGAACCCCCACCACGTGCCCCCAAGGAAGCTCAGGATGATCGCGGCATAGGTCAGGACAAAGCCGGGCATCGAAGGCGCAAACAGTCCGAGGTCGAGCAGGGCCCCCGCGGTCAGTCCGATCGGCGGGATCAGCCCGGCAAGGCCGAGCAACAGGGCTGACAAGGGAACGCGCATCGCCCATTCATGCAATGCCACGGAAGCGAAGGCCAGCCTGTCCTACGGACCAACCTTTTGCTAGGGCCGGGCAATGCTTTCCTCGCCCCTCTTCACCCCTGCAGCACCCAGCGAGAGTGACCCAAATTGGGGCGAAGTGGACGAAGTGGACCCTATGTCTTTTTCGCCTGTCCGCCCGTTCCACTCCCAAGCCCGATGGCATCTCCTCGCCCGGCTTGCTAGGGGCGCCCGGTGATCATCGCGCTCGCCTCGGACCATGCCGGTGTCGGCCTCAAGGACCAGCTTCGCGACTGGCTGCGCGAGGCTGGAAACTACGTTCTCGATCTCGGTACCAACGGCCCGGAAAGCGTCGATTATCCGCGCTTCGGCAAGCTGCTGGGCGAGGCGATCGCCGCCGGCAAGGCGGAGCGCGGCATCGCGATCTGCGGCTCGGGCATCGGCATCTCGATCGCGGTCAATCGCAATCCCGCCTGCCGCTGCGCGCTGGTCAACGAGCCGCTGTCGGCCGCGCTCGCCCGCGAGCATAACGACGCCAACGTCCTTGCGCTTGGCGCCCGGCTGACCGGCATCGACCTTGCCAAGGCCTGCGTCAGCGCCTTCCTCGACACCCCCTTCGCCGGGGGCCGCCACGCCGCCCGCGTCGACCTCCTTTCCGCGCCAACCGGAGACTGACCCATGGCCACCGCCGCCAATCTGAACGACGTCCAGCCGCAGGGCTTCTTCACCCGCGCCCTTGCCGAGGCCGACCCCGCGGTCGCCGCCGCCGTCGGCGACGAACTGAAGCGCGAGCAGACCCAGATCGAGCTGATCGCGTCGGAAAACATCGTCAGCCGCGCGGTTCTCGAAGCGCAGGGCTCGGTCTTCACCAACAAATATGCCGAAGGCTATCCCGGCCGCCGTTATTATCAGGGCTGCCATCCCTCGGACGCGGTCGAGCAGCTCGCCATCGACCGCGCCAAGCAATTGTTCGGCTGCGGCTTCGTCAACGTCCAGCCGCATTCGGGCGCGCAGGCCAACGGCGCGGTGTTCCTCGCCCTGCTGCAGCCCGGAGACACCATCCTCGGCATGAGTCTCGCTGCCGGCGGCCACCTCACCCACGGCGCCCCCCCGGCGCAGTCGGGCAAGTGGTTCAACGCGGTGCAATATGGCGTGCGTGAGGAGGACCATCTGGTCGACTTCGACGGCGTCGAGCGCCTTGCGCTGGAGCATAAGCCGAAGCTCATCATCGCCGGCGGCTCAGCTTACCCGCGCATCCTCGATTTCGCCCGCTTCCGCGCGATCGCCGACAAGGTCGGTGCCTATCTGATGGTCGACATGGCCCACTTCGCCGGCCTCGTCGCCGCCGGAGCCCACCCCTCGCCCTTTGGTCACGCGCATGTCGTCACCACCACCACCCACAAGACCCTGCGCGGCCCGCGCGGCGGCATGGTGATGACCGATGACGAAGCGATCGCGAAGAAGATCAACTCGGCGGTCTTCCCCGGCCTTCAGGGCGGTCCGCTGATGCACGTCATCGCCGCCAAGGCGGTCGCCTTCGGCGAAGCGCTCCAGCCCGATTTCAAGACATACGCCCGCGCGGTCATCGCCAACGCCCAGGCTCTCGCCGGCCGCCTCAAGGAACGCGGTTCCGATCTCGTCGCCGGCGGGACCGACACGCACCTCGCGCTGGTCGACCTCCGCCCGCTCGGCATCACCGGCAAGGACGCCGACGAAAGCCTCGAGCGCGCCGGTATTACTTGCAACAAGAACGGCATCCCGTTCGATCCACTGCCCCCGCTCAAGACCAGCGGCATCCGCGTCGGTTCGCCCGCCGGCACCACTCGCGGCTTCGGCGAGGCCGAATTCCGCGAGATTGCCGACATGGTCGCCGACGTGCTTGATGGCCTCAAGGCCAATGGCGTCGACGGCAACGGCGCGGTCGAGCGCCAAGTGAACGAGCGCGTCCGGGCGCTGTGCGCCCGCTTCCCGATCTACCAGGACTGAAATGCGCTGTCCCTTTTGCGGTGATCTCAGTTCGCAGGTGAAGGACAGCCGCTCGTCGGAAGACGGCGCCGCAATCCGCCGGCGCCGTCAATGCGACGGCTGCGCGGCCCGCTTCACGACATTCGAGCGGATCCAGTTGCGCGATCTGGTGGTGATCAAGCGCGACGGCCGGCGTGAGGCGTTCGACCGGGCCAAGCTTTCCCGTGCCATCGGCCATGCCAGCGCCAAGCGGGACATCAGCCCCGAAAAGATCGAGCGCCTGGTGTCCGGCATCCAGCGCCAGCTCGAAACCCGCGGCGACGAGGTTCGGGTCGAGGAGATCGGCGAAAAGGTGATGGCGGGTTTGAAGACCCTCGACCACGTCGCCTACATCCGCTTCGCCTCCATCTATCGCGACTTCTCCGAAGCCAGCGACTTCGCCGAAATCGCCGAGGAAGTGGGCGAACCACCCGAGCCGGGCAAATTGCTGTGAGCAGCGCCCCGCCGCCGATCATCGTCCTGGTCCGCCCGCAACTCGGCCAGAATATCGGCAAGGCAGCACGGGCGATGTTGAACTTCGGCCTGACCGAAATGCGCATCGTCGCTCCACGCGACGGCTGGCCCAACCCCGACGCCGGCCCTGCGGCCAGCGGCGCCGACCTCGTGCTCGAACGGGCGCAACTGTACGACACCGTGGCGGAAGCACTCGCCGACTGCAGCCAAGTCTTCGCCTCAACCGTCCGCAAGCGCGACATCGTAACCCCGGTGGTTGGGCCCGAGGAAATGGCGCAGGCGATCCACGGCCAGCCCGGTCGCTCCGCTATCCTGTTCGGCCCGGAACGCTCAGGCCTTGCGACCGAGGACGTGGTTCTCGCCAGCCATATCGTCACCGTGCCGATCAATCCCGAGTTCGGGAGCCTCAACCTTGCGCAAGCGGTGATCCTGCTCGCCTATGAATGGTCACGGCAGGCGACCTTGGTGCAGCCGACCCGCTTCGAGGTCGAGCCCCGCGCCCCGCAGGCCGAGCTCGACGGGCTGATCGAGCATCTCGACGGCTATCTGGCCCAGGTGAACTACTTCAATCCGCCCGAGCGCATTCACGCCACACGCAACACCATCCGAACCATTTTCACCAAGCCGGGCTGGTCGAGCCGCGAACTGAAGGCGGTGCGGGGGATCATCCGCGCCATCGCTCAGCCGCGGATCCGGTCGAACTCCTCGAATTCGTAAGCGATCGAGGCTTCGATCAATTGCTCGTAGAGGCCGGCAATCAGGCTCCGGTCGAGCCCCGCTTCGTCGGCCGCTGCATCGACATTCGCCAGCACCTGCGCCTTGCGCGCTTCGTCCCGCACCGCTTCGCGGCCGGGCTTGATGCGTGCGGCGGCTTCCATGTAGCCGAAGCGCAGCGCGAGCAGGTCGACGATGGCGCGGTCAACCTCGTCGACGCCGGCGCGGACCTCGGGCATGGTGGTGCAATCTTCGGGATCGAGGGGTTCGCTCATGCCTGCGGCCATGGCCTCCCGGCTTGACCTTCGCAACCCCTTCGCCTAGGGGCGCGCCTCCGCAATTGGCTCCGCACTCCGGTGAAGCGGTGGCCCTGCCCTGACCTGTCAGCAAGCAGCGCGGTTCCGGAACACGACTGAAACGCAATTGAAGGAATACCAATGTCGAAGCGCTCCAGCGCCAAGTACAAGCTCGACCGCCGCATGGGCGAGAACGTCTTCGGACGGCCCAAGAGCCCGGTTAACAAGCGCGAATATGGCCCCGGCCAGCACGGACAGCGCCGTAAGGGCAAGATGTCGGACTTCGGCATCCAGCTGCGCGCCAAGCAGAAGCTCAAGGGCTATTACGGTGACGTCACCGAGAAGCAGTTCAAGCGGACCTTCTTTGAAGCCAGCAAGATGAAGGGCGACGCGTCGCAGAACCTTATCGGCCTGCTCGAGCGCCGCCTCGACATGATCGTCTACCGCGCCAAGTTCGCGCCGACGATCTGGGCTGCCCGCCAGCTCGTCAGCCACGGACACATCCGCGTCAACGGCGTGAAGTGCAACATCGCCAGCCGCCGCGTGAACGTCGGCGAGGTGATCGAGCTCGGCCCCAAGGCGCAGGAAATGGCGCTGGTCATGGAAGCGCAGAGCCTGGCCGAGCGCGACATTCCCGAATATGTCACGCCGGACGGCAACACCAAGGTGACCTACACCCGCGTGCCGACCCTCGACGAGGTGCCTTATCCGGTCCGCATGGAACCGAACCTCGTGATCGAATTCTATTCGCGCTAAGTCTTTTTAGATTGATGCGATACGAAAAGGGCGGTCCTCGCGCAAAGGGCCGCCCTTTTTGGCATTGCGGGGTAGAGAATTCAGCCGCCCGATTTTCCGATCGTATCGGACAGTAGTCGGGCAGATCGTAACAGCATGAGCGCCCGCGCGTCATTGTCTTCCAGGCCGTGATCCAGCCCCTTGAAGATCACCAATTCGCTCTGCTTTCCAGCGCCTTTGAGAGCGCTGTCCATCTTTTGCGACTGAGTGAGCGCGACGTTCAGATCAAGGTCCCCGTGGAACATCAGAACGGGCGCCTGGATGCGACCGGCTTGCCGTGCCGGTGACCCGTCTTCGAGAAAGGTGCCCGATCCGATCCAGCGGCGCGTGACGGAATTGCTGGTGTACTGATCGAATTGGGAGCGCAGCATCGGAATATCGGTCACCGGGGCAATGGCGACCACCGCCTTGAACAGGGCCGGTTCGGTCGCTGCTGCCTGCAAGGCCGCATAGCCGCCGTATGACCATCCGACGATGGCCATCCTGTTCAGGTCACCTACCCCGGTGCGGGCAACATGGCGCCCGGCGTCGACGATGTCGTTGATTGCCGTTCGCCAGTTCTTGAACCCGTTTTCGTTTTCCCAACTTTCGCCATAACCCGCCGAGCCGCGGAAGTTCGGCTGGATCACCGCATAGCCTTGCGACGCGAAAAATTGCGGAAGTCAGTCGAAGCCCCATTCGTCCCTCGCGGCTGGACCTCCGTGGGGAAGAATGACGATTGGCAGCCCGCGACCCGCCTCCCTGCCCGGCGGCAATGTCAGGTAAGCGGGAACCGCGACCCCATCCCTGGCCGTATAGGTAATGCTCTGCACCGAAGCCAAGGCGCGCTGCTCGAGCTCTGGCCGCGACGGTAAGAGCTGGCCGAGTTTCTTGGTGGCTTTGTCGAAGAGCAGATACCGTCCCGCGTCATTGTCGGCGCCGGCATGAACCAAGACCTTGCTGCCATCCTCGCTACTGTCGACGAGTTGAATTTGCGACAGCTTCGGCAATGCTCGACCGGGCGCATCGACGAGCCCTTTGCTTGCCGGATCGAAATAAGTCACTTCGCGGCGCTCTTCGGCATGGGTGTAGCCGATGATCTTCTGGCCGTTGGCGCTGCGAACGATGTCATCGATGTCGACCTTGGGGTGACTGGCGACGAGTGTTTCCGACGGAGTTGCGCCAAGCGCGGTTCGGATGAGTGCATAGCGGCCGTCCTTGCGGCGAAGGGAGTAGAGGGCGTCGGAAAAAATCGCCATCCACGGCGAGCGGAATGAATTCCCCATCCTGATAGGGCTCGAGGTCGCGCCAATCCCTGCTTCCGGCGATACGATACTGATACTTCCTTCGCCCCGTCAGCTGACCGTCGCCGGTTTCTTCCGATATACCCTGCACACGCACATTGCCGCGACCATCGCTGAGAAAGGATCCCACTTGACGGCGCGCTGGCTCCACTTCGATCGATCGCAGCGTGCGGGTGTCCACCTTGACGACGCCGACCCCTTGCTTGTTTCGGACGGTGCTGAGCGACGCGGCGCGGGGACCTTGCGGCACGTAGAGCCGGCTCATCAGGATCTCGTCGCCATTACCCGGCAGCCAGTCGATGACCGCACCGTCCGTTTGCCTCAAGCCCTGGTCGTAATCGGTTTCGCGCTGACCGAGCGCCTTGATATCCGTTCCGTCAATGTTGAGAGAGATCGTTCGGGTCGAGGGGAGCAGCAGTCCGGCGCCGCCTTGCACCATGGCATAGAAGCGGCACACGAGCCGCCGATCGGACGCGAATTCGCACCATTGCAGCCGCTCCGGATTCCCGCTCGCCTTGAGGATCGGCTTGGTCGCGCCGACCGCGATGTCGACATGATAAGCGATGGTTGTTCGGCCCGGACCAGGTCCAACGAATACCGCCTGCTTGCCGTCGGGCGACAAACCCATGTTCCTGACGCTTTCGCGTGTGCCAAAGGCGATCGCGTCCGCCTCGATCGCTGTGGCAACCTGTGCGCTTGCCGCCGTTGCCCACAACATCATCATCACAGCCGAACCGGCCGCGCTTACGCTACGCAACATGAAAGCCCCTTCCCCTGTTTGAAGAAACTTACGTGTCGCGATGGCGAATGCAAGCGACTTGGCGGGGTCGTAACGCCTCGCTAGGGCGCGCCCATGGCACACGCCCCTACGCTCCTCCCGCCGCCCGAATGGGCCCCGCACGCCGCCATGTGGATCGGGTTTCCGAGCGATCCCGAGCTGTGGGTCGAGGATCTGGCGCCGGCGCAGGAAGAGGTCGCGGCGCTTGCCCGCGCGCTCCATGCCGACGGCAAGGGTGAGGAGATCATCCTCGTCGCCGCCGATGCCGAGGCTGCGGCCGAAGCCCGGCGCCTCGCGCCGTTCGCGACGGTGATCGAGGAAGCGTTCGGCGACATCTGGCTGCGCGACACGGGGCCGATCGTGCTCGGCTCGGGCGGCGAGCGGCGGGCGCAGGGGTTCGGGTTCAACGGCTGGGGCGGAAAATACGATCTCGAGGGCGACGACAGCATCGGTGAGCGCCTCGCTGCGTCCTCTCGCCTGCCCTACGCCAAGGCCGATTGGATCCTCGAGGGCGGGGCAGTCGATGGCGACGGCTCAGGGCTCTTCGTGACCACCGAGCAGTGCCTCCTCAACCCCAACCGCAACCCTGGTCTCAGCCGCGAAGAGGTCGAGCAGCGACTCGCCCGCGACCTCGGCGCGACCCGAGTGGTGTGGCTGGGCGAAGGGCTGGCCAACGATCATACCGACGGCCACGTCGACAACCTTGCCCGCTTCGTCGGCAGCGGCCGCGTGGTATTGCCGGAGCCTGCGGCCGACGATCCCAATGCCGCGGTCTATGCCGATGCCGCGGCGCGGATCGAAGCGGCGGGGCTGGATCTGGTGCGCCTGCCCTCCCCCGGGCGGATCAAAGCCGACGAAGACATCATCCCGGCCTCCTACATGAACTTCCTGATCGGCAACGCCGCCGTGGTGGTGCCGCTTTATGGCAGCCCTAACGACGAGGCAGCCGTCGCCGCGGTGCAGGCGCTGTTCCCGGGACGCCTTGCAGTGGGCCTGCGCGCCGACCACATCCTGACCGGCGGTGGCAGCTTCCACTGCATTTCCCAGCAGATCCCGGCCTGAGGCATTTCCATGACCAAGATCACCGTCGCTGCCCTCCAGCTCGAGCTTGGAGGCGATACCGAAACCAATATCGCGGCCGTGACCGAGCTGGTGCGTGAAGCCGCCGGCAAAGGCGCGCAGGTCGTGCTTCCGCCCGAATTGTTCGAAGGGCCTTACTTCTGCCGGACCGAGGACGAGGGGCTGTTCGCCACCGCGTTCCCGACCGAGAAGCACCCGAGCGTGCTGGCGATGCAGCGCCTTGCGAGCGAGCTTGGCATTTGGATCCCAACGAGCTTCTTCGAGCGCGACGGACCGCATCATTACAATAGTCTGGCGATGGTAAACCCGGACGGAAAGGTCGCCGGGCTTTACCGCAAAAGCCATATTCCCGACGGTCCCGGCTACGAGGAAAAGTTCTACTTCCGCCCGGGCAACACCGGCTTCAAGGTGTGGGACGGACCGGAGGCAGAGAAGCTTGGCGTCGGCATCTGCTGGGACCAATGGTATCCCGAGACCGCCCGCGCGATGATGCTGATGGGCGCCGAGATCCTGTTCTACCCGACCGCGATCGGAACCGAGCCGCACGACCCCGACCTCGATACCTCGCGGCTGTGGCGGCGGGCGATGATCGGGCATGCGGTCAGCAACGTCGTGCCGGTGGTCGCCGCCAATCGGATCGGCACGGAGGGCGGCCAGCGGTTCTACGGGCACAGCTTCATCTGCGACGAACGCGGCGATCTGCTGGCCGAATTCGGCGCCACCGAAACGGGGGTACTGATCGCCGAGCTCGACCTCGCCGCCGCCCGCCGCCACCGCGCCGCCTTCGGCTTCTTTCGCGACCGCCGGCCGGAGCTTTACGGGCGGCTAGTGCAGGACATCTGACGCGCCTTGGGGTAGAACAAATCTACTCAACGAGTTCCTCGACGGTCTCTTCACGATAAAGCGCCCAACCGGCGAGGAAGAGGCCGGCGACGACCGGCCCGACCACCACGCCGCTGAGGCCGAAGGCGGCGATTCCGCCGAGCGTACTGACCAGCACCAGCCAGTCGGGAATGCCGGTTTCACGGCCGACCAGCAGGGGGCGCAACAAATTGTCGGCCGAGCCGATCACCACGGCGCCCGATACGATCACCACGATCCCCTGCCAGATGCTTCCGGTCAGCAGCAGATAGCCCGCGATCGGGATCCACACGATCGCCGGCCCGATCGCCGGCAGGAGCGAGACGATCGCCATCAGCACACCGAGCAGCACCGCCGAGGGAAAACCGACGATCCAGAAGGTGATGGTCCCGAGCAGGCCCTGGACCAGCCCGACCACGACCGATCCCTTGATCGTCGCGCGAATGGTGGCGACAAAATTGCTGGCGAGATGATTGGCCGACCGCCTGTCGAGCGGCAGCGTGTCCTTGACCAGCGCACCGAGGCGGTCACCGTCGCGAAGCAGGAAATAGGTAACGTAGAGACCGACCGCGAAGACCAGCAGCGAGGTAAAGGCATTGCCGCCGATCTTGAGCGCCTGGCTGGCGATAACGCTCAAGCTGTCGCGGAGGACGGCTGTCACCCGCTCCTGGATCACCGCGAAATTGCCATAGCCCGATCCTTCGAGGATCTGGCTCAATCGCGTGGGCAACCTGCTCTGGATTTGTTCAAACGTGCCCGCCGCGTCGAACCGCCCGGCTTTGACCACTTCGTAGATTTGGAGCGCCTGCTTGACGATGATGTCGCCGATCGCGATCGCAGGCACGATCACCGCGACGAAGATGACGAGAAGGGTCGCGATCGCCGCAAGATTGCGGCCGCCGTTCAACCGGCTGAGCATCCAGCGATAAAGCGGCTGGAACATGATCGCCGCGATCACCGCCCACAACAGGGCCGAGGCGAATGGCCAGGCGATATAGCCGAGGGCCAGGGTGACGAGCACCAGAAACAGGAGAAAGCCCCCTCCCCTTTGCGGCTTCGGCGGACTGGCTTCCTGCATCGACATCTCCGGCAACTCCTGCTGGCTTCATAGAGCAACCATGCCCGAACGGAAGGCGCTCGCCGCAAGAGAGCGATGCTAGAGGTCGCGGCGCCAGTAGATGCTGTCGAACCACTGGCCCCCGATCAGCCACGTCCGGGCGGCTCGCCCGGTTTCGCGAAAGCCGTGGCGCTGGAGCAGGCGAATGCTGGCGGTATTACGCGGGTCGGTATCGGCGGTGAGAAAGGCGCTTCCCGCGCGGCGCCTGTGGGCGAGAAAGGCGGCGAGCGCTTCACCGGCGTAGCCTTGGCACCAATGGGCGGGGTCGAGCAGATAGCCGAAATCGGGAAGCTGCCAGGCACCCATCTTGCCGATCGCCTTGCCGTTCAGCGTGACGATGAAGTCGTCGTTGCCGGACGGAGGGTCGAGCATGCTTCGAACCCAATCGGCGGTGGTCTCGAGGCTTTCGTGAGGAAGGGTCGACCAGTAACGCATGGTGACAGGATCGCGCATGATGCGGTGCATTGGCTCGACATCCTCGATCCGGGCGCGGCGCAGGACCAGCCGCTCGGTGGCGATCGCTTCAACCACGTCCAAGCGCGACCGCGCGCTCGAACACCGCCTCGAACATCGGCGGGGTCAGACGGCGGGTGTTCTGATTGTAGCGGCTCGAATGATAGGTGCCGAGGAGAATGCGGCCGTCGGGGGCGACGATCTCGCTGCCATGGCCGAACTTGGCTTGGCTCGGCTTCAGCCCCAGCGCGCGCGCCGCGGCAGCATGGGCGATGGCGCCGAGCGCGACCAGCACCTGCACCTTGGGCAGGCTGGCTAAAGCGGCTTCGAAATAGGGCCTGCAGGTGGCGATTTCGATCGGCTCGGGCTTGTTCTGCGGTGGCAGGCATTTCACAGCATTCAGGATCAGCGCGCCGCGAAGCTGGAGGTCGTCGGAAGGATCGGCGCGATAGGTGCCGGTGGCAAGACCGAATTTCGACAGCGTCTGGTAGGTAAGGTCGCCCGCGAAATCGCCGGTGAAGGGCCGACCGGTGCGGTTGGCGCCATGCTTGCCCGGTGCCATGCCGACCACCGCAAGCCACGCGTCCGGATCGCCCCAGGCCGGAACCGGCCCATTCCACCAGTCGGGATGCTCGGCCCGGCAGTCTTCGCGCAGGGCAACGAGGCGCGGGCAAAGCGGACAGTCGCGCGGCGCTTCCGCCTGCGGGACCGGTGAGACGACGGGGGGGCTGGCGAACAGCATGCGGTGGGGATAGGCGAGGCCGCGTGACCGAGCAAACGCACCTTTACGCCGTCGCCGTCGGCTCCAACCGCCCGCATGGCCGCCACGGCCGCCCTCCGCATGTCGTCCAGGCCGCGATTGCCGAGCTAGACCGCCAATTCTCGCTGTTCGACGCTTCTCCCCTGTTGCTCAATCCGGCGAGCGGCGGCGCGGGCCGCGATTTCGCCAATGCGGTGGCCATCGTCGAAAGCGAATTGGAGCCGCCGGCAATGCTTGATGCGCTGAAGGCAATCGAACGCGCGTTCGGGCGGCGGCCGGGCAAGCGCTGGGGCGCTAGGGTGCTCGATCTAGATCTGTTGGCGTGGGACGGCGGGCGATGGTCCGACCGGCGCCTAACCATTCCTCATCCGGCGCTCGAGGGACGCGCCTTTATGCTGCTTCCACTCAACGCCATCGCGCCGCACTGGCCGCTTCGGGGAAGCCTGACCGCCAAACATCTCGCTGCCCGACTTGGCAAGCGCCGCGCGACCCACTAGGTGCGCCTTCGCGTGGGCCGTTAGCTCAGTCGGTAGAGCAGCTGACTTTTAATCAGCGGGTCGCTGGTTCGAGCCCAGCACGGCTCACGCGTTTCCCCACCCACATTGGCTGCATTCCTTGGCGCCAGCGGCATGCAACGGCTGGTGGGTCGAGCCACAGGCTCCTCACCGCCTTTGCAGGGGATCTCTTACATCGGCCGAAGCATAGCGGCTGGACCGTCCGGCCGGCGCGGGCATGACGAAGCGGAGTTTTTTCGCGCGCATGTCGATGGTCAGGCTGTCGAACGCATGAAGCGCGTTCATGCCGAGCAACAAGGCAGGGCGATCGTCGATGCCGAGGGCGCGAAAGGTGTGCACGTCGGCAAAAGCGATCCCGAGCTCCAGCAATGTCACGCCGCCGATATCGAGCTTGCGGCTCTTCATGACGCTGGCGGGAAGCGTCGCGCCGGTGACCGAGCCAAGGATGGCCGAGGTTTCGACGCCGAGCTGCCCGCGGCGGTGAAGCGCGCGGCGCAGCGCGGCATTTCCAACCGACATTTCGCTTCCGGTGTCGAGCACGACGGTCAGCTTTTGTCCGTCGAGTTCGGCCTCGGTGACGATCAGCCGGCCCGCGCGGCGGCGGGCTTCGACCACGATCGCATCGGGGTCGTCCGTTTTACGCTGCGCCTTGGTCGAAGGCAGTATGGAAAGCTGCCGCTGGCGGAAATCGAAGCGCACCATGGCCGAACGCAGGACATCGGTGCCGAGGATGCCGTCGGCGCCGACATGACTTTCGTCGAGCAAAGGCGCGTTGACGTCGGGAAGCGTCCGGGTCGCGACCTGCATGCCGCGCACCGACGCGGTGCTGACCCGGCTGACCCCGCTGACGCTGTGCAGCACGGCCTCACGGCCGGGAGCGAGCTTGAGCCTGGCGGCCATCTGGTGAGACACCGCGCTGCGATCGGCGGCGGTGTCGACCAGAAAGCGGAACGGTCCTTCGCCGCCCACCGCGACGTTCACCGTCAGTCGGAGGTCGGGCAAGCGTTCGAGCGACAATTTCTCGCTCTCGTCCGCACCGTCGTCGGCGGGCGCGTTGGTCGCCTCGAGCCTGGTGAGCGGCGTGCTCGCCGTTTGCGGAACAACGGGGGTCGCGGCGAGCGCGGCGGCGGCGGTCAGGGCCAACATCATGAGCCATTCTCCCGGAAGGCTGATGGTCGAGGATAACCCTCTCGGCCGAAACGGGAAAGACCGGCCGGAAACATATTCCCGAAATGGATCAATGGTCTAACCAGATGGTAATCACCCGTGCCTAGGAATCGCTGGAGGGAATTCGCGGCCAAACTGACGGCCGGTGGCGTCCGGGAGCTATAAAGTGGAAGAGATGCCCGTCGAGACGACCCTCTACTCCTTGAGCGATCGCGCCCCGGCGCCCGACGATCGCCGCGAGGGAGAGCGCCACCTGACCCTGTTCCGGGTCGGCACCATGGTGGTCGATGGACGGCGCGAATTGTGCCTCATCAAGAACATCTCGGCCGGGGGGG
The DNA here is from genome assembly GCF_036884275.1 of Sphingomonas kaistensis. Classification (NCBI taxonomy): domain Bacteria; kingdom Pseudomonadati; phylum Pseudomonadota; class Alphaproteobacteria; order Sphingomonadales; family Sphingomonadaceae; genus Sphingomonas; species Sphingomonas kaistensis. The sequence goes on along the minus strand of NZ_CP145607.1, from coordinate 1,476,752 downwards.
CGATGCTTCGGCTGTACAGCGAGAGCATCAGGCTTGGGCAACAACTCACGGTGGAATTGAAATGCGGCCAGCCGCTGAGCGGCAAGGTCGCCTGGGTCCAAAGCCCCAATGTCGGCCTGGTGTTCGACACGCCGATCGATGTGGTCGCCATGCTCAGCCAGAGCGAGGACGGCCCCCGCCCGCGCATGCCGCGGATCGAGACCTCGTCCTTTTGCACCCTGCGCGAGGGGGCGACCATCGTGCGGGCGCGGGCCTGCGATATCAGCCAGGGCGGGATCAAGGTCGAGACCGATGCCGGCTTCGCGCGCAACGCCGAGGTGGTGGTGAGCCTGCCGGGACTTCCACCGCAGCCGGGCGTGGTCCGCTGGACATCGGATGGCTGTGCGGGGATCACCTTCAACCGACTGCTTCCGCTGCCCGTGCTGATCGATTGGCTGAAAGCCCGCAGCGGCTCACGCCACGCGGCCTGAGCGCCTTTTTACGCGTCGATTATCGTCAACGGGCCGCAATCCCGGGCCGATCGCCCGGTCAGCCGAAAGGATCGGGCGCCTTGGCGACGCCCCACACCTGTTCAAGGCTTCGCTCGCTGCTGGTCATTGGCTGTGCGGCGAGGCCAGGGCGGCGGAAGGACGGCAGGATGCGCGGTTTGGGGGTCGGCACGTGGCGCAGCAACGCCTCGGGCGACAATCGCTGGTGAAAGTGGATGCCGGCGCGCTTGCCGCTGACCCAGACGATCTTGCCTGCGACGCTGAGATCGCCCTTGCGGAAGCGTATCTCGGCGCCTTCGTGCGGCAGCCCCTCGCCCTCGATCAGGGCGCCTTCGGCCGACAGATTGCGCAGCTTGACGTCGAGCGACTGTCCGGCTGCCATTTCGATCATGGCCGTCAGGAGAACATTGGAACGGCGCTGCCGCCGATTCTGTACCTGGCTACTCTCGTCCATATCAGCGGAACTAAAGTTCGGGGGTAAAAATTTGATTTAGCGTGACCACTCGATTTCGCATCCTGCCCTACGCCCTTCTCGCTGTTGCGATTGGCGTTTTCCTGTTTCTCGAGTGGATCGGAGGATCGACCTATCCCCTCGATGTAGCCGCAATCCGCGACGGCGCGCTGTGGCGTGCTGTCCATCCGCAGGCCGAAGGCTGGATCATTCTCTACACTCACCTCGGCAGCGCCCCTGCCCTGCTGACGATGACGGCGCTGGGCGCAGTGTGGTTGTGGTGGCGGCGTGAGCGGATGCGATTCGCGGCGCTGCTGGCGGCGGTGCTCGTCACCCGCATCGGGGTCGAGATCATCAAGGCGGTGGTCGACCGCGCTCGCCCGAGCCTCGACCCGCATCCGGTGGTGGTCCATTCGCAAAGCTTTCCGAGCGGTCATGCCAGCAACAGCATGGCGACCTTTCTCGCGCTGGCCCTGTTCGTCGCGCCGGAACGCTGGCGGCGACCGACGGTGATGGCGGCGGTGACGGCTTCGCTGGTCATGGGTGCGACGCGGCCGGTGCTCGGGGTCCATTGGCCGAGCGACGTTCTCGCCGGCTGGATCTTCGGGTCGACGGTGACCCTGATCGCCTGGTGGTGGCTCAATCGCCGCGGCGATCGAAGCGCAGCATGAGGTTGTTGGCCGGCATGTCGCGGCGCTCGGCGAGGTCGAAGCCCCAGTCGCGGGCTTCGGCGGCGAAGGTGGAAAGGTCGCGCAGGCCGTAGCGAGGATCACTCTCCTTCAGCTTCGCATCGAAGGCGAAGTTGGAATAGACCAGCAGTTCGCCCTCGACCCGCCACGGCCCGTAGAGGATTAGCGGTGCGCCGGGCGCCAGCAGCCGCGCGGCGCCGGCGAGCAGGCCCGTATTGGCTTCTGGTGTCGAGATATGGACGAGATTGATCGCGAGGATCGCATTGGCGCAAGTCACTGGCCAGGTGGCGGCGGTAACGTCGAGGTGCAGCGCGGGCTTAAGGTTGGGCGTGCCTTCTTCCTCGCGATAGGTATCGATCGAATCGCGCGCTTCCGGATCGAGGTCGGTCGGCTGCCAGGCGAGATCGGGAAAGGCAGCGGCGAAGTGCAGCGCGTGCTCGCCGGTGCCGGCGGCAATCTCCAGCACCTCGCCCGATGGGGGCAGCCAGTCACGCAGGACGGCAAGAATCGGCTCGCGATTGCGGAGCGCGGCGGGGCTGGTGCGCTTCACGAGCGGGCAGCGGCGCGGGCGCGGCGTTCGCGGATGGCGAGCCAGAGGACCAGGCCGAAGGGACCGGCCAGATAGGTGAGGATGAGGATCGGCGCCTGCGCGAGGCGGGAAAAGCCCTTGTTGTCGGCGTCGCGACTGATCCACAGCCCGACGAACAGGTCGAAGGCGAGATAATGGGTCCAGCCGACGACCACGCCGGCGTCGGTCAGGAACAGCTTGCGCAGGCCGCCGATACTGTAGTCCGCGATGTCGAACGGTGCCGCCCCGGGGAGCGCAACCGGATCGACGATTTTGCCGATCAGGAGGACCAGCAGCACCGCATAGGTCAGGCAAAGGAGGCCGACTCCGGCGTAAAGGATCGCCGAATAGGTCAATGGCCGGCGCGGCGCGAAGAGGAGCAAGGCCCAGCCAATCAGGGCGACGAGGTTGGTGAAGCTGAAGAGGGATTGCCAGAGCATGGGCAACCCTAGCGCCGCCCGGCCGCCGCCAGCAAGGCGCGCGCGCGCAGGGCGATTTCGAGCCGGGTGACGGCGATCAGCCCGAAAATCGTTCCGAGGGCGAAGTCGGTGAGGTTGAGGGTCGCGCTTTCGGGCGCGCCGGGGCCGATCCACAGGTTGGCGAGGAAGCGTAGCGCGACCAGGCTGACCAGCATGGTCACGGCCCAGCGCGAACGGCGCAGAAGCACCTTTCCGCTCGCTTCATCGAAGCGCAGGACGAACAACCGCCCGCGCCACCAGCCTGCGGCCGCGCCGAAAAGCAAGCCGGTTCCGAGCAGCGCCCAACCCTTCGGTCCCGGCGGATGACGCGACAGCGCGAAGGCGATCACCGCTAAGTAAAGTAGCGGCGCGAGCCACAGGAATCGGCGGCGCAGAGGGCGTTCCGCGTGCTGACGCCGCAAGCGCCAGCCAAGCACGAGCGCCAGGGTAAGAAGCGGCCCGGCGACGTTGGTTACCAGGCCGTTCGGATCCCAGGCGGGGCTCAGCGGTCGCCGATCTCGCTCGGGGTCGGCGCTTCGGCGGCGGCCGGGACCGGCTCCTTCCACGCGACGACGGGCTTCCTTGCCGCAAGCGTCTCGTCGAGGCGGCGGCGGGGGGCGTAGTGCGGCGCGCTCTTGAGGCTTTCGTCCCCTGCCCGGCAGCGTTCCGCGACCGAGCGCAGCGCCATGATGAACTGGTCGAGCGCCGCCTTGCTTTCGGTTTCGGTGGGTTCGACGAGCATGGCGCCGTGGACGACCAGCGGGAAATACATGGTCATCGGATGGAAGCCCTCGTCGATCAGCGCCTTGGCGAGATCGAGGGTCGAGACGCCGTCGGCGAAGCCCTTATCGCTGAACAGGGCTTCGTGCATGCACGGGCCCGAGTGGGCGAAGGGCGCGTCGAGCACGTCTTCGAGGCTGCGCAGGATGTAGTTGGCGTTGAGGACCGCGTCTTCGCTGACCTGCTTCAGGCCATCGGCGCCGTGGCTGAGGATGTAGGCGAGCGCGCGGGTGAACATGCCCATCTGGCCATGGAAGGCGGTCATCCGGCCGAAGCTCTGCAGTTTGCCGCCGAAATGCTCTTCGGCGAAAGCGTCGGCCTGCTCTTCCTCGATCAAGTGAACGACGCCGTCGGCGGTCTTGGCGGTGTAGGGCAGCGGGCCGAACGGCGACAAAGCTTCCGACAGGACCACCGGGCCCGAGCCCGGTCCGCCGCCGCCGTGGGGCGTCGAAAAGGTCTTGTGGAGGTTGATGTGCATCGCATCGACGCCGAGGTCGCCGGGGCGGACCTTCCCGACGATCGCATTGAAGTTCGCCCCATCGCAATAGACGAAGGCGCCTGCGGCGTGGACCGCGTCGCTGATCGCCTTCATGTCCGGCTCGAACAGGCCGCACGTGTTGGGATTGGTGATCATCACCGCCGCGACGTCCGGGCCGACGCGGGCTTTCAGCGCGTCGAGGTCGACCCGACCGGCGGCGGTGGCGGGGATGTTCTCGACCCGGTAGCCGCAGAAAGCGGCGGTGGCGGGATTGGTGCCGTGGGCGCTTTCGGGGACCAGCACGACCTGGCGGGCGTCTCCGCGGGCTTCCAAGGCGGCGCGGATGCAGAGCAGGCCGCACAGTTCGCCGTGGGCGCCGGCCTTCGGGCTCATCGCGACACCGTGCATGCCGGTCAGGTCGATCAGCCAGAAAGCGAGCGTGTTGATGAGTTCGAGCGCGCCCGCCACCGTTTCGCGCGGGGCGAGCGGGTGGATGTCCGCGAAGCCGGGCAGCCGGGCGATCTTCTCGTTGAGGCGCGGGTTGTGCTTCATGGTGCACGAGCCGAGCGGGAACAGGCCGAGGTCGATGGCGTAGTTCTGGCGGCTGAGGCGGGTGTAGTGGCGCACCGTCTCGGGCTCGGTCAGGCCGGGCAGGCCGATCGGCGCGGAGCGAAGCAGATTGTCGAGACCGGTTTCGCGCTGCTCCGGCACGTCGATGTCGACGCCGGTGGTGTCGGTGTCGCCGATCTCGAAGATCAAAGCTTCTTCCAGCATCAGCGCGCGATTGCCGGTCACGGTGCCGGTGTCGGTGGCGCCCTGAACCGGGCTCGATGGCTTCCAGCCGCTCTGATTGATGGTCACTTGACTGCCTCCGTCAGCGCCTTGGTCAGCGCATCGATATCCTCGTCGGTCGCGGTCTCGGTGACCGCCACCACTAGCCCGTTGGCGAGCCCCGCTTCGCCTGGATAAAGCCGGCCGAGCGACACCCCGCCGAGCACGCCGGCCTCGACCATGCGGTGAACCGCAGGGCGGGCTTCGACCGGCAGTTCGAGGGTGAATTCGTTGAAGAACAGGTCGTTGATTAGCCGCACGCCGGGGATCGCGGCGAGCTTGTCGGCGGCGAGGCGGGCGCGGGCGTGATTGAGTTCGGCCAGTTGCCGCAGCCCCTTTTCGCCGAGCAGGGTCATGTGGATCGAAAACGCCAGCGCGCACAGACCGGAGTTGGTGCAGATGTTGCTGGTCGCCTTTTCGCGGCGGATATGCTGCTCGCGCGTGGAGAGCGTCAGCACGAAACCGCGTTTGCCGTCGGCGTCGATGGTCTCGCCCGCGATCCGGCCCGGCATCTGGCGGATATGCTTTTCGCGGCAGGCGAATAGGCCAACATAGGGGCCCCCGAAATTGAGGCCGACGCCGATCGACTGGCCTTCACCCACCACGATGTCGGCGCCCATCTCGCCGGGCGATTTGAGCAAGCCGAGGGCGACCGGCTCGGTCACTACGACGATCAGCAGCGCGCCCTTGGCGTGGGCGGCGTCGGCGAGCGGCTGGAGGTCGGCGACGCGGCCGAGGATGTCGGGATATTGCACCACCACAGCGCTGGTCTCGCCGTCGATGCGATCAGCAAGGCCGGCGACGTCGGTTTCGGCGGTCAGCGTCGGGGCGGCGGTTTCCAGCGTGTCGCCGGTGAACTTGGCCATGGTCTTGCAGACGCCGACATAATGCGGGTGGAGGCCCGACGAGATCAACGTCTTGGTCTTGCGGGTGACGCGCCGCGCCATGCCGATCGCTTCCCAGCAGGCGGTCGAGCCGTCGTACATCGAGGCGTTGGCAACCTCGCAGCCGTAAAGGCGCGCGACCTGGCTTTGGAATTCGAACAGCACCTGCAGCGTGCCCTGCGCGATTTCGGGCTGGTAGGGCGTGTAGGCGGTCAGGAATTCGCCGCGCTGGATCAGGTGATCGACGCTGGCCGGAATGTGGTGCTTGTAGGCGCCGCAACCGAGGAAGAAGGGCGCGTCCGAGGCGGGCAAATTCTTGCGGGCGAGCGCGGTCAACTGCCGTTCCACCGACAGTTCGGAAGCGTGCAGCGGCAGGCCGTGGATCGGCCCGTCGAGCCGCGCTTCTTCGGGCACGTCGCGGAATAGGTCGTCGACACTCGCCGCGCCGATGGTGGCCAGCATCTCGCTGCGGTCGGTGTCGGAAAGGGGAAGATAGCGCATCAGGGCTTGTCCATGGTGAAGCGGAGGCGGATGTAATCGGCGGTATCACTGCCGTGGCGACGGGCGACGGCGGAAGCGATGGCAGGTCGCTGATCTTCGGGCACTTGCGCCCGGTCGAGCCAGCCCTTGCGGAAGGCGAGCACCCAGCCTTCGACCCCATGCTCGAGCGGTGTCGGGCGCTCGATCAGCTCGGCATCGACGTTGCGGAAGCCGACGCTCTGGTAGAGCGCGGTGAATTCCTCCGGTGTCGGATACCAGTTGGCGGCATAGGTCGGCGGGCCGAAGCCGCGTTCCACCAGCTCGTCGTCGAGATGGCGGCGGAGCGCGGCGAGATTGCCCGCGCCGCCCATCTCGCCGACGAAGCGGCCCCCAGCCTTGAGCGCGAACCAGATGGCGCGGGCGGCGCGTTCCTTGGCCAATACCCAGTGCAGGGTGGCATTGGAGAACGCAGCGTCGAACGCTTCGACGAATTTGAGGTCCGCGGCGTCCATCAGGCGGGCGTCGAGACCCTTGGCCCTGGCGGCGCCGATCATCGACAGGCTGTTGTCGATGCCCACCACCTCGGCGCCCGCTTCCTTGATCCGCAGCGTCAGCGTGCCGTCGCCGCAGCCGACGTCGAGGATCGTCTCGCCCGGCTGCGGCGCCAGCAGGTCGAGCGCTGCGGCGCCGAGCGCGGGCACGAAGCCCCCGACGCGGGCATAGTCCGCTGCATTCCAGCTGGAGGTCGAGGCGGGGGCGTCGATCAGAGCGTTTCGACCCAGGCGCGATAGGCGGCTTCGTCCATCAGGCCGTCCAGCTCCGACGGATCGGCGAGACGCAGCTTGAAGAACCAGCCGTCGCCTTCGGGATCGCTGTTGATGACCGAGGGGTCGTCGGCGATCGCCGGATTGGCTTCGAGCACTTCGCCCGAGGCCGGGGCATAGACGTCGCTGGCGGCCTTCACCGATTCGACCACCGCCGCTTCGCCGCCCTTGTCGAGCGTCTTGCCGGCTTCGGGCGCTTCGGCGAACACGATGTCGCCGAGCTGGTGCTGCGCGTGATCGGTGATCCCGACGGTGGCGGTGTCGCCTTCGACGCGGATCCATTCATGTTCCTTGGTGAAATGGATGCTCACTTGCTGGTCCCCTTGCGATGATAACGGTGCGGCACGAGCGGCATGGCGGCGACGGTCGCCTTGAACAGCTTGCCGCGTTGTTCGAGCGTCAGGGCGGTGCCGACCTCGGCCAGCGCGGTCGCGACATAGCCCATGCCGATCGGTGCTTCGAGGCTGGGCGAAAAGCCGCCGCTGGTGACCCGGCCGACTTCGTTGCCCTCGTCGTCGAGGATCCGGCCGCCTTCGCGGACCGGCTGGCGGCCTTCGACCGTGAAGGCGATGCGCTTTTGAATCGCGCCCTGCTCTACCTCAGCGAGAATACGGTCTGCACCGGCGAAGCCACCGTCGGTGCGGCGACGCTTGTTCACCGCGAACAGGAGGTCGGCCATGATCGGCGTCGTCTGTTCGTCGAGATCGTGCCCGTAAAGCGGTAGGCCGGCTTCGAGCCGAAGCGAATCGCGGGCGCCGAGTCCGATCGGACGAACCCGCTTGTCGGATAGCAACAGGTCGGCGACCCGGTCGGCATCGGCCGCGGGGAGCGAGATCTCGACCCCATCCTCGCCGGTATAGCCCGAGCGGCTGATCCACGCCTGCGCCCCCGCGAGGTCGAAGGCGCCGGCCTGCATGAACGACAAGTCGGCGACGCCCGGCGCGTGGGCGGCGATGACGTCGACCGCTTCCGGTCCCTGCAGCGCGAGGAGAGCCTGGTCCTCAAGATAGGTGAAGGAAATGCCGGCCGCTTCCAGCACGGCCATGTCGCCGGCCTTGGTCGCGCCGTTGACGACGAGGTACCAGCCGTCGGCGCGGCGGGTGATCATCAGGTCGTCGAGGATCCCGCCGCTTTCATTGAGCAGCAGGCTGTATTTGGGCCGGTCATCCTTCATCGCCTGAAGGTCGGCGGGAAGCAGGCGTTCCAGCGCTTGCGTCTGTTCGAGCGGAACCAGCAGCTGGCCCATGTGACTGACGTCGAACAGACCGGCATGGGTGCGGGTCCAGCGATGCTCGGCGATGATGCCTTCGTACTGGACCGGCATGTGATAGCCGGCGAACGGCACCATCCGGCCGCCGCGGGCGCGGTGCCAGAAGTCGAGCGGCAAAGTGCTGAGGTTGGTGTCGGGGACGTCGGCCACGGAAAACAAACTCCTGAAGGTTCGCGCCTCCTGCCCACCGTACCCGGCGGCCACGAAGCCTCAAGCGAACCCCCGTCTGTCCCTTCGTGCCTGAGAGCTTTCCCTCGCGATCAGGCGAGGTTACCCCTTCGGCGGCCATGAGCCGGAGCCCGTGGCACTTTCCAGACGACCTTCGACCCCGCGCGGTCCTTTTGCCTGAGAGATTCCGGGGGCGGTTGCTCCTTCGGCGCCCTGGTCGAGCCAAGGCCTCTCCCGCGCGAGTCGTTCGGCGTTGCCGCCGGACTGGCTGCCACCGGCTCTAGGGAGGCCCCCGCCCCTGTCAACGCGCCTTTAGGCGGTGGCGAAGAATTCGCGCGGGGACGAGCTTCGTCCGTGTCGAGCTGCGGAGCGCAGCTTCAAGGGATACGAAACGCCGCCGCGGCTTAGCGGGTGGCGTTGTAGCGGAGCTGTTCGGCGGTGAGCTGGAAGCCGACCAATTGCTCGTACGTGGCGCGGGCCACGGCGGCGCGGACGGTGGGGTCGGACAACGGATCGACGGCCGCATCGGCATCGCCCGGCTTGCGCACCCGGGTCAGCTCGCGCTGCACTTCGGCCGGCAACGCGACGGCCGAGCGGCTGACGCGGACGGTGGTCTGGCCGTTGGTCTGGGCGCGAAGCGATCCGGCAGCGAAGTTCAAGGCCACCGCGCCGACCTTCTTGGCGACGACGTTGGTGCCGCCCTGCATCGCGACGGTGAAGGTCGGCAGGACCACCTGCCGCGCTTGTCCCGCGTCGCGGCGGACGGCGACGACGTCGTAGGTGGCGGTGCTGACGACATTGGCCGCGTCTTCGGTGCAGGTCGCCTTGAGGTTGGTGATGGTGGCAACGACGTCGATCGCCCGCGCGTCGCGGCTGGTTGCCGGGTCGAACAGGGTGACGTCGCCCGTCGCGGCCGGAATGGCGACCTGCGGGCAGCCCGTACGAGTGACATAGACGCCGGTATCGGCGATCTGCCCGTCGCGGGCACAGCCGGCAAGAAGCAGGGCGATGAGGGCGGCGGAGCCGGCACGGCGCGAGATGATCATGGGGCAAGGCTCATAGGAAGCCCCTTCTTTCCAGGCAAGCGATGCCTTACATGGCCGCCATGCAAGAAGGCGCCAGTCCCCTCCACCTGATCATCGCCGCACCGCGCGGTTTCTGCGCGGGCGTCGAGCGCGCCATTCGCATCGTCGAGCTCGCGCTCGAGCGTTATGGCGCGCCGGTCTATGTCCGCCACGAGATCGTTCATAACAAATATGTGGTCGACCGGCTGAAGGCGATGGGCGCGGTGTTCGTAAAGGAAGTGAGCGAAGTGCCCGACGGCGTGCCCGTGGTGTTCTCCGCCCACGGCGTCCCCAAGACCGTTCCGGCCGAAGCGCAGGGTCGCGGCCTCGATTATCTCGATGCCACCTGCCCCCTGGTCAGCAAGGTCCATCGCCAGGCCCAGCGGCTGATCGAGGCCGGGCGGCACATCCTCTTCATCGGTCATGCCGGGCATCCGGAAGTGATCGGAACCTTCGGCCAGGTCCCGCCTGGATCGATGACGCTGGTCGAGACAGAAGAAGACGTGCCGCTGATCGAGGTGGCCGATCCAGAGAACCTCGCCTTCCTGACCCAGACCACCCTGTCGGTCGACGATACGGCGGCGATCGTCGCTGCGCTGCATCGGCGCTTTCCCGCGATCAAGGCGCCGCGGGGCGAGGATATCTGCTACGCCACCTCGAACCGCCAGGCCGCGGTCAAGGCGATCGTGCCACGGGTCGAAAAGATGCTGGTGATCGGCGCCCCCAACAGCTCCAACTCGCTACGTCTCGCCGAAGTGGCCGAGCGCGAAGGTGTTCCTGCGCGGCTGATCCAGCGCGCGGTCGAGATCGACTGGGAGTGGCTGGGCAGCCCCAAGGCGGTCGGCCTCACCGCCGGGGCGTCGGCGCCCGAAGTGCTGGTCGAGGAAGTGATCGAGGCGCTGTCCGAACGCTTCGTCCTCACTATGGAAGAACAGGATCACGTGCCAGAGGGCCTGACCTTCAAGCTACCGCGCGAACTGGTCGCTTAGTCTCGTCATTGCCAGCGAAGCGAAGCAATCCATGGATTGCTTCGTCGCTGCGCTCCTCGCAATGACGCTCGCATGAGCGAGCTTCCCCACGTCGAATTGTTCACTGACGGCGCCTGCAAGGGCAATCCCGGCCCCGGCGGCTGGGGCGCGTTGCTGCGCATGGGGAACGTCGAGAAGGAGTTGTCGGGGTCCGAGAACCCGACCACCAACAACCGCATGGAGCTGATGGCGGCAATTCGCGGGCTGGAGGCGCTGACCCGCCCGTGCCGCGTGACGCTTTCGACCGACAGCATGTACGTCAAGGACGGCATCACCAAGTGGGTCCACAACTGGCGACTCAATGGCTGGCGCACCGCGGCCAAGAAGCCGGTCAAGAATGCCGAGCTGTGGCAGGCGCTGTGTGCGGCGGTGGAGCCGCATCAGATCGAGTGGAAATGGGTCAAGGGCCACGCCGGTCATGCCGAGAACGAGCGGGTCGACCAGCTCGCCTGCGCGGCGGCGGAAAGCGTTCGCGGTTAGGCGAAGCGCTTTGGGTCGTAGGCGGCAGGGTCGACGCCTTCCGGTATCTCGCCTTCGCCTAGCAGGAGGGTGGCACCCATTTGCGCGGCAGCGGGCGCGGTCTGGATGCCGAAGCCGCCCTGCCCCACGCACCAGAAGAAGTCGCGGCGTCCCGCGGCAAAGCCGATTGCCGGCACCCGGTCGGGGGTGAAGGTGCGCAGGCCAGCCCAGCGCCGCTCCACCGCTTCGACCGGCCAGTCGACCACCGATTCGAAGCGGTGGATCGCCAGCGCGACGTCCACTTCTTCAGGTGCTGCGTCGCACGGCTCGCAGTCGATCTCGTCATGCGGGCTGAGCCAGATCGAGCGGTCGCTCTCGCCCTTGAAGTAGAAGCTGCCGTCGGCGCCCACCACCAGCGGTAGATGGCGCAGTCCCGTGCGGCCGAGGCGGAGCTGGACCATGGTGCGGCGCTTGGGCTTGAGGCCGAGGGGGAAGACGCCGCAGCCGCGCGCCACCGCATCACCCCATGCTCCAGCGGCATCGACGATAATGTCCGCTTCGATGGTCTCGCCATTCTCCAGCCTCACCGTCCACCCCCTCGCCCCGTGGCGGGCCGAAGCGAAGCGGGCGTCGGAGCGAATCTCCGTTCCCGCGCGGCGAGCGGCGGCAAGAAAATCGCCGTGAAGCCGAGCGACGTCGATGTCGGCGAGCGATGGCTCGTCGGCGCCGTGGGTCCATTCTGGACGAAGGTCGGGCAGCCGTTCCTCCAGCTCCCGGCGGCCAATCGGCGTGGCCGTCACGCCATCGACCAATTCGATCTCCTCGCCGTCGCGGGCAAGATGGATCGCACCGCGTGGCGAGAGATAGCCGCCCGCCTCCAACACCGGATGACTAGCGCGGCTCAACGGCGCGACCAGCGGTCCGCCATAGCCTTCATGCCAGAAGGCGGCCGAGCGGCCGGTGCTATGATAGCCGGGCTGGCTTTCCGCCTCGATCAGCAAGGTCTTACGGCGCCCGGCGATGGCGGCGGCCAGGCTCGCCCCCGCGATCCCTCCGCCCACGATCAGTAGCTCGACCCTGCTCATGCCGCCTGCCGGTTAGAGCGTGTAACCGACCCCCGTCCAGTGGCGGCGCTACAAAGGTCGACCGGGCGCGGTTCGCCGAACCATATCTTAACCATTTTGGCCGATTTGTTCCGCATTCGAAGGGTTTCCTGCGAGTTTCGAGGAAGGGGCGGGGTGTCGCCATGGATGTGAAGAAGATTGCACTGCTGGTGGGGGCGTTGCTGGTTGCAGCGATCACCGCCGTTATGGCCAAGAACATGTTCGCGGGCGCTTCGGCTCCGCAGGCAGAAGCGGCCGCCGTGCCGATGGGCCCCAAGATCCTGGTGGCGCGCAAGCCGCTTCCGGTCGGTGCCATGGTCGATGCCGAAAGCTTCGGCTACCAGCCGTGGCCGGCCGAACTGGTCCAGGAAGCCTATTATACCGAAGGCGGCCCCGACGCCGACCCGGCCAAGATGATCGGTATGGTGGTGCGCAGCGCCATCACCGCCGGCCAGCCGGTGACCCGCGGTCAGCTGGTCGGACCGCAGGATCGTGGCTTCCTTGCCGCGGCCCTGACGCCGGGCATGCGCGCCGTCACCGTTCCGGTCAGCGACATTGCGGCGGTTGCCGGCTTCGTCTTCCCGGGTGACCGCGTCGACATGGTCCTGACCCAGTCGGTCACGGGCGGCGGCGATGGTCCTCCCCTCAAGGTCTCCGAGACGATCATCCGCAACCTGCGCGTGCTGGCCACCGGCCAGGTCACCGATCGCAAGGGCGAGGACGGCAAGCCGACCGTCGCCAGCTTCGGCAACGTCACCTTCGAAGTGACGCCCAAGATCGCCGAAAAGATCGCGGTGGCCCAGAACCTGGGTCAGCTCAGCCTCGCGCTGCGCAGCATCGCCGACAATCAGGCGGAGCTCGAGCGAATGGTTGCCGCCGGCGAGGTCAAGGTGCCCGCAGGTGCCAATCCGGCCGAAGAACGCCGCATTCTGATGGCGATGGCCAGCCAGCCGATCGACAGCACGCCGACCTTCGCCACCGGTGGTGACGTTTCGCGCTTCCAGCGCCGCTCGGTCCCTGCCCGCACTGCCAGCGCTCCGGCGACCGTCACCGTCTCGGCCGCTCCGGCCGCTCAGGTTCCGGCCCCGATCGCCAGCGCCGCTCCGGCGGGACCGGTCGGACCTACCGTTCGGGTCGCCCGCGGCAACAACGTCAGCTTCGTTCCAGTGGGGGCTCGCTAACAATGAGCAAGGGTAACAAGTCCTTTGGGCGCGTGACTTCGGTCATGGCTGCCCTAGCCCTCGGCGCCTCGGCGCTGAGCCTGGCCGCCGCCCCGGCCGCCGCACAGCCCATGGCCGCGCGTCCGTCGGAAAACCTCAACCTGTCGGTCAACACCGGAACCATGGTTCGCCTGTCGGCCCCGATGAGCGACCTGTTCATCTCCAACGACTCGATCGCCGATGTGCAGGTTCGCTCGCAGAACCAGCTCTACATCTTCGGTAAGTCCAAGGGCGAGACCACCGTCTACGCTACCGACAAGTCGGGCCGGGTGGTCTATGCCGCCAATGTCCGGGTCGGCAACAACATCAGCTCGGTCGACGAGATGCTGCGCGCGGCAATGCCCGAATCGCAGATCCAGGCGACCCCGATGAACAATCTCGTGCTGCTGACCGGAACGGTCGCCAGCCCCGATGATGCATCCGAAGCGCAGCGCCTGGTCCAGGCCTATATCGGCGAAGGCACGCAGGTGGTCAGCCGTCTGCGCACCGCGGTGCCGCTGCAGGTCAATCTCAAGGTCCGCATCGCCGAGGTGAACCGTTCGGCGCTGAAGCAGATCGGCGTCAACCTCCTGAGCCGCGATGCCACCAGCGGCATACAGTTCGGCGTGGCGCAGGGCGGCGGCAACGCCCCGGTCCCCGGCGGAACGTTCAGCGTTGCCGGATCGGGTGCGGGCACCACGCTCGGTCTGGCCGGAAAGCTGCTCGGCCTCGATCTCATCGGCACGCTCGATCTCCTTGCGACCGACGGTCTGTCGACCACGCTGGCGGAGCCGAACCTCACCGCCCTGTCGGGCGAAACGGCGAGCTTCCTTGCGGGCGGCGAATTCCCGATCCCGGTCAGCCAGGGTGTCGGCGGCGCGGTCTCGGTCGAATATAAGAGCTACGGCGTCGGCCTCGATTTCAGCCCGGTGGTCCTCGCCGATGGCCGGATCTCGATGCGGGTGAAGCCGGAAGTCAGCGAAATCAGCAACGACACGGGTCTGCGCCTCGGCGGTTACGACGTCCCGGGCCTGCTGACTCGCCGCGCCGAAACCACCGTGGAACTGGGCTCGGGCCAGAGCTTCATGATCGCCGGCCTGCTGCGTTCCAACGCTTCGAACACGATCAGCAAGGCGCCCTTCCTAGGTGACCTGCCGATCCTCGGCGCGCTGTTCCGCTCGACCGGCTTCCGCCGCTCGGAAACCGAGCTGGTGATCGTGGTCACGCCGTACCTGGTGCGCCCGGTCAACGGCCGCCTGCCGACCCCGCTCGACGGGCTCCGCGTGCCCCACGACGGCACCGCCATGCTCGAAGGCCAGACCTTCACCGGCGTGTCCGGACCCCGCCCGACGGCGGCCGTCCCGGCACCGGCGCTGTCGGCCGGCGCAGCGGCCACGGCGGCGACGGCTCCGGCGCCCGGCTTCAAGCTGTGAACGGCCCAAGAAACAAGGACGTGAGCATGACCAACAAGCTTTCCCTTCTGCTGCTCGGGTCGATCGCACTGGCCGGTTGCCAGGTGCATCGCGGTGAAGACCGCCCGGCCCGCGGGCTGATCCCCGTCAACGAGCCGGTCGTCACCCGCGCGGACTATGTGTTCGACGCGGCGGCACCCGGCGGCAGCCTCGGCGCCCAGGAATCGGCTCGTCTCGACGGCTGGTTCCGCGGACTGGAGCTCGGCTATGGCGATGTCGTCAGCGTCGACGGCGTCGATGCATCGAGCGCCCGGGCCGACGTGGCGCGGGTAGCCGCCCGCTACGGCCTGCTGCTCGCCGACGGAAGCCCGGTCACCACCGGCGCGGTTCCCCCCGGAGCGGTCCGCGTGGTGGTCAGCCGCACCCGTGCTTCGGTGCCCGGCTGCCCCAACTGGTCGCGGCCGAGCAATCCGAATTTCTCCAACGAGATGATGAGCAACTTCGGATGCGCCTACAGCGGCAACCTGGCCGCCATGGTCGCCAATCCGGCCGATCTGGTCAGCGGCCGCGAGCCGTCGGGGCTGTCCGATCCGGTGCTCAGCAACAAGGCGATCCAAAGCTACCGGAACAAGGCGCCGGGCGCCAAAGGAGGCAATTGATGAACGCGCCGATCCAACGCGCAGGTTTGCGTGATCCGTTCACCGCTTTCGTCTGCGACGATGCCACCGCCGAGGTGCTTCGCCCGGTTGCGGTGGAACATGGCTGGAGCCCGGAAAAGGTCAACAAGGGCGGGCTGCGCAACGCGGTCCAGTCGCTGTCGGTCTCGGCTTCCCCGAACATCCTGTTCGTGGACCTGTCGGAATCGGCCGATCCCCTGAACGACATCAACGCGCTGGCCGAAGTCTGCGAGCCCGGCACGATCGTGATCGCGGCGGGCGGCGTCAACGACGTGCGTCTTTACCGCGACCTCCTCGCCAGCGGCATCCACGACTATCTGCTGAAGCCGTTCAGCGTCGACCAGCTGCGCGACACCTTTGCCAATGCCCAGATGATCCTGTCGGGCCCGCGCGGTGAAGCGCAGACCGACAAGCCGCACATCATGTCAGCGGTGATCGGCGTTCGCGGCGGAGTCGGTGCCTCGACGCTCAGCACCAGCCTCGCCTGGCTGCTGGGTGCCAAGGCGCAGCGCTCCACCGCGCTGCTCGACCTCGACATCCACTTCGGCACCGGCGCGCTGGCGCTCGATCTCGAGCCCGGCCGCGGCCTCACCGACGCGATCGAGAACCCCAGCCGCATCGACGGCCTGTTCATCGAACGCGCCATGGTCCGCGCCAACGACCGGCTGAGCGTGCTGTCGGCCGAGGCGCCGATCAATCAGCCGCTGCTTACCGACGGCACCGCTTACTTCCAGCTTCAGGAAGAAATGAAGAACGCGTTCGAAGCGACCGTTCTCGACCTGCCGCGCAACATGCTGATCCAATATCCGCACATGGTCCACGATGCCCATGTCGCGGTGGTGGTCAGCAACCTGACGCTTGCCGCCACCCGCGACACCATCCGCGTGCTCGCCTGGCTCAAGAGCAATGCGCCGCAGACCAAGGTCATCATGGTGGCGAACCAGATGCCCTCGAGCGGCGGTCTGGAAATCTCGCTCAAGGATTTCCAGGATTCGATCGAGCGCAAGGTGGACGTGCAATTCACCTCCGATCCCAAGCTTGCCGCGCAGGCGGCCAAGCTCGGCAAGCCGATGGCGGAAATCGCCAGCGGCAAGGCCGGGGCGCCGTTCAGCCAGCTGTGCAACATGGTGCTGAGCCATGCGACCGAGGAAGGCGCCGGCGATGCCGCCAAGATGGCCGCGGCCGCCCAGTCCAAGTCGCTGATGACCAGCCTCAAGGGCATGCTCGCCAAGCCGACGGCCAAGGCCGCGTAGCACGCTCGTGAAACGCAGCGCGCGATAAACAGATAAGGATGCCGGCATGTCGCTGACCCTGTTGCTTCTTGGCCTTGGCGTGGTGGGCGTGCTCGGCATGCTCTTCATCGCCCTGTCGGGCCCGAGCTCGAGCAAGGCCGTCAAGCGCCGTCTCGAGGCGGTGCGCGAACGGCATGGTGAGAACGGCTTGCCGGCGGTCGCCAACGCCCAGATCCGCAAGCTGCTGTCGCGGCGGGATTCAAAGTTGGAGAGCATTCTCTCCGGCCTCGTTCCCAAGCCCGCGGCGATGCAGAAGCGGCTCGAAAAGACCGGGCGCGCCATCACGCTTGGCCGTTACGCGATGGTCAATGCCGGATTGGTAGTGGTGGTCGCGGGCATCATGCTGTCGCGCGGCGCGCCGTTCCTGCTGTCGTTCCTGTTCGCCTTGTTCATCGGGATCGGGCTTCCGCACCTCGTCATCGGCAAGATGATCACGCGTCGGCTCAAAGCCTTCAACGCCAACTTCCCCGACGCCATCGAACTGATGGTGCGCGGTCTGCGCTCGGGCCTTCCGATCACCGAAACGCTCGGCATCGTGTCGAGCGAGATCAAGGGCCCCGTCGGGATCGAGTTTCGGGCGGTCAGCGACAAGATGAAGATCGGTCTCACCATGGAAGCCGCGCTTCAGGAAACCGCCGATCGCCTCGGCACGCCCGAATTCCAGTTCTTCGTCATCACGCTGGCGATCCAGCGCGAAACGGGCGGCAACCTGGCGGAAACCCTGTCCAATCTCGCCGATGTCCTTCGCAAGCGGGCGCAGATGAAGCTCAAGATCCGGGCCATGAGCTCGGAAGCCAAGGCTTCGGCGATGATCGTCGGCGCCCTCCCCTTCATCGTCTTCGTCATGGTCTACATGCTCAACCCCAATTACATGGGCGGCTTCTTCTCCGACGAGCGACTGATCGTCGCCGGGGTAGGCGCGATGGTGTGGATGGGCATCGGCGTCGCCGTCATGGCCAAGATGGTCAACTTCGAGATCTAGGGGCACCAGCACCATGTCACCCGCAGCCTCCGGGCCCACTCTCCTCGGCGTCGACGTCATCTGGTTCGCCACCCTGCTGACGGGTGTCGCCACGCTGGCGGTCATGATCGCCATCTATGCCGCGACCACGGTCCGCGATCCGATGGCCCGCCGCGTCAAAGCGCTGAACGAGCGGCGCGAGCAGCTCAAGGCCGGCATCGTCGCGTCGACCAACAAGCGCAAAAGCCTGATCAACAAGAACCAGGCGGCCGACAAGGTGCGCGGCGTCCTGTCGTCCTTCAAGATGATTCAGGGCAGCCAGCTTCAGGAGATCCAGGTCAAGCTGCTCCAGGCCGGCATCCGCACCAAGGACCTCGCCTTTTTCATCATCCTCGGCCGGCTGGTCCTGCCGATCGTGCTGGGCGGCGCGGCGATCCTGGCCGTCTATGTCTTCGACGCTTTCCCCGAATGGGGCGCGTTCAAGAAATATGCGCTGGTCGCGGGCGCCCTGATCGGATCGTACAAGGCGCCCGACATCTGGCTCAAGAACAAGATCGGCAAGCGCAGCGCCGCGATCCGCAAGGGTCTGCCCGATGCGCTCGACCTCTTGGTCATCTGCGCCGAAGCCGGTCTCACCGTCGATGCCGCCTTCGGCCGGGTCGCCCGCGAACTGGGCAAGGCTTATCCCGAGCTCGGCGACGAATTCGGCCTGACCTCGATCGAACTCGGCTTTTTGAACGAGCGGCGCCAGGCGTTCGACAACTTGGCCAGCCGGGTCGAACTGGAAGCGGTGCGCGGCGTCGTCACGACCATGATCCAGACCGAGAAATACGGCACGCCGCTCGCCTCGGCGCTACGCGTGCTGTCGGCCGAATTCCGCAACGAGCGCATGATGCGCGCCGAGGAAAAGGCCGCGCGTCTGCCGGCGATCATGACCGTGCCGCTGATCCTGTTCATTCTTCCGGTGCTGTTCGTCGTGATCCTCGGGCCGGCGGCCTGCTCGATCAGCGACAGCATGATCGGCGGCGGCTGAGCCGTTCGATACCGTCAGTGGGCGGCCTGGGGCGGTCGGTGGGGAACCATCGGCCGCCCTTCGTCGTAATGGTCGTTACGCAATCGCATCCGACAGGGACCCCACGCCATGACCAACTTCACCACCGACCAATGGATCATCCTTGGCCTTGTGTTCGTGCTCGGCCTGCTGGTCGGCATGTGGATGACCAGCGGTGGGCGCCGCAAATGGAAAGAACGCTACAACGAGGAAGTCACCGCGCGCAAAGCGCTGGAGACCCGTGACAAGGAGCGTGAAACCACCTGGGCGACCCGCGAAAAGGAACTGCGTGAGGACGCCGACCGCCGCGAAGCCGCCGCGCGTGCCGCGGCCGTGTCGGCTCCCGCCGCACGCACCGATCCTTATGTCGACGACCGCCTGCGCGACCGTCACCCGGACGATTTTTCGGGCCAGCGCCGCGATCTCGACCGCGACGGCGTGCCGGACAATTACGACCGCCGCCCGCTGGACGGCGACCGCCGCTAAGGCCGCCTAGCCTTCGATCCGCGAGAAATCCGCGACGCCGTGAACCGCGTCGCGCAAGCGGGCGAGGATATTGAGACGCCGACGCCGCACCGCGGGGTCGGCGTCGTTCACCGTCACCGTCTCGAAGAAAGCGTCGATCGGCCCGCGCAGGCTCGCGAGCGCGGCCATGGCGGCGCCGAAATCCTCCGCCTCGACCGCCGAGCGCGCAGCCGGTTCGGCTGCGTCGAGCGCGGCGACCAGCGTCCGCTCCGCCTCGGGCGCATCCGCCGGAAGCGCCGAGCCCTGCGCTTGCGCGAGGATTGCGCGGGCCAGTTCGGGCTCCTCATCGACCATCGACAGCGGATCTTCCTCGCCGGTCTGCGGCATCGCCTGCTCGCCCCGGTCGGCCATCACCCGCGGCAGGTCCCAACTCTCCTTCTTGAGGATATTGGCCGCCCGCTTGTAGCCGGCGAGGAGGTTTGCGCCCTCACCGCCCTCGACGAAGGATTGCAACGCTGCGACGCGGGCGAGAACCCGCACGAGGTCATCCTCCCCGCCAAGCGCGAACACCGCATCGATGAGATCGTGGCGGACGCCCGCCTCGCGCTGCTGAACCTTGAGGCGGTCGGCGAAGAAGTCGAGCAGGTCACCCTCGGCGATCGGCAGCCGCAAGCCGTTCTCGGTCACGATCTGGATGACTCCCAGCGCCGCGCGGCGCAGCGCGAAGGGATCCCTGCTGCCGGTCGGCGGCATCCCCGCGCCGAAGAAGGCGCGCAGCGTGTCGAGCTTGTCGGCCAGCGCCACCGCCACCGTGATCGGCGCGGTTGGCACGTCGTCGCCCTGCCCGACCGGTTTGTAATGATCGCGCACCGCCTCGGCGACGGCCTTGGTCTCGCCCTGCGCTTCGGCGAGGTAGCCGCCGATCAGACCCTGCAATTCGGGAAATTCGCCGACCATGCCGGTGACGAGGTCGGCCTTGCTGAGCGCGGCCGCGCGTCGGGCTTGGGCGGGATCGCAGTCCGGGACGATCCCTTCGCTGGCCAGCCATTCGGCGAGGTCGGCGATACGCTGCACCCGCTCGGCGACGGTGCCGAGCTTTTCGTGGAAAACGATGCCGGACAGCTTCTTCGCCTGCTCGTCGAGCGGTATCTTGAGGTCCTGCTCCCAGAAGAAGCGTGCGTCGCTGAGCCGCGCGGCGAGCACGCGCTGGTTGCCCGCGACGATCGCCGCCCCGCCGTCGCTCGCCTCGATGTTGGCGGTGCAGATGAAGGCGTTGGCCAGCGCGCCGCTGTCGTCACGCAGGACGAAATACTTCTGGTTGGTGCGCGCGGTCAGCTGAATCACCTCGGGCGGGACGTCGAGATAATCGGCGTCGAACCGGCCGAGCAGCGGCACCGGCCATTCGGTCAGCCCGGCGTTCTCGGCCACCAGCCCCTCGTCCTCGACCAGCGTCAGGCCGGCTTCGGCGGCGAGCGTGTGCGCCCGGTCGCGGATGATCGCGGCGCGCTCGTCGGCATCGACGATGACGTGGCAGGCGCGCAGTTTCTCCGCATAATCGGACGCGCCGCCGAGCGTGATCGGGCCGGGATGATGGAAGCGGTGCCCGACCGTGGTCGCGCCGCTCTCGATGCCCTCCACACTGACCGGCACGATTGCGTCGCGGAGCAGGGCGACGATGCCCTGCAAGGGACGCACCCAGCGCAGCGATGCGGTCGAGGCCGACGCCGCGCCCCAGCGCATCGACTTGGGCCAGGGGAAGTTGCGGATGATCCGCTCGATCGCGCCGCCCAGCACCGCCGCGGTCGGCTGGCCAGGCTTGTCGATCACCGCGAAATAGACGCCGTCGCGCTCGACCAGTTGGTCTTGGGCAAGCCCGATCTTGCGGAGGAAGCCTTCCAGTGCCTGCGGCGGGGCCGAGCTACGCGGGCCCTTGATCTCCTCGCTGACCGCCGCCGTCGCCAGCGGCAGCGTGCGCGCGATCAGGCCGAGCCGTCGCGGCGTGGCGAAGGTCTCGATGTCGTCGGCCTTAAGCCCGGCCTTGGCCAGTTCCTCGCCGAACATCCGCGCCAGATCGTTGCGCGCACGGGCCTGCATCCGCGCCGGAATCTCTTCCGAACGCAGCTCAAGCAAAAAGTCGGCGTGGGTCGGCGCGGCGGGCGCCGGATCGAGCGGCCCATGCTCGCGGGTGAAATCGGTGCTCATGCCGCTTTCTCCCCCTGCGCTTCCAGCCAGGCGCCGCAGGCCGCCTTCGCCAGGTCGCGCACCCGACCGATATAGGCCTGTCGCTCGGCGACCGAGATCACCCCGCGCGCCTGCAGCGTGTTGAAAATGTGGCTGGCCTTGATCGCCTGCTCATAAGCCGGAATGGCGAGCTTCCTGTCGAGGCAGTTCTGGCATTCCTCGCTCGCCTTGCGGAAGGCGTCGAACAGGCGCTCGGTCCCGGCGACCTCGAAATTCCACTCGCTCATCTGCTTTTCGTTGGCGAGGAACACGTCGCCATAGGTCGCCTGCCAACCGCCCGGGCCGGGCGCGTTGAACTTCAGCTCATAGACGTTGTCGACGCCCTGGATGTACATCGCCAGCCGTTCGAGCCCGTAGGTCAATTCGCCCGCGACCGGCGAGCAATCGAACCCGCCGACCTGCTGGAAATAGGTGAACTGCGTCACCTCCATCCCGTCGCACCACACTTCCCAACCGAGGCCCCAGGCGCCGAGCGTCGGGCTTTCCCAATCGTCTTCTACGAAGCGGATGTCGTGGGCCATGACGTCGATCCCGATCGCGGTCAGGCTGTCGAGATAAAGCTGCTGAAGGTCGGGCGGGCTGGGCTTCAGCATCACCTGATATTGGTAGTAGGCGCCGAGCCGGTTGGGGTTCTCGCCATAGCGGCCATCGGTCGGGCGGCGGCAGGGCTGGACGTAGGCGCAATTCCACGGATCAGGGCCGAGCGCGCGCAGCACGGTTGCCGGGTGAAAGGTGCCGGCGCCCATCTCCAGATCATAGGGCTGGAGGATCAGGCAGCCTTTTTCCGACCAATAGCGGTGAAGGGTCAGGATCAAGTCCTGAAAGCTGAGGGGCGCAGGCGCGGTCATGGCCGCGGGCCATAGGCCGGAGCTTGGCAGCGGGGCAAGCGGCTCCCATGTGTCGAAGGCGCGCCGGACAGGTGCGCGGCAGGAGACGAATGTGGGTCTGAAGTTCAACTGGATCGCCAAGGGCCTTGCGGCATTGGGCCTCGCCTCGGCGGGCGCTGGCGACGCGCGGGTGCCGTCCGATCCAAAGCCCGCGCTGTGGAAGGTCGCGGACAAAGACACCACCGTTTATCTATTCGGCACCATCCACCTTTTGCCGCAAGGCACGCGCTGGGAAAGCCCGCTGTTCGCGCGCGCCGCCGAGGAATCGCAGGGGCTGGTCGTCGAAACCATTGTCGATACCGCCAATCCCGCGCCCTTTGCCGCGACCATGATGCGGATTGCCACCGACACGCCGGGGCTGCCGCCGGTGCTTGACCGTGTACCCAGGGACAAGCGCGCCGCACTCGCCAGCGCCATCGCTCGCGCGCGTATCTCGCCCGCCGCGCTTGACCGGATGGAGACCTGGGCGGTCGCGCTTTCGCTGCTTGGGCCGCAGTTCGGAGCGATGGATTTAAAACAGGAAGAAGGCGTCGAGATGAAGCTCAAGGCGCGTTTCGCCGCTGCGGGCAAGCCGATCGGCCAGCTCGAGACCAACGAAGAGCAGTTGCGCTTCTTCGACCGTCTGCCCGAAAGTGCGCAGCAGGCGCTGTTGCTGGGCACGCTGGAAAGCCCGGCCGAGGTGAGCAAGGATTTCGGCGGGATGCTGAGCGCGTGGGGGCGCGGCGACGTCGCCGCCATCGCCAAGAGCTTCAACGCCGAGATGCTGGGTAGCCCGGCGATGGCCGAACTGCTGCTGAAGGAGCGCAATGCCAATTGGACCCGCTGGATCGAAGGCCGGATGGGCCAGCCGGGGACTGTCATGGTGGCGGTCGGCGCCGGGCATCTGGCGGGTGCCGATTCGGTGCAGGCAATGCTCCAGAAGCGAGGCCTTAACGTCACGCGCGTGCAGTAATCGGTTCGCGTTTTTCCCGGCCGACCGGCAGGGCTGGCAAGGCGCTCCCTAACCCTGCGCAAGGCGCCTGGCATAAAAGCGACAGTCATATACTTTTAAAGCACCGCTGCTTGCTGCTTTCGCCATCAACTGTACGGTTCGAGCCTTGCTCGGATACCTCTGATATCGTGCCATCTAACCGGAGAACCTCATGGCCCGCCTCTTCCGCTCGATACTGCTCGGCACCGCGCTCGGGCTGGCCTCGCCCTCGCTTGCGCAGACGGCGCAGCCCACTCCGGCCGCTGCCACGCTGCCCGACACCGATCCCGCTTTGTGGGTGGCCAAGGACAGCGACACCACCGTCTATCTGTTCGGCACTTTTCACGCGCTCGACGGCAAGACCGACTGGTTCAACGATGAGGTGAAGGCCGCGTTCGACCGGTCGAGCAAGGTCTATTTCGAGATCGTGAAACCCGAAAACGCGGCGGAAATGGCGCCGCTGGTCCAGAAATACTGGATGGCGACCGACGGCAAGCCGCTGACGTCCAGGCTCAGCGAAAAAGGCAAGAAAGATCTCGCCGCGGCGCTGGCCAGCGTCGGCGGCACCACCGCGATGGTCGAGCCGATGAAGCCCTTCGCCGCCTCGATGATGCTCGCCGCGCTCGGCATGCAAAAGGTCGGCAAGACCGGCGAACAGGGTGCCGAAGCCGTCATCACCGCCGCCGCCAAGGCCGGTAACAAGCCGATCGACCAGCTCGAGACCCTCGAATTTCAGATGCAGCTGTTCGACAAGCTGCCGGAAGCCGAGCAGATCCGCATGCTGGAATATACCGCCGCGACCTTTGGCGACATGGAATCGACCTTTGCCAAGATGACCAAGGCGTGGAACGCCGGTGACGCCGACGGTCTTGCCGCGATGATGAACGACATGCAGACGCAAAGCCCGGCGATGCATCAGCTGATGCTGACCGGCCGCAACGCGACCTGGGCCAAGTGGATTGAGGAGCGGATGAAGACCCCCGGCACCGTGTTCGTCGCGGTCGGCGCGGGCCATCTTGCGGGCAAGGACAGCGTCCAGGACTACCTTGCCAAGAGCGGGATCAAGACGGCGCGCATCAAGTATTGAGCAAAGCGCTGCGGGAAGGGGATAGTCTCCCCTTCCCGCTCGGACACTTGCCGCTTAACGAGCGGCCATGAGGATCATCGCCGGCAAATGGCGCAGCCGGGTCATCGCGGCGCCGCCTTCGCTTTCCACGCGCCCCACCGCCGACCGCACGCGCGAAACCCTGTTCTCGATGCTGGCGAGCCGGATCGGTAGTTTCGAGGATCTCATGGTCGCCGATCTCTTCGCCGGGAGCGGCGCGCTGGCGCTGGAAGCCCTGTCACGCGGTGCGGCGCAGGCGACCCTGGTCGAAACCGACGCCGCGGCGCGCAAGACGATCGCCGCCAATGCCGCGACGCTCGGCGCCGAGGTCAAATTGCTTGCCGGCTCGGCACTGAAGCTGCCGCCCGTCGCTGCGCCCTTCGACCTGATCTTTGCCGATCCGCCTTATGCGGCCGGGTCGGGCAATGCGGTCGTCGCGGCGGTCGAGCGGGCCGGGTGGCTGGCGCCCGGCGGCTGGCTGGCGATCGAAACCGCGCGCGGCGACCGGGTCGAGCCAGGCACGCTGCGGCTCGACGCCGAACGCGACACCGGGCCGGCCCGCCTCACCCTGCTCCAGCGCTAAGCGAGCTATTTCTTCTCCGCGACATCCTTGGCAGCCGATTTGGCGCTGCCTAATTCCTTCAATAGCCGCGCCCCGATCGCCGCGGCGGCGGCCTTGCCGGCCTTTTTCACATTGTCGGCGGACTTCACGGCCGTGGGATTCTTCGCTCCCGCATCGGCAATCGCCGCCACCGCGGCCAGCGCACCCGCTGCGAGGAGTTCGGACACCAGGGGGTGATCGGCGAGCTTCGATAGCGCTTCCAGCGGATGCGCGCGGGCGCCGCCGTCGCCGTCATGCTTCTTCGTCTTGGCCTTTTTGACCTTGGGGGCTTCGGCTTCGTCACCCTTGCGGGCCTTCTTCGGCTTCTTGTCCTTGGCCATGATATCCCCTGTGGCTGGTTACGGCAGACGACACATATCGGCATCGGCATAAGGCACCGCAAGCGCACAAGCGGTGGCAGCTTCCGAATCGAGCCAGGTCGGGACATCGGCGGCACGCAGCATCACCGGCATCGCCTTGGGATGCACCGCGCCGACCACGCCGTTCGGGTCGCAGGTGAGGAACGCCATGTAAGGCACCCCGCCCTCCCCCGGCCGCCACAGGCCGGCAAAGGCGAACAGCGGGTCGGCGCCCTCGTGCAGCCCGAACCACACCTTGCGCTTGGCGCCCTTTTCCCCCTCCCACTCGCAAAAGCGGGTGACCGGCACCACGCACCGCCGGTCGGTGCGATTGAGCGCGCTGCGCCAGAAGGGGCTGGCGAGATTACGGATGTTGGTCACCGGCCGCCCCTTGGCCGCGGCCGGTCCTGGAAAGCCCCATTCCATGATCTCGAGCTTGAGCCCTCCATCGTCCTTGCGGCGAAGCACCGGCGCAGGCTTGCCGGGATAGATTTCGCCGAAGGCCGGAAGATTGTCGCGCTCGCCCTCGAACGGGCCGAACAGCCGCTTCATCTCGTCCACCGTCGCCGTCATCGAATACAGATTGCACATCGTGTCGCCTCGCCTCGTCGGACCCGAATGATCGTTTCGCCGTTAAGCCGTTATTCCTCGCTTAACCCCGTCACCCATTGCCCGCTCGTTCAGGTTGAGGGGTGCAGACAAGTTCAAGCGATACCGCAACGAGAAACTAGGAGAATAGTCATGCGGACCATGATGATGGCAATTGCCGCCGCCGGTCTTACCGTTCCTGCCGCCACCTTGACCGTGGCCGCGCCTGCCGAAGCTCAGCGCTATTATAACGGCAAGACCTGGTATGACGGCCAGGGCCGCCTTCGCTGCAAGCGGAACAACGGCACCACCGGCCTGATCGTCGGCGCCGCCGGCGGTGCGCTGATCGGCCGTGCGATCGACACGCAGGGCAGCCGCGCCACCGGCACCATCCTCGGCGCCGCCGCCGGCGCGCTGATCGGCCGCGAAGTCGAGCGCAGTCGCAAGCGCTACGTCTGCCGCTAAGGCGTGTGCAAGCTGCCGCCTGAGGGCAGCAGCTTAGTGTATTGACACAATAGGACACCTCCCTGTAGCCTCCTTGGCAACAGGGAGGTGTTTCTATGTATAGCCAAAATGATCTCGACGAGGCGGTCGCCGCCGGGGCGGTGACTCCCGAGGCGGCGGCGTCGCTTCGCGCTTATGTCGATCGCCAGCGAAGCTCGCCCGCCGTCGATGAAGAGTATTTCCGGCTGATCACCGGTTTCAACGACATCTTCGTCTCGATCGCCGCCGCCATCCTGTTGTTCGCGGTCGGCTGGATCGGCCAGAGCATCGGACAGAACCTCGGCTTCACCGTCGACCAAAGCGGCCCTTCGCCGCTCGCACCGGCGCTGATTGCGGCTACGGCCTGGGGGCTGGCGCTGTTCTTCACCGCGCGCCGCCGGATGGCACTGCCGTCGATCATTCTCTTGCTCGCCTTTGTCGGCGGGGTCGCGGCAAGCGTCGGCTTCACCCTGGTCAGCCTGTTCGGCAATCCCGAGCTCGAGGCGGGGCAACAAGCCCTGACGGCCGGTCTGATCGGGGCTGGCGCAGCCTCGGCCGGGGCCATCTCCGCCTTCGCCCACTGGAAGCGCTTCCGGGTGCCCATCACGGTCGCCGCGGGTGCGGCGTCGGTCGCTGGTATCGTCGTCGCGCTGATCGCCGCCGCCATCGGGGACACGCCCAATACCGGCAACATCGTGCTGGGCGTCGTGCTGCTGCTCGGGCTGGGCGTCTTCCTTTATGCCATGCGCTGGGACAGCTCGGACCCGGCCCGCATCTCACGCCGCTCGGACGTCGCCTTCTGGCTGCACCTGCTCGCCGCACCGATGATCGTGCACCCGGTCTTCACGCTGCTGGGCCTCAACGACGGCAACGCCAGCGTTGGCGAGGGGCTGGTGGTGATCGCCATCTATATCGCGCTCGGCGTCGCCGCGCTCGCGATCGACCGCCGCGCGCTTCTGGTCTCGGCGCTCGCGTACGTGCTGTTCGCCTTGAACGAGCTGTTCGAGCAGTTCGGCGCGGTCAGCCTCAACATCGCGCTGACGGCGCTGGTGATCGGCTCGGCGCTGCTGCTCCTGTCGGCCTTCTGGCACCAGGCCCGCGCCGCAGTAGTCGCTCGCTTGCCCGGCTCGCTGCGCGGCCATCTGCCGAGCCTCAGTCCTCAACCAGCCTGAGGAGGCGCCGCTCGAGCGGGGCGAGGATGCCGTGAAGCTCCCCGCCCCGCTTGAGGATGACCCCATGCTCACCGACCAAGGCCCACGCCCCTTGCTTCAGCCGAAGCGAGGGGCGTTTTTCGATGCGGATCTCGGGCCGCTCGGCGGTGCGGCGAAAGGCGGCGAAGCTGGCGAGATCGGGCGCGAACTGCATCGCATAATCGCGCCAGTGCCCGGCCGCGACCATTCGCCCGTAGAGATCCAGGATACGCTGCAATTCGACCCGGTCGAAGGTGGCGACGGCCTTCCGGTCGGGACGCACCGGAAAGGGGGTGACACTGCTCACGAAGCCTTGCTCTCCGGCAGGGCTTCTCCCCGCGCCCGAAGCGATTTCAGCTCGGCGCGAAGCTCGGCCAGCTCTTCTTCCAATGTCGTCAGCCGAGCGCGCAGCGGATCCACATCCTCGCCGCACGGCGTGCCGTAGGGAATGAAGCCCGGGCTGTAATGGACCAGATCGACCGGCACCGGCCGCGCCGGGATGCCGACCACGGTGGTGCGCGGCAGCACGTCCTTGGTCACTACCGCATTGGCCCCCACCCGGCCGCCTTCGCCGATCGTGATCGGCCCCAGCACTTGCGCGCCCGAGCCGATGACTACGCCGTCCTCGAGTGTCGGATGGCGCTTGCCGCCGATTCCGGTCGATGGATTGGTCCCGCCGAGCGTCACGTTCTGATAGATGGTGACATTGTCGCCGATCAGCGCGGTTTCGCCGATCACGGTGAAGCCATGGTCGATGAAGAAATTGCGGCCGATCGTGGCGCCCGGGTGGATGTCGATCCCCGTCACCATCCGGCTCCAGTGATTGACCAACCGCGCCAGCCAGAACAAACGGCCGGCCCACAGCCAGTGCGCGGCGCGGTGATACAAAAGCGCCCAGGCCCCGGGGTACAGGATCACGTCCCACCGACTGCGTGCGGCGGGGTCCCGCTCCTTCACGCTGTCGAGGTAATCAATAAGAGCTAAGCGCAAGCAGGCGTCCTTCGGGGCCGTGACTATTCGGCGTGAATGTATGTCCTCCCGGCCCGGTTGCAAAGAAGGGCCAAGCACTCCGCCCTAGGCGAAGCGCTCAAGCTGAGGCATGGGGGCGCCGCAACAGGGAAAGGGACGACCTCCATCCTCGCCGAGCTTCTTGCCGATCCGTCGGTGCTCCTGCCCTTCATCCTGATCGGCTTCGCCGCCCAGTTGATCGATGGCGCGCTCGGCATGGCTTATGGCGTCATCAGCTCGACACTGCTGGTCGGCATGGGGGTCCCGCCCAAGGTCGCGAGCGCGGGCGTCCATACCGCCGAGATCTTCACTACCGGGATCAGCGCCACCAATCATATCGCGCACGGCAATGTCGACTGGCGGCTGTTCCTGCGGATCGTCATTCCCGGCGCAGTCGGCGGCGCGCTTGGCGCTTATGTGCTGAGCAATATTCACGCCGACATCGCCCGGCCCGTGGTGCTGGCCTATCTCGCTGCGCTCGGCCTGATCCTGCTGTGGCGCGGGTGGACGCATCGTCATGTCATTCGCCCGGCCCGGATCGTCGAGCCATTGGGCCTTGTCGGCGGCTTCCTCGATGCGGCGGGGGGCGGCGGGTGGGGACCGGTGGTCACTTCCAACCTCATGGTCCAAGGGACCGCGCCGCGCTTCACCATCGGCACCGTAAACACCGCCGAATTCTTCGTCACCCTCACTATCTCGGGGACCTTTTTGTTCACCATCGGCTGGGACGCGTTCAGCACCGCGATCATCGGCCTGCTGATCGGCGGGGTGTTCGCCGCGCCACTGGGGGCGATCATCGCCAAAAGGGTCGAGGCGGACAGATTGCTGGTGCTGGTCGGCGCCGTGCTGACCGCGACCAGCGCCTGGGGCCTGTGGCGCCTGCTCGCCTGATCACCTGTCCCAAAGGCCGGGCGCGGAACCGGGCCTCCCGCCGCGCGCTCCCTCACCCATGACAACAGCATCCGACAGCGCCGTCCAGGCCCGCCAACGCGAGATCGCGGCCGAACATATCCTGTTCCAGGTCGTCGCCCACGTCGAAGCCCAGCACCCGGGCCTGCTCGACCGGATCGAAGGGAGCATCGAGCACCTCGGCGACCCCGCCAGGGACGGAACCGGCGATGACGAAGCGGTCCGCGAAATCGCCCGCCGCTTCGTCGCCAGCGCCCGAAAGAGCTGAGCGCGGTCGCTCAGAAGCGCTGGTACGCCTCGTTGCCGACAAAACCGAGGCGCGTCAGATCCGCCTTTTTGGCGCGGACGAGGACGTCGTCTACCGCGCCATACGGCGCAGCCGCGGCCGGCTGCAGCTGAAGCTCGGGCTGACGCGGCAATTGCGCCATGCGCTCGAACAAGGTGGTGAGTTCGGGCGGGGTCACGGCCGCGCCGTTGAAGAGCAGACCGCCAGTGTCGGTCACCACCACCTTGTTGCGCAACGGATCCGGCTCGGCCTTGCCCTCGCCCGGCAGATCCAGTTTCACCGCATGGCTTTGCGGGGGAATGGTGATGATGAACATGATGAGCAGGACCAGCATGATGTCGATCAGGGGCGTGGTATTGAGCTCCATCATCGGCTCGGCGGCGGCAGGAACGGCAGAAGCAAGACTGACCATGGCGCACCCTTTCTGATCGAAACGTGATAGTGTAACGTCTCATGATACCGGACGAATGACAAGCGCGATTGCTCCGCTCGTTTGCGCCCCGATGGTGTTTCCGGCCATAAAAGCCTAAGGGCACGCCCATGCATTTCCTTGACCAGGCCAAGATCTTCGTCCGCTCGGGCGCGGGTGGGCCAGGCGCTGTTTCCTTTCGGCGCGAAAAATATATCGAATATGGAGGTCCCGACGGCGGCAACGGCGGCAAGGGCGGCGATATCGTGTTCGAAGCGGTGCCCGGACTCAATACCCTGATCGACTTCCGCTATACCCAGCATTTCCGGGCCCCTCGCGGCAAGGGCGGCGCGGGGTCCAACCGCTTCGGCGCTTATGGCGAGGATCTCGTCATCAAGGTGCCCGTTGGAACCCAGATCCTCGCTGACGACGAGGATCGCACCCTGCTCGCCGACCTCACCACCGAGGGCGAGCGGCTGGTGTTCCTGCGCGGCGGTGACGGCGGGCGCGGCAACGCGACCTATAAAACCTCCACCAACCGCGCGCCGCGCCAGCATCAGAAAGGCTGGCCGGGCGAGGAAATGTATGTCTGGCTGCGCTTGAAGCTGCTCGCCGACGTCGGTCTGGTCGGTCTGCCCAACGCGGGCAAATCGACCTTCATCAACGCCGTCACCAATGCCGACGCCAAGGTCGGTGCCTATGCCTTTACCACCCTGCGCCCGCAGCTCGGCGTGGTCAGCCATCACGGCCGCGAGTTCGTGGTTGCCGACATCCCCGGTCTGATCGAAGGCGCGGCGGACGGCGCCGGGATCGGCGACCGCTTCCTCGGCCACATCGAGCGCACCCGCGTGATCCTCCACCTGATCGATTGCCAGGACGAGGATGTCGCCACCAGCTACCGCATCGTCCGCGACGAACTCGAAAATTACGGCGCCGGGCTCGAAGACAAGGCGGTGGTGCTGGCCCTGAACAAGGTCGACACGATCGACGCCGAATTGATCGAGGCACTGTCGGAAGAGCTGCGCGAGGCCAGCGGCCTTCCGGTTTTGGCACTGTCGGCAGCGGCCGAAATCGGCCTTCAGCCCGTTCTCGACGCCTTGTCCGAGCATGTCGGCGGCCGCCTCGACGGTGATTTCGAGGAAGAAGCTGCCGACCCGGACGAGCCGGCGAAGAGCTGGTCGCCCCTGTGAAGCTGGCGATCACGGGCGGCACCGGCTTCGTCGGCGCCCGCCTGCTCGCGCTTGCCGTCGAACAGGGTCACGAGGTCGTGGCGCTGACCCGCCGGTCGCAGAACGAGCGGCACGGCGTGACTTGGGTACAGGGCGCGCTCGACAATCGGCAGGCGCTGCAGCGGCTGGTCGATCATGCCGATGCGGTGATCCACGTCGCCGGCGTCATCAGCGCACCAGACGCCGCAGGGTTCGAAGCGGGTAACGTCACCGGCACGCTCTCTCTCCTCGCCGCCGCCACCGCCAGCGGCGTCCATCGCTTTGTCCACGTCTCCAGCCTTGCCGCGCGGGAACCAGCGCTGTCGCTCTACGGCGCCTCCAAGGCCAGGAGTGAAGAGCTGGTGCAGCGCAGCGGGCTCGACTGGGCGGTCGTTCGCCCGCCCGCCGTCTACGGCCCCGGCGACAGCGAAACGCTGGACTTGTTCAAGGCCGCGCGCCTAGGCCTCGTGCCGCTGCCTCCCAAGGGACGGCTCAGCCTGATTCACGCCGACGATCTGTCGCGCCTGCTGCTGGCACTTGCCGCCGAGGGCGCGCCAAGCAAGCTGCTGGTCGAGCCCGACGATGGTCGCCCGAACGGCTGGACCCACCGCGAATTCGCCGCCGCCCTTGCCACCGCGCAGGATCGCCGCGCCCTGGCCTTGTCAGTGCCCGCCGGCCTGGTTCGGCTGGGCGCGCGGGTCGATGGGCTGCTGCGTCGGCACAAGGCCAAGCTGACCCCGGACCGCGCCGCTTATTTCTGTCATCCCGACTGGACCGTGGATCCGGCCCGGCGGCCTCCTGCCGACCTGTGGCAACCGGCAATCGCGACGCCGGACGGGCTTGCGCAAACCGCCCGCTGGTACGAACGGCAGGGCTGGCTCTAGCCCTTGGCCTTGAAGCCCGCGACGGCACCCAGGAGGAAGGTTGTCAGCAGCGCCAGGCTGACCTTCCCGCTCGGGTCTGACCAGCCGAAATAAGTCGGCCCCACCAGAAACAGGCCCAGGAAGATGGCAGTCGCAAGATAGGACATCGGCACGTTCTCTCTGGCCCGCAGGACGCTTGCACTTGCGCCTGCAATGCTTGCTAGACTCTTATCCCTTGTCCATAGGCCGCGTGTCAAAGCACCGACAATCTAAAACATGGGAGTGAAGCCATGAAGGCGCGGGTTCTGGTGACGTTGAAGCCGGGCGTGCTCGATCCGCAGGGCAAGGCGATCCACCATGCGCTGGAAGGTCTGGGCTTCGACGGCGTCAATGACGTGCGCGCGGGCAAGCTGATCGAGCTCGACCTTGCCGACGACACCGATGACGCTGCGATCGAAGACATGTGCCGCAAGCTTCTCGCCAACACGGTGATCGAGAACTTCAAGATTGAGCGGCTCGGCTGATGAAGAGCGCGGTTCTCGTCTTTCCGGGCTCCAACTGCGATCGCGATCTCGCCGTAGCGCTGGAGCGCGCGACCGGCCGCCGGCCCGAGATGGTCTGGCACCGCGATACCAGCCTTCCCGAGGGCCTCGACCTGATCGCCGTCCCCGGCGGCTTCAGCTACGGGGATTATCTTCGCTCGGGCGCGATGGCGGCGCGCTCGCCGATCATGCAGGCGGTGATCGACGAAGCCGGCAAGGGCCGCCCGGTGCTCGGCATCTGCAACGGCTTCCAGGTCCTGACTGAAGCAGGGCTGCTGCCGGGCGCCCTGATGCGCAACGCCGCACTCACCTTTGTCTGCAAGGATGCGGCGCTGACGGTCGAGAATAACCGTACCCGCTTCACCAACGCCTATTCAGCCGGTGAGACGATCCACATCCCGGTCGCCCACCACGACGGCAATTTCCAGGCCGACGCCGACACGCTGGCCCGGATCGAGGGCGAGGGACAGGTGGTGTTCCGCTACGCCTGCACGGTGAACGGCTCGGCCAACGACATCGCGGGCCTCGTCAACGCGGGCGGCAATGTGCTTGGCATGATGCCGCACCCCGAACGCGCAGCCGAGCCGGCGCATGGCAACGAGGATGGCCGCCGCTTGTTCGACAGCCTGGTCGGAGCGCTGGCGGCGGTCTAGCGCGCCGGCGGCGTCACGTCGCGGCAACCGGCGGTCGCGGGCGGCGTGGGGCAGAGATAGATTCGGTCGGGTCCGGCCTGCTCGATCACTACGACCCGGCGTTCCAGCGTCATGGGATCGGTCAGAATGACGATCCTTGCCGCCTCGGCGGGAGCCGCGGTTAACGCCATGGCGGCGACGAAAAAGCTCGAAAAAGCGCGCATAAACACCCCTGTCTTGCGCTGCTAATACACGGCCTACGCAGTGAATGAAAGATGAATGCTTGAGCCGGAGCCCGCTCCGCCTTAGCGACGACTGCAACGCGCCCGTAGCTCAGCTGGATAGAGCACGTGCCTTCTAAGCTCGTGGTCGCAGGTTCGAGTCCTGCCGGGCGCGCCACTTTTTTGAGAGGCTGCAATATAGTTGCGCCTCTGTTGCACACACTTGCTCCTCACGCTCGGACTAGCCGATCACACAGAGTCATCAAGCTGCCGTCGCTGGCTAAGTCAGACCACGCGCCTATCCCCTTGACCTTAACATGATGTCAGGGTCCATTTAGGGCTGGCTATGAGAAATCCTTCACACGCACCCGGGTCTGACTGTCACCACCAACATGGTCAGTCGACCTCTCACGACCATGTGACGCCCGGGAAGGTCATCGACCCCGTTTGCGGCATGACGGTCGATCCGGCGACTGCCTACCATCAAGCCGAGCACGCTGGCCGTACATATCATTTCTGTTCGGCCAAGTGCCGGGAGCGCTTCGAGCTGAGGCCAGAGCTCTACCTTGAGACTGGAAGTTCGGCACCTTCGCCCGGCTCATCCGAGATCGAGTACACTTGCCCGATGCACCCAGAGATCGTGCAGATTGGCCCCGGCACCTGCCCCATCTGCGGCATGGCTCTGGAGCCGAAGGCCTTCGATCCGAACAGCGGACCGTCAGAAGAGTATCTGAACATGCGCCGGCGCTTCGTCGTGTCGGCTGCCTTGTCCGCGCCCTTGTTCGTCCTCGTCATGCTTCGGCATTTCTGGCCAGCGACGGTTGAGTTCATCGGTGGCCGCACGCTCGATTGGGTCGAGCTCATCATGGCGACACCGGTCGTGCTCTGGGGTGGCTGGCCCTTCTTCGTGCGAGGCTGGAATAGCCTCAAGACGCTTCACCTCAACATGTTCACCCTGATTGCGATCGGAACTGGCATTGCTTGGGCCTATTCTATTGTGGGGGCCATCGCTCCCCAGGTCTTCCCGCCCGCGTTCCGAACTCACGAGGGGGGCGTCGGCCTCTACTTCGAGGCAGCTGCTGTAATCGTTACGCTGGTGCTGCTTGGCCAGGTGCTGGAGCTACGCGCTCGCGAACAGACCGGCTCGGCCATCCGAGCCTTGCTCGACCTAGCGCCGAAAACAGCGCACCTGATCCATGCCGGAAAGGAACGTGACGTTCCGCTCGACATGGTCAGAAGCGACGACCAGCTCAGGGTCAAACCTGGTGAAGCGATCCCTGTCGATGGGGAAGTAGTCGAAGGCGCGTCCTCGGTGGACGAGTCGATGCTTACCGGCGAGCCGCTACCGGTTGGCAAGGAGCCGGGCTCGCCCGTGACTGGTGGCTCCATCAACGGCGATGGCAGCTTCGTCATGCGTGCCGATCGGGTTGGGTCGGAGACCATGCTGTCGCGCATTGTACAGATGGTTGCCGAGGCACAGCGCAGTCAGGCGCCTATCCAGCGGAAGGTTGATCAAGTCGCTGCTTGGTTCGTGCCGGCAGTTATCGCTGTTGCAGTGATCGCGTTTGCAATCTGGTCTTTTGCTGCTCCCGAGCCGCGCCTTGCCTTTGCACTGGTTTCAGCGGTCAGCGTGCTGATCATCGCCTGCCCGTGTGCACTCGGACTGGCTACGCCCATGTCGATTATGGTTGGCGTAGGTAAGGGCGCGCAATCCGGCGTGCTCATCAAGAACGCCGAAGCCTTGGAGCGCTTCGCCAGCGTCGATACCTTGGTCCTCGACAAGACGGGCACGCTCACCGAAGGCAAGCCCGCACTGGTAGCCGTCGAGGCTACCGGCAGTCTGTCCTCTGATGAAGTGCTGCGGCTTTCGGCATCTTTGGAAGCATCGAGCGCCCACCCCCTCGCTCATGCGATCGTCAAAGGGGCAGAGGAGGGCCACCTGGCGCCTGTGCCATCCACGGACTTTCTCTCGATTAGTGGCAAAGGGCTTGTCGGCACGGTCGAGAACCGCCGAGTGGCGATCGGTAATTCCGCTCTGATGGAGGCGGAAGGCTCGGATACTAGCAAGCTGGAGGCTGCTGCCGGCAAGCACCGTGACGAGGGCGCTACCGTGATGTTTGTCGCGGTTGATGGGCGAGCCGCAGGGCTCATTGCAGTCGCCGATCCGATCAAGCACACTACCGAAGCTGCCATTGCAGGCCTTCATCGAGAAGGCCTGCGCATCATCATGCTAACCGGCGATAATCGCCGTACGGCTGAAGCAGTCGCTCGGAAACTCGGGATCGACGAGGTAGTAGCTGACGTGCTGCCCGCCGATAAGGATGCGGCGATCGAGCGACTGAAGCAGCAGGGCCGAGTGGTCGCTATGGCTGGAGACGGGGTCAACGATGCTCCCGCTCTTGCCCGAGCCGACATCGGGATCGCGATGGGAACGGGCGCTGACGTTGCAGTCGAGAGTGCGGGCGTAACTCTGGTGGGGGGTGATCTGACCGGCCTAGTGCGTGCTCGGCGGCTCAGCCGGGCGGTAACAGCCAACATTCGCCAGAACCTTCTGTTTGCCTTCGGCTACAATGCGCTTGGAGTGCCCATCGCAGCCGGCGTGTTGTATCCCGTCTTCGGTATCCTACTCTCTCCTATGATCGCCGCCTTGGCCATGAGCCTCTCTTCTGTATCGGTGATCGGCAACGCCTTGCGGCTTCGGAGTGTGCAGCTGTGACAAGACTAGAAGGAGCGGGCTGGGTGGGAATTACTACCGACCCTCTCGTGAGCCTGCCGCTGTCTGCCGACTACTCGAAGAGCGTACGGGCAAGGTCATTCGCATGAAGATCGGTCAGATTTCGTCAGCCAGTGGCGTTAGTCAGCGAATGATCCGACACTACGAGAAGATCGGCTTGATACCTCAAGCAGCCAGGCGCGAATCCGGCTATCGCGATTATGACGAACGCGATCTCCATACGCTCCACTTCATAGGTCGAGCGAGAGACGTTGGCTTTGGTATCGAGGATATCCGCCAGCTTCTGGAGCTCTGGCAAGACCGTTCCCGATCCAGTGCCGACGTAAAGGCACTGGCTCTCTTCAGGGCAGAAGAACTCGGCCGTAAGGCCCGTCAGTTGGAGCAGATGCGCGCCACGCTGCAGGGCCTAGCCGACGCTTGTAGCGGTGATGACCTACCTGATTGCCCCATTCTGGCGGGCCTTGAGTCCGAAGAGCTTATGCCAAAAGGCGCTTGACCCTGACACAGTGTCAAACCCTATATGATTTCCTCAGGATAGCTTTCGCCTCACTAGGGAACGGAAGCGTCTAGAACGGATTGGGCCTACTAGCCGACATTATGCACCTGCTACGTCACATCACGAGCCTGCGAGGGCTTCTGCAAGCGCTTCTGGCGCTCGCGGTGCTTGTGGCGCCCGTGACGGCGAATGCAATGGAGCGGCAACCGGCTCCAGCATCATCTCATCATCAGCAGGCAAGCGCATCGGCGCATTGTGGTGGGACATCCGAACAGGGTGCCAAGCACGAAAAGTTCTCGGGAAAGACGTGTTGTGCATCGATGTGCATGGGCATAGCGGTTGCGCCGCAGGCTTCTGCTGCTGACGAAGTGATTGTCCATGCCGAGGTTTCGTCCCCAGCCCTGACCGTCCTGATCGGCTCACCGGCCGAGCTTGCTACGCCCCCTCCACGAGTCGCGTGAAATCGATCTATTTTCTCGATTTCACGGAGACTCTCATGAACAAGATACTGTCTGCGATCGCTCTGTCGATTGCCCTTCCGTCTGTTGCCAACGCGCAGGCTGCTCCGGCGCCCAAGGCTGATTGTTGTGCTAAGATGGAGAAGCCCTGCTGCAAGGACATGAAGTCCGACTGCTGCAAGGATATGAAATCTGATTGCTGCAAAGATATGGACCATTCGAAGATGGGCCATGACATGAAGGCCAGCACCGATCCCCATGCCGGCCACGACATGTCCAAGTCCGCCGCACCCGGCGGCCTCCAGCACTAAGCCGCACTAAGGAAGCCGGCGGTGTCCCTTAGGGCCGCCGCCGGCCCTTTCGTGCCATGACTCCGCAAGGATCCCAGATGTTCGACAAGCTTGCTCTCGAGCGGCGCCAGTTCCTGCGCGCCGCCGCCCTTGGCGGTGCCGGTGCCGGATTCGCCTCCGCCATGCCCGCCTGGGCACAAACCGTGTCTCGCGGGATCGCTCGGCCGCTACCCACCGTCAGCGGCACTGACATCGCTCTAACGATCGGTCAGGTCGCTGTGAGAGTGGACGGCAAGGTCAGCCGCGCCATTGGCGTCAACGGCACGGTGCCCGCTCCGCTCGTCCGCCTCAAGGAAGGGCAGCGGGTTCGCTTGAGGGTCCAGAACACCCTCGATGAAGAGAGTTCGATTCACTGGCACGGGCTGCTCGTGCCCTTCGAGATGGATGGCGTTCCGGGCGTGAGCTTCCCCGGCATCATGCCGCGCTCAACCTTTACCTACGAGTTCGAGGTCCCGCAGTATGGGACTTACTGGTACCACTCTCACTCAGCCTACCAAGAAGAAGACGGGCTGTACGGTCCGATCGTGATCGATCCAGCTGGGCCGGACCCGGTCGCCTACGACCGCGAGCATGTCCTGGTCTTATCAGATCACACGCCGCTAAGCGGTGCCACCGTATACAAGAAGCTCAAGCAGATGGGCGGTGGCTACTTCAACCACCAGCGGCTGACCCTGTCGGGCTTGCTCGCCGGGCGCGACATGCCTGCAAAGGAGCGGCGCGAGTGGGCCAAGATGCGCATGGACCCCGCTGACATCGCCGATGTGACCGGGTCGACGTACAACTTCACGGTCAATGGCCACGGACCTTACGACAATTGGACGGGCCTGTTTCGTGCCGGCGAACGCGTGCGGCTTCGCATTATCAATGCCTCGGCTCAAACGAACTTCAATGTTCGTATTCCCGACCTGCCGATGACTGTGGTCCAGGCGGACGGCCAGAATGTTAAGCCGGTCACCGTGGATGAGTTCCAGATCGGCGTGGCTGAAACGTTCGATGTCGTAGTTACCCCCGGGGATCGCGCCTACAGCTTCGTCAGCGAGGCGATTGACCGGTCTGGTATGGGTCGCGCGACGCTTGCGCCTCGCGAGGGCATGTTCGCACCTGTGCCTCCCCTCCGCCCACGCCCGCTGCTCACCATGAAGGATATGGGCATGGATATGAGTGGCATGTCCGGCATGGATCATGGCGGCATGGCCATGGATGGGCCGAACATGCCGAACGTCGCGGTTCGTCGCGGGGTCGACCCCTCGGCTGAGCAGAACGCGTCGCGCAACCTGTGGAAGCTGACCGGGTGGAAGGAGCCGACCGACCACGGGACGATCAAGGCGGTCGCCGGTTCGATCGCTGCAGCCACGATGGCTGGCATGGGGCAGGCCTCCATGGCCGGCATGGATCACGCAGCAATGGGCCACGGCGCTGCTGCTCCGGCCGCCGCGAGCTCGATGGCTGGAATGGACCACTCGGCAATGGGGCACGGCTCAGCTCAGGCAGCTGCAACGCCGCAGGCCGGTTCGATGGCCGGCATGGATCATTCGGCGATGGGACATGGATCGTCAGCTCAGGGTGGCGCCATGCAGGGCATGGACCACGGTTCCATGAGCATGCGCGACTTCAGCAACGCGCCGCAGGTCGACAGGAACCCCGGCGTACAAACGATCTCGCCGATGCCCACCGATCGGACCAGCGAGCCGCCTCAGGGTCTGGAAGGCATGGACCACCGCGTGCTCACTTACCGCGACCTTGTTGCACTGGCGCCCAACCCGGACGTTCGGGCGCCCACACGCAAGCTCGACATCCACCTCACCGGCAACATGGAACGCTACATGTGGTCGTTCGACGGGGTGAAGCTTAGCGAACCAGCCGAGCCGATCCCGTTCCGCCACAACGAGCGGGTGCGGGTCACGCTGATCAATGACACCATGATGCCGCACCCGATCCACCTGCACGGACACTTCTTCGAGCTGGTGACGGGTCACGGGGCCAATTCGCCCCGTAAGCACACGGTGAATGTCCCGCCTGGCGGCAAGATGACGTTCGACGTCACTGCCGATGCGATCGGCGACTGGGCGTTCCACTGCCACAATCTCTACCACATGACCGCTGGGATGATGCGCGTCGTCACCGTCCGCAAGGCTTGAGGAGCAACATGATGACGCGCTTTTCCACTCTCGCGCTATTCGCCACGGCAGCAACAGCGGCGCTTGCCTCGCCAGCGGCAGCTCAGCACGCGGGGCACTCGGCGCAACCGGCACAGCCGCAGACAACCTGCCTGCCTGAGCACGCCGCCATGGGCCATTGCACCCTGCCCGCTTCGCCGCCGGCTGCGGCCAAGCCCCAAGCTGCACCAGCACCGCGTTTGCAGCCATCGACCTCGCAGCCGGCCGCGTGCCTGCCTGAGCATGCCGCAATGGGACACTGCACGCTTCCTCGTGCCGTACAATCAGCACTCCAGGATCAGTCTGCCCAGCAGCCGCAAAGCAGGCCCACCACGCCAGCCCAGGCGACTTGCCTGCCTGAACATGCAGCGATGGGGCACTGCAAGCTCACAGCGACTCCGTTGCAGTCGCCGACTGCCGCACCTCCGCAACCCGCGTGTCCGCCGGAGCATGCGGCTATGGGCCATTGCACCCCAGCGCCGACAGTGTTGTCGCCGCCTGCTGCACCTGCTCAACCTGCCTGCCCGCCGGAGCATGCGGCCATGGGTCATTGCACCCCAGCAGCACCGCAGCCGACATCGCAGGCTGCTTCAGGAACGAATCTGGCGGCAACTGACTCGCCTGCGCCTCCTGTCCCGACCGACCACGCCGGCGACGCCATCTACGGCGCTGAGGCGATGGCGATGGGTCGTCACCATCTCGACGAGCATCATGGAGGCCAAAGGTTCTTTCAGGCGCTGCTGAACATTGCAGAAGTGCAGTGGCGCAAGGGTCGGCAGGCCTACGAATGGGACGGTGAAGCCTGGTACGGCGGTGACATCGGACGCTTCGTCTTCAAGAGCGAAGGTGAAGGGGAGTTCGGCGGCGCTCTCGAGAAAGTCGAGACGCAGGCGCTCTACAGCCATGCAATCGGTCCTTATTGGAACCTCCAGGGCGGCGTGCGCTACGATATCCGACGCAACCCTTCGCGGGCCTATGTGACGATCGGAGTTGAGGGGCTCGCGCCGAGCTTCTTTGACGTCGAGGCGGCCTTGTTCCTGTCGAACAAGGGCGAGCTGCTCGGCAAATTTGAGGGTTATTACGACCAGCGCATCACCCAGCGCTTGATCCTTCAGCCTCGCGCCGAGCTAAACTTCGCAGCCCAAGACACGCCCGAGCTCAGGACTGGTGCAGGCCTGACTGACGGGGAGGTTGGCCTGCGCCTTCGTTACGACATCCGCCGCGAGTTCTCACCCTACCTTGGCGTTCAATATCGCCGCGCATTCGGTGACACTCGCCGCTTTCTTCGGGCTGACGGTGAGGATGCCAGTAGCTGGAGCATCCTGACCGGTATCCGGATGTGGTTCTGATCGAACAAGGGGAAACGAGATGAAATATCGCGGTGTACTGGCCGTCGTAGGGTCCGTCCTTGTGTCGAACGCGGCGATGGCTGCTCAGACCAACAATCGCCAAGCTACGGCCGCACGGGCCGCCTCAGAAGAAGTTGCCGTCAAGCAGATTCTATCGCGCTACAAGGCAGCTATCGAGAAGCTTGATGCCACGGCCACGCAGCAACTGTTCGCGCCTGACTCCGCCATATTCGAGACGGGCGGATCCGAAGGCACCTACGCGAACTACCTGACGCACCACCTCGGGCCGGAGCTCAAGGAGTTTAAGCGCTTCGGCTTCTCCGATTACAAGGTCGATGTACGCTTTGAGGGACCCGTTGCCCTAGCAACGGAGACCTACAACTATCGCATCGAGACGAAGAGCGGTGAGACGGCAGAACGGCGCGGCGTAGCGACCAGTGTGCTGAAGAAGATTGGTCGGCAATGGAAGATCTTGTCCATGCACAATTCCGCTCGCAAACCGAGGGGATTATGAGGAAGAAGGTCGGCGGCCCCTTCGTGGCGCTTCGCGGCTGGGCTGCAGCCCTTGTGATCCTAGTGGCAATTCTGTTGGCACCACCGGCCCTCGCCCACAAAGGTGAAAAGCACGGAAAGGCTCAGGCAGCGCAGCAGATGCAAACGCCCGGAGAGACTGGCGCCGTGCAAGCGGTTCCGGTTGTCGATCAGGCGCCCTCACACGGCATGATGGAGGGCATGGACATGGAGAACGACCGCTCCAACATGCCATTCTTCCAACGTCTCTACGAGTGGATGGGACGCTTTCACCCGCTAATCGTCCACTTCCCCATAGCCTTCTTCCCGGCGGCTCTGTTCACGGCCGTCGTTGGCCGCCGCAAACCAGCCTTCTCGGCGCCAGTTCAGTTCCTGGTAGTCGCGGGAGGCATTTTCGCTCCCTTCGCTGCTGCCGCAGGTTGGCTGGCCGGCATGGGGTCCGATCCAGACCCCATCCTGACCTATCATCGCTGGCTCGGCGTGGCCGTTGGCATTGGCGGCGCGGCTCTCGGCGTCTGGGCCTGGCGCAGGCCTTGGGAAGACCGTGGCGCTGGAATGATCCTGGCGCTCACGGTCATGACGATCGCAATCGCGGTCCAAGGCTTCCTTGGCGCGGGAATAACGCACGGCATCGAACATCTGATGTTCTGAGGAGAGAGGCATGCAACAGGGACATGAGCATCATCAGACTAGCGGCAATAAGATGGACGACGCGGCCATGATGCGAAGCCATTACAAGATGCTGGCGCTGAACCTCACGATCAGCCTTGCCATCATGTATTTTGTCATGTTCGCGATGATCAACTCGCTCGGCGAGTTCATCCAGAACGTGAACTTCTTCTACATGGCGTTGATGATGTGGGCTCCGATGGGCTCGCTCATGCTCCTGATGATGAGCGGCATGTACAAGAACAAACGCCTGAACATGGCGCTGCATGCCATCTTCGTCGCTGTCTTCATGCTGTCCTTTTTAGCGACGCGACAACAGTGGCTGGTGGGCGACAAGCAGTTCCTGCGCTCGATGATCCCGCATCACTCTGGTGCCATCCTGATGTGTCGTGAGTCCACCATCAGGGACGCAGAGATCAAGCGCCTTTGCGCGGAGATCATTCCCGCTCAGCAGCGCGAGATCGACGAGATGAAGCAGATCATGGCGCGGATGTGACCCGCTTAGTGGAGTTCCGGTGATGCGAAGGAAGCTTCGAGTGATTAGGGCATGGAGGGTTGCCGCTTCAAGCGCATTGATGACGGCCTTGCTAGCTGGCTGCGGTGGCCGCGAGGCCGCCCGCAATGAGGTGGCAACGGGCGAGCCGCTAGCCGCTCAGTCGCAAGCGACTGC
The DNA here is from genome assembly GCF_036884275.1 of Sphingomonas kaistensis. Taxonomy (NCBI): domain Bacteria; kingdom Pseudomonadati; phylum Pseudomonadota; class Alphaproteobacteria; order Sphingomonadales; family Sphingomonadaceae; genus Sphingomonas; species Sphingomonas kaistensis. Next base: position 1,433,757 of record NZ_CP145607.1, on the reverse strand, counting down.
ACCCACTAAGGCCGAAGTCATCACGGTTTTCGAGACCCGACCTGCGGCTGCTGTTCGCTTTGGGCCGAAAGGGCGCGACAGGCTGGCTACGACGTACGGATCACCGATCGGCCGGACATGACCTCGGTCAAGCAACACCATGGCGTTCCGACGGATTTGTCCTCCTGCCACACCAGCCTCGTCGGTGGTTACGTCATCGAAGGTCACGTGCCGGTGCAGGACGTCGAGAGGCTGCTTCGCGAACGCCCAACGAACATCAAGGGGATCGCCGTGGCCGGGATGCCAACCGGATCACCAGGTATGGAAAGTCCGGACGGCACGAAGGAACCATTCGAAGTGGTCGCCTTCGGCGCGGACGGTCGAACTCGCGTCTACCGGTCGGTGAGAAGCTGATCGACCGAGACTTACCCAACTTGAGCGGGGCGGCTCTTTAGGAGAACGAACATGAACAAAGTAACGAGATTTACGGCTCTGCTGATGGCTACCGCAGCGCTGGCCGCTTGCGGATCACAGGCTGATAATCAGGTCGCCGGCAACGACGCGCCGATGGAAGCCAGTATGGCTGAAGGCAATTCCATGCAGATGAGCGGACCGTTCGGGGAGGCCGAGATGCGCATGGACGAGCAGATGATGGCGGCCGTCGGCAGTGACGTAGGCCAGAATTGGCTCAAGAAGATGATCGTGCACCACCAGGGAGCGATCGACATGTCCCGCATCGTGTTGGATCAGAACCCCAGCACGGACGCGGCGAAGATGGCCCAGGAAACGATCACCAAACAGGGCAAGGAAATCGAGGACCTTCAAAAGCTGGTGCAGAACGGCGCGCCTGACCAGCGCAGCGCTGAGCTTTACCGTCCCGCAATGATGGACATGCATCAGAAGATGATGGCGGCGTCGGGCGCCGACGTCTCCGAGACCTTTCTGCGCAAGATGCTGGAGCACCATAAGGGTGCCGTCGCCATGTCGGACGTCGCGCTGGCGAATGGCGTGACCGGCACTCTTCGCACTCAGATCCAGAAGACTCGCGCGGATCAGCAGAAGGAGATCGACATGACCGAAGCGATGCTCCGTGGCGAACCGATGCAGAGCGCCATGCAGCAATCGGGAGTGAAGACTGCTGCGCAGGCCAAGGCTGAACCCGCACCGGCGGATACGGCCAAGGCTGCTCCGAAGGCTCAGCCGAAAGCCACGCCAGCTGCCCGCACGTCCGAGCCGAAGGCGAGCACCACGGCGACGGCGAAGGCCGAACCTGCCCCTGCGGCATCGACTTGCCTTCCAGAGCATCGCGCAGCAGGGCACTGCTGATCTGACGAGGAGGTGATGGAGCTCGACTGTAGCGGGCTCCGTCACCTCCGATATCGTCACGAAATCGGGCCGGCCGGGAACTGTCGGCCCGTTACCGACATCCATTGGAGAGCGACAATCACCTGATGCGAAGCCACGTGATCGCCCGTAAAACACACAAGTGGCTTGGCCTCTTCGTCGGCCTGCAAGTGGTCATCTGGTCACTGAGCGGCGTCTACATGACGGTCGTTCACATCGACACAATCCACGGCGACCAATTTGTGCGCCATCAGCAACCACCGGGCGTCGATGCGGGTACGCTGAGGGACCCAATCGCCCTCGCTTCGTCCTCCGGTGCCGAGAATATCAGGTTGGCCTGGATGGGTCACCGACCGGTCTACGTCCTGACCGGCAAAGCAGGCGAGAGGGTTGTAGACGCTAAAGGTGGTGAGGCTGTTGCCCGTCCCATGGAGAAGCAGATCCGGGCGCTCGCCCGCTCATATTACACGGGCGCCGAGCCGATCGCCTCTGCGAGGCTGATCACCGATATCCCGGGAGAGATACGTGGCCGTAAGCCGCCGCTGTGGCGTGTAGAGTTCGAGCACTGGAACAAGCCGACACTCTACCTGTCTCCAACCACCGGCGAGCTGGTGTCGCGCCGCCATGAGCTCTGGCGTGTCTTCGACTTCGTTTGGATGCTGCACATCATGGACTATGCTGAGCGGGAGAACGTCAACAACCCGGTGCTACGGATCTTCACGTGGAGCGCTCTCCTGCTCGCCCTCTCCGGCGCTTGGCTACTGCTCTATTCCTTCCCAAAGAAAAAGAAGAAGGCAGCGGCGCGGGTATGATCATCAAATCGATCTGGCTCCGTCGTATCCACAAATGGGTTGGCCTGTTCATCGGCATCCAGTTCCTGCTGTGGGCGATCAGTGGCACAGCGATGGCCCTGCTCGACATGGAGGAGGTCGCCGGCGGTGACCGAGCCGAGCAGAGCACGCCATCGCTGCGAGCCACGCCAGTCGCGTGGCCGCGCGTACAGCAAGCGCTTGCTGGCGAGGCCGTGGCGGAAGTCTCGCTCCAGCCTTCACCTTGGGGGCAGAACTTGCTCGTGACCAACGCCAACGGCCAGGCGCGCTTGTTCAACGCTGCTACAGGCTTGCCCGTGCAGATCGGCGACCGCGAAGCTCGGCTTGTCGCTGCGTCAGCACATCCGCAGCGTGCAGCTGTTACGCGGGTAGCGCTGCTGACCGAGTTGACGCTAGCGGTTCGGGAACACGAACTACCTATCTGGCAAGTCGACTTTCGCGACGATCGGCTCAGCAGCTACTATGTGTCCGGGACTACGGGCGCCGTCCTCGAGCGCCGCAACGACACTTGGCGCTGGTGGGACTTCTTCTGGATGCTCCACAACATGGATTACGCTGACCGCAGCAGCTTTAACCACCCGCTGATCATCAGCGTCGGTATCGCTATGGCGTGGTTGGCGGTGACAGGTTTTTGGCTGCTGTTCCGCACAATGTGGCGCCATGATCTCAGATGGGCGGCGTCTGCTCAGCGCATACGCTCCGAGCGAGCTCGACCCTAGGTATTAAATTGGCTGAGTAATCGGTTCGGATTCGCATGGTGCGTCGCTGCGCCGGCGGCGCTGATCGGGGTCAGCAACTTCTTCGAGCTGCCCGGGGCGCCCGCGATCAGCCAATTTCGTCTTCAATCCGGCGCCGCGCTTGCGACGGTGATCAGGGTACTGGTCGAGGTGCCGGTCATGCCTTCTCTGCTTGCGATCGCGAAGCGCACACGCGACTGTGTACAGAAACCGCAGTCTGAAGTCCGCTGGCTTTTCGGTGAGCAGGGCACTATTGGGTCGCCATTCGCATGGACCCGGTGCAAGTCCGGGTGGCTATTCCGGCCGCCAATCCGCCGGACAACATCACGCATGAAGCCAGCCAAGCGCCTCAAAGCGCCGTGCGTTCTGATGTGGATACCAAATGACCAAATTTTCCGCTCGCCTCCGCCAGCAATGGCTGGGCGACAATGGCTCTCCCCGGCATGAACTGCTTGCCGGGATCGTCGTCGCGCTTGCCCTGATTCCTGAAGCGATTGGCTTCTCGATCATCGCGGGTGTCGATCCGCGCGTCGGCCTTTATGCCTCCGTGGCCATCGCCATGGTCGTGGCGTTTACCGGTGGCCGCCCGGGCATGATCTCGGCCGCGACGGCAGCCGTCGCCGTTCTCGTGATCCCGCTCGTTCGCGATCATGGTGTCGCGTATCTGTTTGCCGCCACCATTCTGATGGGACTGATCCAGATCGTCGCCGGCCTCGCCCGGCTCGATCTCCTCATGCAATTTGTCTCTCGCTCGGTGATCACCGGCTTCGTGAACGCACTGGCAATCCTGATTTTCATGGCCCAGCTGCCACAGCTGACCAATGTGACGTGGCAGGCCTACGCAATGGTCGCGGCCGGTCTGGCGATCATCTACCTTTTGCCGCGCCTCACTAAAGCTGTGCCGTCGCCGCTGGTCGCCATCCTCGTCCTGTCGGTGATCTCCATCTGGATCGGGGCGCCGGTCAACAGCGTGGGCGACATGGGCCGATTGCCCGAGGGGCTGCCGAGCTTTGTCCTTCCCGACGTACCGCTGACCCTAGAGACCCTGCAGACCATCCTGCCCTACTCGCTGGCGATGGCGGCGGTGGGGTTGCTGGAATCCTTGCTGACGGCGAAGATCGTCGATGACATGACCCATACCGACAGCGACAAGCGGCGCGAGTGCGCTGGTCAGGGCACATCCAACATCGCTGCTGCGCTTGTCGGCGGGATGGGCGGCTGCGCTATGATCGGTCAGTCGGTAATTAACGTCACATCCGGCGGGCGCGGACGCCTGTCGACCTTTACTGCCGGTGCGTTTCTCCTTTTCCTGCTTGCCGTGCTTGGACCGTTCGTCGGCCAAATTCCGATGCCGGCGCTCGTCGCCGTGATGATTATGGTGTCGATCGGCACCTTCAGCTGGAACTCGATTTCTAATCTTCGCCATCACCCTTGGCCCTCGTCAGTGGTGATGCTGACGACAGTGGTGGTTGTGGTCGCCACGCACGATCTGTCGATGGGTGTTCTCGTCGGCGTGCTGCTGTCGGGCATCTTTTTCGCAGGCAAGGTGCAACGCATGTTCGCGGTCGAGCGCACGGTCTCGTCCGACGGCGCCACCGCCACCTACCGGGTGTCAGGGCAAATCTTCTTCGCTTCGGTAGAGCGCTTTGTTCGGGCCTTCCAGGCCGAGGAAAGCGCCGGCACCGTCCTCATCGACATGACCGCCGCGCACTTCTGGGACATCTCGGCCGTTGGCGCCCTCGACAAGATCGTGGCGCGCCTCCGCCGGGAGGGTCGCACCGTTGAAATGGCGGGCTACAACCAGGCAAGCGCTGACATCGTCGACAAGTTCGCGCTGCACGACAAGACGGGCTTTGGAATTGGGGCGGTGCCACACTGAACCGTTCACCCACTTCCTTGCCGCCGGCACTTTTTATCTTCATGGCTTGGCGCCAAAGCAGCGGTTGGAACTGTCCGCCTTGGGCCAGGCCAATGCATTCAACACGGCGCTCAAGTGTGCCCCGTAAGGACGACATCGGAATTGATGAGCTACCGCTGGCGTCCAAGCTCGGCAGCTGATCGGGTGCGTCCGATTGGTGATTGCATGATGCAAGTGCCGGAGCGACCCAAAGAAGGTGGAAAAGCCCGGCACCCTTCGTGACGAAGACATGCACTAATTACGAAGATGCAGGTCGCACGTTCCTCATTGCTATTATTTGAACATTTCGCGCGGACGCGAATGCTGGGTCGACTTCACGAAGACTTCAAGTGTAGGTGGACGGGTCTCGAGTCTTGTTGTGGTGGTAAGCAAACTGGCTGCTTTCGGGTGAGGACTGGGGGGATCTCCTTGTTAATGCGGATCGGGCTTTCGGTTTGGCGCCCAGCACAGCTGCAACGGTGCGCTGCGCCCGCACCTGTAGGCGTACATGCCCATTAAAGAGGCGTTGCAGCCTGTTGCGCCGCCAAGCTGAAGGCGCTATCGACCGCCATGTGACGATATTACGTCAAGCTCTTGGCTTCGTGCTACTGTTCTGCTGCGCCACCGTTCTGGCTGCGCCGTCTGTTGCGAAATCGTCGCATCAGGTGGTGCATGCGGCAATGCCAGTGATCGATGGCGAGCACCACCATCACGAAGACGTTGATCTGGCGTCCGATCAAGCTGACGATGCGGCAGATCCGAAGACGGCGGACAAGTCCGGTCACTCTCATTTACCTGCCCCAGTGCTTGATCTGACCCTCCCGGCTGGATTGGACAGTCGCGATGCATTGCCGATTGGCGAGCAGTTAAAGGCGTCCGACACGCCAGCGCTTCCAACCCTCAGCTGGATACCGCCGATCCGACCTCCGATTACCGCCTAACCTGACTGACGTCTGGGCGCTTAGCGCCTGTCGGCTTTTTGGCGGAGTCCTGTTCATGTTTGTTGCTTCCCTGCGCCGCCGGTCGTCCGGCGTCGTCTCGGCGGGCTTTCTGGCCGCTGCTTTCCTGCTTGCCGTGCCCGCGTCCGCACAGGTCGATGCTGCTCCTGCTGCCGGGCCGGCAAGCACCCCCTTGTCCCTCGAGACGGCTCTCCGACGCGCTCTGAACGCGTCGCCGCAAGCATCGGTGGCGGCAGCCAGGCGCGAAGCCTTGCAGGCGGCGCAAGCGGCGGCCGGCCTTAAGCCGCAGCCCAGCGTCGACGTAAGCGTCGAGAATTTCGGATTGCCGATGGGCGACCTCTACGACCAGTTTCAGGTCACCGGTACCTACAGCCAGCGCATCGAGCGCGGAGGCAAGCGCGAAGCGCGGGTTCGGGCCGTCCAACGGGACTTCGACCTGGTGACGGCCGAGGCGATCGTCGCACGACTTGATTTGATCCGCACCGTTCAGCAGATTTTCGTCGAAGCTCAAGCCGCGCAAGCCCGCATCGGCATCGCGGAGGAACGCCTGCGCGTCGCTCGCGAGCTTAGCGGTGAGGTGGGGCGCCGGGTGGCATCGGCCAAGGATCCCGTATTCGCCGGTAGCAGGGCGCGCACCGGCGTTGCCGAAGCGCAAGTCGAAGTACGACTGGCCGTGCACGCTCGCGACGCTGCCTTAAAGCGGCTTGCCGCCTATTGGGGTGGGAGCGAAGGCGAGCGGATCGTGTCCGAACGCGATTTCCTCGATCTTGCTCCGGCTGCAATTGCCGCTGAGCCCTCTCCAGCCGATCTGGCCGTCTATGAGGCGCGCGCCGCCAGGGCTGAGGCGCTGACCGACGTGCAGCGGGCCAATGCCGCCCGCGACCCGACCATCTCTGGCGGCCCTCGTATCATCAGCACCAAGTCGATTGGTCTCGTCGCGGGCGTGTCGATGCCGCTCGGTGGCAAGCGGCTGGTTGAGGCGCGGGTCGCCGAGGCGCAGGCCGAAGGCCGCCGGATTGCGGCGGAGCTCGCAGTCGAGCGCTACAATCGCGAGCGGGCTATCGCGCTTGCCCGTGAGAAGGTGGAGGAAAGCCGAGACGAAGCCGAACTCATCCGCAGCGAGGTCGTGCCCAATGCCCGCACGACGCTGGAGCAGGTGCGGTTCGGCTATAATCGAGGCTTCTTCAGCTTTGCCGATGTCTCGGCCGCGCAAACCACCCTCACCAATGCCCGCGCCCGGATGGTCGATGCCGCGCGGCGCTATCACGAAGCCAGAGTCGAGCTGGACCGCCTCACAGGCCGCTTCACCGCCCTTGCCCAGGAGGCAGCACAATGAAGTTCTCCCCCTATTTGATCGGGGCGGCGTTCCTGCTGACCTCGCCGCTTGCTGGTTGCTCAAGCGAAGGTGCCAAGGCCGAAGCTGAAGAGGGCGAAGCGCCTGCGGCTGCCGAATATGAGCGCGGCCCACACAATGGGCGCATGCTGCGCGACGGCAATTTCGCGATCGAAGTGACCATCTTTGAGGATGGCGTCGAGCCGGAGTTCCGGATGTACGCCTATCGTGACGGCAAGCCTGTGGCGCCGGGGCAAGTGCAGTTGACCGCGACTCTTAATCGCCTTGATGGCGAAGTGAACCGCTTCAGCTTCCGGCCAGAAGGTGATTACCTGCGCGGCAGCGGGGTGGTGACCGAGCCGCATAGTTTCGACGTCACTGTCGCGGCCAGCGAAGGTGGACGGCGGCACCAATGGAAGTACCAGTCCTACGAAGGGCGGGTGACCATTGCCGAGCCGGCTGCCCGTGCGGCTGGCATTGAGGTCGCAAGTGTCGGGTCCGCGCAGATCGGCGAGACGCTGGAACTGGTCGGTCGGGTCGAGCTCGATCCCTCGGCTCGGTCCGAAGTCGGAGCCAAGTTCCCCGGCCGCGTCGTCTCGGTGAGCGGGAATGTCGGCGACCGGGTCGGCGCCGGACGCGTGCTTGCTCGGGTCGAGAGCAACGAAAGCATGCAGGTCTATTCGGTGACCGCGCCGATGAGCGGCGTCATCGTCGAGCGCCGGACAAACGTCGGGGACGTCGCTGGCAGCGAACCCTTGTTCGTCATTGCCGATCCCAGCCGCACCACGGCGGTATTCCCGGTGTTCCAACGCGACATGGAGAAGGTTCGCGCCGGCCAGCCGGTGCAGCTCGGCCTGCTCGAAGGGAACCGGACTCATGCTTCCAGGATACGCGATTTCCAGCCGGTCGCCGATCCGACCACCGGCGCGCTGCAGGCCCGTGCCTCCCTCCCCAATGGCGACAACTTCTGGCGGCCGGGCATGACGCTCAAGGGCGTGGTCACCGTCGAGCAGCGCAGCGTTCCGCTGGCGGTCCGGACCGAGGCGATCCAAGGCTTTCGTGACTTCGAAGTGGTTTTCGCCAAAGTCGGGCAGACCTACGAAGTGCGGATGCTCGAACTCGGCCGCAAGGGGCCCGAGTGGACCGAGGTTCTGGGCGGCATCAAGCCGGGCCAGCCCTACGTCACCAAGGGCAGCTACGTGATCAAGGCCGATCTCGAAAAGTCCGGCGCCAGCCACGACCATTAAGGGCAATCAGCACATGCTTGAACGCATAATCCGGCTGTCCATCCGGCAGCGCTGGGCCATATTGGCCATCGTCCTCGCGCTGTCGGCGCTGGGGATCTACAACTTCTCGCGGCTGAAGATCGACGCCGTCCCAGATATCACAAACGTCCAGGTCCAGGTGAACACGCCGGCGCCCGGCTTCTCGCCGCTCGAGGCCGAGCAGCGCATCACCTTCCCGGTAGAGACCGCGCTGGCCGGCGTGCCGGGGCTGCAATACACCCGCTCGGTGTCACGCGCGGGCCTCAGCCAGGTCACAGTCGTGTTCGCAGACGGCACCGACATCTACTTCGCGCGCCAGCTTGTGAACGAGCGGCTGCAGGGCGCACGCGACAGCCTGCCGCCGGATGTCGAGCCCAGCATGGGGCCGATCGCCACCGGGCTCGGCGAAATCTTCATGTACACACTCGAGGCGAAGCCCAACGCCATGAAGGAGAGCGGCGAACGCTATACGGCAGAGGATCTCCGGACGCTTCACGACTGGGTCGTGCGGCCGCAGCTTCGCAATGTGCCGGGAGTGACCGAAGTCAATTCGGTTGGTGGCTATCGTCGACAGTACCAGATCGCTCCTATCCCGGCCCGGCTGTCCGCGTTCGGGCTGACCGTCAGCGACCTGACCCAGGCTCTTGAGCGCAACAACGCCAACGTTGGCGCCGGCTATGTCGAACGGGCAGGTGCACAATATGTAATCCGTGTGCCAGGCGTCGCCACGGACGAGCGCGACCTTGCTGGCATCATCGTCGCCTATCGTTCCGGCACGCCGGTCCGGGTGGCCGATGTTGCCGACGTATCGATCGGTTCGGAGATCCGACAGGGCGCCGCCACCAAGGACGGACGCGAAGTCGTTCTCGGGACCATCTTCATGCTGGTCGGCGAGAATGCGCGCGATGTCAGCGTGGCGGTTGCCGAGCGGCTCGTAGAGGTGAACAAGTCGCTGCCGCCGGGGGTGCAGGCAGTCACCGTCTATGATCGCTCCAAGCTGGTCGAGAAGACAATCGGGACGGTCGAGAAGAACCTCGCCGAGGGCGCGCTTCTGGTCATCGTCGTGCTGTTCGCGCTGCTCGGCAATTTCCGCGCCGCGTTGATCACGGCTGCCGTGATCCCGGTGACCTTCCTCATGACCATCTCGGGAATGGTGGCCTGGGACCTATCTGGCAATTTGATGAGCCTCGGCGCGCTCGACTTTGGTCTCATCGTCGATGGCGCGGTGATCATCGTCGAGAATTGCCTCAGACGCTTCGGCGAAGCGCAGCATCGGCTTGGCCGCTTGCTGGAACGCCAGGAACGGTTCGACCTTGCGGCGAATGCGTCGGCAGAGGTGGTGCGCCCAAGTTTGTTCGGCATTGCCATCATCACCATCGTCTACCTGCCGATCTTCGCCTTGACGGGTGTAGAGGGGAAGACCTTCCATCCGATGGCGATCACCGTCGTGTTGGCACTGACTGCAGCCGCCGTCCTGTCGCTCACCCTCGTGCCGGCGGCTGTCGCGAGCTTCGTCACCGGGCGAGTGGAGGAGAAAGAAAGCCGTGTTATGCGGGCCGCCAAGTCCCGCTATGCACCGCTGATCGACTGGGCGCTTCGTTCGCGCCGAGTCGTAATAATCGGTGCAATGGCCCTGCTGGCGCTGACCGGTCTGGCGGCGACGCGGCTTGGTTCGGAGTTTATTCCCAACCTCGACGAGGGCGACATTGCGCTTCACGCGCTGCGCATTCCGGGCACCAGCCTGAGCCAGGCCGTTCAAATGCAGTCGGCGCTGGAGAACCGGATCAAGCAGTTTCCCGAGGTGGAACAGGTGTTCGCGAAGATCGGCACGGCGGACGTGGCGACCGATGCCGTGCCGCCCAGCGTGGCCGACACCTTCGTCATCATGAAGCCGCGCGACCAATGGCCCGACCCGCGCAAGCCCAAGGCAACCCTCGTCGCCGAGATGAATGCCGCCATCCAGCGCGACGTGCCGGGCAGCCGCTACGAGTTCATCCAGCCGATCCAGATGCGCTTCAACGAGCTGATCGCAGGAGTCCGATCGGACGTAGCCATCAAGATCGTGGGCGATGACCTTGACGAGCTTGCCGCCGCCGCCGAGCGAGTCGTGAAGGTGGTCTCGACCATCGATGGGGCCGAGGACGTCCAGGCCGAACAGGTCACGGGTCTGCCATTCGTCGAGATCATTCCTGACCGGCAGCGGCTCAGCCAGCTCGGGCTGAATGTCTCGGACGTTCAGGAAGTCGTGTCTGCTGCCACGGCAGGTGCCAATGCCGGGCAATTGTTCGAAGGTGACCGACGGTTCGACATTGTGGTGCGCCTGCCGGAGAACATTCGACAAGACCGTACCATCCTCGACCGTCTCCCGGTGCCCCTGCCGGGCGAAGGCGCCGGGATACGCGGCAGCGTGCCGCTCTCCGAAGTCGCGACCATTCGCGAGACGACCGGGCCGAACCAGATCAGCCGTGAAAACGGCAAGAGGCGCGCGGTCGTCACGACCAACGTGCGCGGCCGCGATCTCGGCTCATTCATCGATGAATTGCAGGAGAAGGTGGCGCTCCAAGCCGACCTGCCAGCGGGCTACTGGATCGATTACGGCGGCACGTTCGAGCAGCTGCAATCGGCGTCAGCCCGGCTCCAGATTGTGGTGCCTCTCACCCTGCTGCTGATCTTTGCCCTACTGTACCTGCTGTTCGGATCGATCCGCGATTCGGCCATCGTCTTCTCGGGTGTGCCGCTGGCGCTGACCGGCGGTGTGCTGGCTCTGTTGCTGCGCGGCATTCCCTTCTCCATTTCGGCAGGTGTGGGCTTCATCGCCCTGTCCGGCGTGGCCGTGTTGAACGGGGTGGTGATGCTCAGCTTCATCCGGCAGTTGCGCGAAGAAGGGCTCGAGCTTGAACCGGCGATCCGCGAAGGCGCTCTGACCCGTCTCCGTCCGGTGCTAATGACCGCACTGGTCGCCTCGCTCGGCTTCGTCCCGATGGCGCTCAATGTCGGCATTGGATCGGAGGTGCAGCGGCCGCTCGCGACCGTGGTGATCGGCGGGATCATCTCCTCGACCCTGCTGACCTTGGTGGTGCTGCCTGCCTTGTACCGGATCATCCACGGTCGCGACTGGAGTTGGCGTCAGCGGTCCGCACAAGCACCGAAGGTGTCCGCATGACCCATGCTCGCCCGGTGCCCAACGCCTTATTCAAGGATACTAAAATGCTGACGTCCGCATTCCGCTCGCCCGCTGCTGCGCGGTGGTGGACCTTGCTACTGACCTTTGCCGCACTTGCCCTGCTGTTCGCCAGTGAGGCGTTGGCTCACAATGTGGCCGAGGGTGACAAGGGCTACATTCAGGAAAGCAGCGGCGTGCTCCTGCTGCCGTTCATCTACCTTGGCGCCAAGCATATGGTCACCGGTTACGACCATCTGCTGTTCCTGTTCGGGGTCATCTTCTTCCTCTACCGGATGAAGGACATCGGCCTCTACGTGACCCTCTTCGCGGTGGGCCACTCGACCACCCTGCTGTTCGGGGTGCTCACCGGCATTAGCGCCAACGCCTACGTGATCGATGCCATCATCGGCCTGTCGGTGGTCTACAAGGCGCTCGACAACTTGGGTGCCTTCCAGCGTTGGTTCGGCGTCCAGCCAAACACCAAGGTCGCAACGCTCGTGTTCGGCTTCTTCCACGGCTTCGGCCTGGCGACCAAGATCATCGAGTTCGACATCAGCAAGGACGGGCTCATCCCCAATCTGCTGGCGTTCAACGTCGGGGTGGAGATCGGGCAGCTGCTGGCGCTTACCGCGATCCTGATCATCATGGGCTTCTGGCGCCGCACGCCGGGCTTCATCCGTCACGCCTTCACCGCCAACGTCATCCTCATGACCGCCGGCTTCGTGCTGGTCGGCTACCAGCTGACCGGCTTCCTTTCCGCCTGATCTCCAGGAGCCATCTCGATGTTCAATTCTCAGCGACCCTCGCTCGACGATCTCCCGACGGCTAATCAGCTGGCGAAAGCGACGGTATTGTCGCTCACTGCCGCTGCTGCGATTCTGGTCGCGATGGTTCTGCCGGCCGAATATGCAATCGACCCGACCGGCGTCGGGCGGACACTCGGTTTCACCCAGATGGGAGAGCTCAAAGCGCAGCTGGCAGAGGAAGTCGAAGCTGACGCTGCGCTTCGTCCGCGCACGGTCACGACGCTTGGAGCACCTGCGCTGCCGGCGACCACGCCTGTCGCTTCGGCCAGCCGAAACGACGTGACGAAGCTGACGCTCGCGCCTGGCGAGGGCGCCGAGGTCAAGGTCTCGGCAGGTAAAGGCGCCCGCGTCCGCTTCGCGTGGGAGGTGGCCGGCGGCCGGGTCAACTACGACACGCACGGCGATCCTATCAGCGCGCCGAAGGGCTTTTATCACGGCTATGGCAAGGGCAAGCAGTCCGCCGGCGAGCAGGGTGAGCTTGTCGCAGCCTTCGATGGCAAGCACGGTTGGTTCTGGCGCAACCGGTCGGATCAGCCGGTCACCGTGACCCTCAGAACCGGGGGGCAGTATTCAGAGGTCCGACGACTGGTCTGAGACGACGCAAGAGCAACGAACCGGATCAGGAGCAGTTGAGACGAAGATGCTGTCTGTTCTTGCCAACCGCACCTACCGCCACCTCTTTCTGGCCCAGGTAATTGCCCTCATCGGGACAGGGCTGGCGACGGTCGCGCTCGGGCTGCTCGCCTTCGAGATCGCCGGCAAGCACGCAGGCGCCGTGCTTGGGACGGCGCTCGCCATCAAGATGGTAGCTTACGTTGTGATCGCTCCGATTGCCGGGGCGTTTGCTGAGGTCCTTCCGCGTCGCGCTATGCTGGTTACGCTCGACCTCGTCCGGGCCGGTGTGGCGCTGGCGCTGCCGTTCGTCTCGGAAGCCTGGCAGATCTACCTGCTGATCTTCGTCCTTCAGTCGGCCTCGGCGGCGTTTACCCCGACCTTCCAGGCCACCATTCCCGACGTTCTGCCTGAGGAGCGTGATTACACCCGCGCCCTGTCGCTGTCGCGACTGGCCTATGACCTGGAAAATCTGTTGAGCCCGACCCTGGCGGCGTTGCTGCTGCTGGTCGTTTCCTATCATGCCTTGTTCTTCGGAACGGTCGTGGGGTTCATCGCATCGGCGCTGCTGGTGGTCTCGGTGTTGCTGCCCCGCCCCGCCCGAGGCGCTAGGCGGAGCTTCTTCGAGCGAACGTTCCGCGGACTTCGCTCCTATCTCGCCACCCCCCGCCTGCGCGGACTGCTGGCCATCTCGCTGGCAGTGTCTGCGGCCGGATCGATGGTCATCGTCAACACCGTGGTGCTGGTACAGGCGGAACTTGGGCTGAGCCAGCGGCAGACGGCGTGGGCGCTTGCTGCCTTCGGGGCCGGCTCGATGATAGCGGCCGTGCTTCTACCGCGCATTCTAGACAAGGTGCGCGATCGGCCGGTTATGCTGGCCGCCGCCGCAGTCCTTCCGCTCGCGCTGGTTCTTGCGGCGCTGCGTCCCGGCTATCTCTCCATCCTTGCGCTTTGGGTGCTGACGGGGATTGCCTACGCCTCGGCGCAGACACCGTCAGGCCGCCTGCTTCGCCGCTCGTCCAATGACCAGGACCGGCCGACCCTCTTCGCAGCGCATTTCGCAGCTTCGCACGCCTGCTGGCTGCTCTGCTACCCGCTGGCGGGCTGGCTTGGCGCGACCATCGGTTTGTCGGCGACAGCGTTGGTGCTTGCTACCATCGCCGCGCTTGGTGTGATCGTCGCCTTCGTGGTCTGGCCCGCCCAGGATCCGGCAGAGATCGAGCATGACCATCCCGAGATGGCTCCGGACGACCCCCATCTTCGCGAGCATGCCGAAGCCGGCCACGGCATGCATCGCCACGCTTTTGTGATTGACGACCAGCACCGGCGTTGGCCGACCACCGGCTGACACTCAAATGACCGGAAGTGCGGCGTACCTGAGCCTATTCGGCGCCGCCTTCCTTGCCGCGACCATTTTTCCCGCTCAATCCGAGATCTTGCTCGCCTACCTGCTCGGTCAGCGCACACTTGACTGGACGATGCTGCTGCTGGTGGCGACCGCCGGCAACGTGCTTGGTTCAGTACTGAACTGGGCACTCGGGCGCTTCCTCGAACGCTTCCGCGACCGCAAGTGGTTTCCTGTAAGGCCCGCCGCGCTCGAACGGGCCGAGCGCTGGTATGCGCGCTGGGGCAAGTGGTCGCTGCTGCTGTCCTGGGTCCCGGTGATCGGCGATCCGCTGACGGTCATCGCCGGCATGCTGAAGGTCCGGCTGCTTCCCTTCTTCCTTCTGGTGCTGCTCGCCAAGGCAGGGCGCTATTTAGTGGTGGCACTCGCGGTCGCGGGCATTCGGCCAGCGTAGACGACTGCGAGCCACTGATTGATTGGCGGCCTCGATCATGAGACCCTGCTTCTCGTTTCATGGAGTAGCCGCATGATGAAGCTAACAACTCCTCAGGCGTTGGCGGTATCGGCGGCGGCATGGCCGATCCTTGCTGCCGCCCCGACGCCAGCCACGGGGCGAACAGCTCCTGACCCATGGATCGCCGTCGATCGCAGCCTCGGGCGCGCGGGAACGACCCAGCCCGACGGCGTCCGCCGCTACAATTTTCTGCGCAGATACCTTAAAGTCCAGCTGGGGGATTGTTATCAGTCCTAGGCGGGTGCTTGGTCACGATAGCTTTTTATAGCCTCACGGTCTGGGCAGGCCCGCGACCAGGGACACGTCTCTAGCTTCTGCGCTCTGCCCCTCTGCAACGTCCATCGGCGCGGAGACATCGACCCATTGCTCATGCTGGTAGCGGCGACCATAAAGGCTTCGGAGGTGAGGAGGTCTCAAAATGAGCAACCGTGCTGAGGATGCCATGAGCAAGGTTCCTGCGGTGACGCTCGCTTTTTGGGTCATCAAGATACTCGCTACTACTCTCGGTGAAACCGGCGGCGATGCCGTGAGTATGAGTTGGCTGGGTGAGACAACCCCCAACGCAGCGAGCAACGGTGTCAACGGCTACCTTGTTGGAACAGCAATCTTTGGTCTGTTGCTAGTAGCTCTGGCTTGGCTGCAAATCAGAGCACGCCGTTTCAATCCTTGGCTCTACTGGGCGACAATCATAGCATCAACGACCGCAGGAACGACGCTGGCCGACTTTGCAACCCGATCGATTGGGCTTGGCTATCCGGGTGGCTCTTTGCTTTTGTTCAGCTTAGTCGCAATCTCGCTATTCAGTTGGCATCGTGCACTCGGGAGCGTTGACGTCAATCGCATCGACAATGCACGAGCCGAAACCTTCTACTGGCTCACAATCACCTTCTCGCAGACACTCGGCACTGCTCTGGGCGATTGGGTCGCTGATGGCTCTCTCGGCTACTCAGGAGCGGCCCTACTCTTTGGGTTAGGGTTAGCCGTCCTAGCAGCGCTCTACTTTTTCACTAACGTATCGCGCGTCTTACTCTTCTGGTCGGCTTTCATCCTCACGCGACCACTTGGGGCCACAGTTGGCGACTTTCTGGATAAGCCGATTGCAAAGGGAGGGCTGGAGTTTAGCCGACCGCTCGCAACTGCTGCGCTCGCCGCAGCTATCGTGCTGATGATACTGATTGTACCGCAGCGTGCTGGGGGCCACCTCAAAGGAGGAGCGTCGCAAGCTTAGCTGCTGATGTCCGCTTCCAGCACAAGCAGACGTTCAGGGACAGGCCGGCCTGAGCAGCGGCACGTGGTGGCAAGCAGACTGGCAGCTTCTGGGTGAGCAATGCAGATAAGCTGCCGTTCGTTCAGGCGGACCAAAACGTCGGCTTAGCGCCCATCGCGGTCGTTCATCATCGCAAGGGGCGCATCCGAAAGCGGACGTAAAGAGGGCCTTCTAGAGCTTCCTCGCGCTCAGGAAGGCGGTGGCGAACTCATCCGCTTGCAAGGCTCCGACGACGAGCAGGTGACCGATTAGGTACCCGGGTGTACCCGGTAATCTGAGCCGGGCCGCATCTAAGCGGTTGCGCGCGAGCCTCCGAGCGATGACCTCAGATCGCGACTGCAAATCGGCACTTAGCCGCTGCGTGTCGATGCCAGCCCCGGCAGCGATCTGCATGATTGAGGCGGAAGTGAATGGCACTCTGCTTGCCATCAGCGCCTTGTGCATCGCGACGTAGCGGCCGTGAAGATGGGCTGCGATGGCGGCACGCGCAGCCTCTTCTGATTGTGCGCCGAAGATGGGCCAATCACGATAGACTAGTCTGACCTTGCCATCCTTTGCGACAGCCTCATCAAGCTTGGGAGCCGCATAAAGACAGGCCGGGCACCTGTAGTCGGTGAAGGTGACGACGGTAAGATCAGCATCCGCAGGGCCGAAGGAGGGCCAATCAGTGTCTTTCAGAATGCTCTTGGCGGCGGGGTTGTCGTGGACGTCTCGGCCGAGGGGGGCGGTCCTCTGAAGAACGACGCTTGCCGCCGATCCAGCCACGGCTACCCCGAGTAGGGAAAGCGTCTCTCTGCGGGTCAGGCTTGCCATGAGGATGACCCAGATATCTTGCTCCGTCGCAGCGACGGCGTTGCGAGCCGCCATCGAACCCCTGCAGCGCAGACGAAGTCAGTCCGTGACAAGCGCCCAGCCCTTTAGTTGAAGGGTCGTCAGCGTCACCAAGGCGGAAAGGTCGACAAGAACGCCGGGTAGAATGCTGGTGCGCTCGATCTTCTGGCCGGCGAGGGCCTGCCCGCAGACGTGAACGCTCACACCAGCTTCCCGCAGACCAGTGACAAGTTCGACGTTGGGATTCGGGCTGCGGTACCTCAAAACGTGAGCTTCGTCGGTCAGCAAGGAACTCGTGGCGGCGCCATGGACGGCGACTACAATCGAGACACGGCGGCCTGGCACGCCTTCCGCGCGCAGCAGGTTCACATACCTGGCGACCTTCTCAAGGCCCGGATTGATCTGGTCCGATCGAGTTGCGGCCTTGGTGACGCTGAACGCCACCCGGTAGTTGAGCTTGGGGTCCGCTCGCATTGCGGCGCCAGGGACAGGCACGATCGATCCATACCGCGCGATCGCGGGACTGCTCCGCTCGTTCATCGCCTCAGCCGCGTCCAAGCTGACGGCAGCGAGAAACGAAAGCATTGCCGGCGCGATCACGAGTCTTCCCCCTCGTGCTTTACAGATTCAAGCTTGTCCTTGTTGTAGATGTCTCGCTGGACGACGAGTTTCCCATCGACCGGATAGGCCGTGAGGTAAGACAGGTAGACCGGGACGGGCCGGGGCAGCGGCACGTATTTGTCGGTTTCCTTCACCGTCGGGTCGAGAGCATCCCCGAGGATGAGCTTCGACAGGCCATCGGGATCTTCAAGCCTGACACAGCCCGCGCTGGCCAGCCGATCATCCTGCTTGAAAAGGCCCTTACCCGGTGTGTCGTGAAGGTAGATCCCCATCTCATTGGGGAACTTGAAGACAATTTTGCCCAGACCGCTGGTGGGCCCAGGCTTCTGCCGGACGAAGGCCTCAATCCGGCCTTCGACGACGGCCTTCCAGTCGACCTTCGTGGGGTCGAGTACCTTCGGGGCCGGGCCGAAGTCGGAAAGCACCTCATACTCCTTCGACCTAAGATAAGCCGTACCCTCCTTGAGTACTCGGGGCGCCACTTTGTCGCGGGTGATATCGGTCGGAATGTGCCAGGACGGGTTCTGGATGGCGTAGCGCATCATACCCGCCATCTCCGGCGTCTGCGTGTGCTTCATGCCGACCACTACCTTCATGCTTTCGAGGATGCGGGTGCCTTCGCGAACTTCCAATCGAGCCGAGGGAATGTTGACGAGGATGTAGCGAGCCGGACCTCGGGGAAGAGCGCGAGCTCGTTTGAGGTTGAGGCTGAGCAGCGATGCTCGCGTCGCGTCATCCCCGCTGGCCAGAAGCTCCTGGCGGAGTTGAGCATAGATGGGGTTCATCCATGCCATTTCCTCGATGAAGGTCTGTACCGATCCGCTTTCGCGCGCTCGAAGGAGGAGCAAGGTCGGTCGTACCGGACGCGGCCGTGCTGCTGGGTCGACATAGGTCACGCCGGTATCTCCGGCCTGAGCCAACGCTGCAGCGTAGCGAACGAAGGCCACTGACAAGGCCAAGTCCATGGTGCGTCGGTCGCGACGAGGGTCTGCCATCGTCTTGGCCGCCAGGTCGCGCAGCCTTGCGGCCGAAAAACTTTGCGGCGCCAGACCATCGACCGCACTGGTTTCAAGAACTCGCAGCAACGCTTCGACGGCGGCCGGCGTCCAAAAGGGTTGGTCGAAGCCGTATCTGTGAAAAGCATCCACTTCCGCAGAGATCTGTGCCGCCGAGGGAGACGACTGAGCCGCTGCGGGGGCGCCCAATCCGAGCAGGGAAAGGGCTACGACGGGCGCGAGAAAGGGTCGGGATATCATGACGTCGGGCTCCAGGGGACCTGACGGATGGAAGCCCAGCCTTAAGCCAAGCTTATGGCGTCGCCCTGATCGCCTCGGAAGGCAGCTCCAGGCTCGCCTCCAGGCCGCCGCCGGGCCGATTGGCGAGCCGTAGCACGGCTCCGAAACGGGCCCCGACCAACTCGACAATGGAAAGGCCGAGGCCACTTCCTGGTCCCTTCGCGCGACGGCCGCGAACAAAGCGCTCACGAATGTTTGGCAATTCCTCAGTCGGAATTCCGGGGCCTTCATCGAGAACACGGATCGCCGCAGAAGACCCTTGATCGGCAACATCGACGAGCACTCGCGACTCTTCGGGCGCGTGCTCGACAGCATTTCGAATAAGATTTCGCAGGGCGAGGGTCAGTGATGCTTCATCCGCGCGCACTTCAGTGCTCGCTGCCTTCGGGTTCAGCTCAAGGCGCACGGCGCGCCGGTCTAAATCGATCCGCATTTCGTCCTCGACCATCCGGACCACCGTGCCAAGCGAGCTCCAGCCCGCTCCAGTTGTCAACGAGACCGCTTCCTCGCGGGCGAGGTCGAGCAACTGCTCTACAAGCCGCGACGTGCGGTCCACTGACAGCTGAATGCTTCGCAGCGACTTGTCTCGGAGGATTGGGTCGTCAGCGGCAACGGCGACCTGAGCATGCGCCTTTAGGCCAGCCAGTGGGGTCTGCAATTCGTGAGCCGCGCTGGCGATGAAATGGCGCTCGGTCGCGCGGAGTTCCTCGAAGCGCCCGAATAGGCCGTTGATCGCGTCCACCAAAGGCCGCAGCTCGCGACTTGGCAGTTCTACGGTGAGGGCGTCCGTGTCACCGGGGTCGCGCTTGGAAAGCTCGTCGGCAACTTGTTGCAGGGGCCTCAAGCCCCTGCCGACTGCCGACCACAGGAGAACGGCAAGGGCGATGACGCCAGCCAACGCGGGAAGAAGCAGCCCTGCCATCACGTCGGCCGTCAGATTGCGCCGGACCTTGAGGTTGTCGCCAACCAGGATGCGCAGCCCGGCTTCGGGTTCGACCAGGGTGTAGACCCGCCATTCTTCGCCGTTGATGATCCGCTCGGAGAAGCCATTGTCACCCGCCGAGAGGGGCACACTGGGTGCGCTCCCAGAGCGGCCTACTAAGCGTCCATCCAAGGTCCAGATCTGGCAGGAAAGTTGCCGTCCCACATGCGTTTCCACCGGGAGCGTACGCTCGTCCGGAGCTGCTTGCAGCGTCCGCGCACTGTTGCGAGCCAGCGAGCCGACCATGCCGGCAGCCTCGACCAACCGGTTGTCGAGCACTCGCTGAACGTCGCTACGGGTGCTGACGTAGATCCAGGCGGCCGCTGCAGACCAGACGAGCACGGTGGCGGAGAGAAGCAGAGCGAAGAGGCGCCAGCGGATCGACGTCATGCTCGGCCCATCCTGTAACCTTCGCCCCGGACGGTCTCAATGGAATTGCGCCCCAGTTTGGCCCTAAGGTTGTGGATGTGCACCTCGACGGTGTTGCTCTCGACTTCTTCCTGCCAGCCGTAGAGCCGCTCCTCGAGTTGTGCTCTCGATGACAATCTCTCGGGATGCTCCATCAGAGCTTGGAGGATGGTGAACTCGCGGCGAGAAAGGGTCAGGCTCTCCCCAGCCTTGGTGACTACGCGATTGGCAGGGTCGAGGCTCAGGTCCGCCCATTCAAGCAGCGGAGCGGCGCGCCCCTGGCCGCGACGGACGATGGCGCGAAGCCGTGCCGCAAGCTCGTTCAAGTCGAATGGCTTGCCGACGTAATCGTCAGCCCCGCTGTCTAGGCCAGTGATCCTATCCTGGGTCGCGTTCCTGGCAGTGAGGAGCAGCACCGGCGTCGACCTCCCCGCCCTTCGCCACTCCTGGAGGAGATCCAGGCCGAAGCCATCGGGAAGGGCGAGATCGAGAACGATGGCGTCGTAGCTCCAGTCGGTGGCAGCAGCTTTCGCGTCGAGGAGATTGTCGACCGTATCGACCGTGAAGCCGGCGAGCGCGAGCCCGGCTTCCACGGCCTCCCGCAGCACCTCATCATCCTCGACGACCAACACTCTCATTGCGTCTCGCTCACTTGCCAAGGCTTCCGCTGCCGGGCCCGGCTTAAGGCTGACTTAAGCTCAAGCGGCTGGTTCCGCGAGGCTTGATGGCCTGTGCGCCATCTCCCTGTTGGAGAGAGACATTGAAGAGCATCCTTGCAGCATTGGCCCTTGTTGGAGCCGGATCGGCTTCCGCCATTGCCTTCTCGAGCGGCGAACCTGCCAAGTCTCCGCCGAGCCAAGCCGAGGTTGACACCCAAGCTGAGCCCAGCGCCGAGGAAACCCGCAAGTTCTTCCTTGAGGACGCACTGGCGCCAACCGTGAGACCGGCGAGCTACGACGTCACAATCGTGGAATATACCGACTATCAGTGTCCGGTGTGTCGGACCTCACACGACGCCCTTATGAAGCTGTCTGCGGCGGATAAGAAGGTTCGGATCATCTACCGCGACTGGCCGATCTTCGGCCCGCAGTCGCGACGAGCCGCCCGCTTGGCGATCGCCAGCCAGTGGCAGAACAAACATGCTCCATTTCACGATGCGCTGATGAAGTCGCCGCGTCCGCTTTCCGAGCAGTCGATTAAGGCTGCAGCGGTGAAGGCGGACCTGAATTGGGCGAAGCTCGAAAGCGATCTCAAGACGCGGGGGGTAGAGGTCGACGATCTGCTGGAGCGCAACGACGCGCAGGCAATCCAGCTCGATCTTGCGGGGACTCCGGGCTTCATCGTCGAGGACACCCTCTACGCGGGCGGGCTCGACCTGAAGGACCTCAAGGAAGCTGTGGCGATCGCTCGGAAGGCGGCCAAGCCCAAGAACTTCATTCCCCCGCAACCCGAAGGGATCTGAGGTCGCCATGCAGTTAGTTCTTGCGCTGCTGGCTCTACTCTCCTGGTCGACTGCTGCCGAAGCGCGTGAGCAGCGCATTGCCGTATCGCTCGTTGCCAGCACAGCGAAACCGAAGCCCGGCAGTACGATCACCCTCGGCCTTCGCTTTCAGCCGAAGGCCGGCTGGCATGGCTATTGGAGTAATCCCGGCGACAGCGGACTGCCGCCGCAGGTGGAGTGGACCGCTCCCGAGGGCCTGACCTTCGGCGCTTTGCGTCACCCCTCGCCGACGATCCTGCGGGTGGCCGGGATCACCAGCAATGTGCATTCGGGCGAACACGTCCTTGTCTCGTCCGTTCGAGTGCCGGCGAGCGTAGCGCCGGGGACCAAGCTTCCGGTGGAAGCGAGCGTGAGCTGGCTGGCCTGCTCGGACAGCCTGTGCGTCCCAGAGCGCGCTGTCGTCGAGGTCGAGCTCACAGCGGGCAACGGCGAAGCGAGCGCCGATGCCTCGGCGATCCGACGGGCGCAGGCTGCCCTGCCGCGCATGGTCGCTGCGGACGGCAGCTACACGGTAGAAGGACGGAAGCTGCTTCTCGCATTGCCCGAGGGAGCGCGCATAGGTTCAAGCCGCCCTCGCTTCTTCCCGGACGAGAACGGCTACCTGGATGCATCAACAACGGGCCTGATCGCTGGCAAGTTGACGGGCACTCTTTCCGGTGATCCGCCGACGACGATCAGCGGGATCGTCCAGGATGGGGCTGCGGCGTTTAGAATGCGGTTCGTAAGGACTGCGGCGGCAACGGAAAGGGCCAGCGATAGGTTGCCCTTGGAAGTGACGCTTACCAGCGAGGCAGGGGCTGCCGATCCTGCGGATCAGGAAGCCGCTGAGAACTCGGCGAAGCCCGGCCAGATCGTCACTGTGCCTGCGTCATCTGCTGATCCGATCGTCGGCGCCTCTGACCGGCCCGCCTCGTCAACGCCGGCTGCCTCGCTGCTCCTGGCGGTCGCAGGCGCCATCCTCGGCGGCTTGCTGCTCAATCTTATGCCGTGCGTGTTCCCCATCCTCAGCCTGAAAGCGCTTAGCCTTGCCCGTTCGGGAGCCTCAGAGCGCGGTGCGCGAACTGAGGCACTCGGCTACACGGCGGGAGCGCTGCTCGGTACGGGCGCGCTCGGCGGGGTCATCCTCCTCCTGCGCCAGGCCGGGGTGGAAGTGGGCTGGTCCTTCCAACTTCAGAACCCTGGAGTGATCTTCGGGCTTCTGCTTCTCAGCTTCGCCATCGCCCTCAATTTTGCCGGCCTGTTCGAACTGCCATCGCTGAGCGTCGGCAAGTCAGATGGTCAGGGTGTGGCCGGATCCGTCGCCACCGGAGCGACAGCGGCCTTCATCGCCACGCCGTGCAGCGGTCCGTTCATGGCAACGGCCCTCGGCGCTGCCATGCTGCTCGCGCCTGTGGGCGCCATGCTGATTTTTCTCGGCCTGGGTCTTGGCCTTGCCTTGCCGTTCCTGATCCTCGCTTACGTCCCGGCGAGCCGTCGCTGGTTGCCACGACCAGGACCATGGATGCTGACCTTTCGGCGTATCCTCGCGTTTCCGATGCTGCTGACGACCGTCGGGTTGCTGTGGCTGTTGGGTCGGCAAGGCGGCACGTCCGCGATGACGGCAGGAACGCTTGCTGCGCTTTCGGTTGCGGTCGGTTTGTGGTGGGTCGGCCTGCGTCAACAGGGTGGGCAGACGAGGAGCTGGTTTCCGCTAGCGCCGGTCGCAGCAGCGATCGGCCTGCTTCTCGTCACCGCACCACCGAGATCGCTCGCCGCCGTGCCGGCACCTACGATCGGCGGGGTCGAGCCCTTCACGGAGAAGCGACTTGCCGAGCTTCGAAGAGCCGGCACTCCCGTCTTTGTCGACTTCACCGCAGACTGGTGCCTTACCTGCAAGGTCAACGAGAAGGTCGCCATAGAGCGGCCAGCCACGAGAGATGCGTTCGAGAAGGCTGGCGTGGTGACGCTGCGAGGGGATTGGACCAACGGCGATCCGATGATCACGCGATTCCTCTCCCGGCAGGGGCGCAACAGCATTCCCTTCTACCTCTTCGTAGCACCGGGAAAACCGCCCGAGATTATGCCGCAGTTGCTGACATCGAAGATGCTCGTGGAGCGAGCCGCCGCCATCCAGACTTGACACAACATTAGAATGTTCTAAATAAGCGATATCTTATGAAGAGTCGCATGGATACGGAGCTTCTCGCTCAGTTCAGTGCCCAAGCCGAGAAGGCCGTGGGCCTGCTCAAATCGATGGCCAACGAGTGCCGGCTACTGGTGCTCTGTCACCTTGCGGCCGAGGGCGAGCTTTCGGTCGGGCAGCTTCAGGACCGCGTCGGGCTTGGTCAGTCAGCCCTGTCGCAGCACCTTGCCAAGCTCCGTGAGGAGGGCCTCGTCGCCACCCGCAAGGAGTCGCAGACGGTTTTCTACAGCGTCTGCGATCCCAAGGCGCAGCAGGTCCTCGCGCTTCTTCACGACCTTTTCTGCCCCGAGCTCGGGGCTAAGCATTCCAGCAGGAGCTAGTCTGATGACCACCTCTTCAACCAACGATCGCCACATCGATCATGCCTTTGCGCAGGTCACTGATGTCCTTCACGGTGAGCTTCGCGCACCGCAGGTAAAGGGCTTCTTCGACGAGCCGACCTTCACCGTCAGCTATGTCGTCAGCGACGTGGCGACCAAGCGCGCGGCAATCATCGATAGCGTCTGGAACTTTGATCACGCTTCGGGCCGGACCAGCTTCGACAGCGCCGACAAGATCGTCGCGTATGTCGAGGAGCAGGGCCTGACGGTAGACTGGATCCTTGAGACCCACGCCCATGCCGATCACCTGTCGGCGGCGCCGTACCTCCAGCAGAAGTTGGGTGGGAAGATGGCGATCGGGCGCGAGATCGTGACCGTGCAGGGCGTGTTCGGGAAGATCTTCAACGACGGCACCGAATTTGCCCGCGACGGGTCGCAGTTCGACCGGCTGCTCGACGATGGCGACGTGCTCGACATCGGCGGCATCCCGTTGATTGCGCTACACGTGCCCGGCCACACCCCGGCCGACATGGCCTATGTCGTAGGCGACGCGCTCTTCACCGGCGATACGATGTTCATGCCTGACTATGGCTCGGCCCGCGCGGACTTCCCTGGCGGTGACGCGCGGCAGCTCTATCGCTCGGTACGCCGGCTAATGAAGCTGCCTGACGAGACCCGCGTGTTTCTCTGCCACGACTACAAGGCGCCAAACCGTGACGAGTATGTGTGGGAAACCACCATGCTCGTCGAGCGCACCGCCAACGTCCACATCCACGAGGGTGTGAGCGAGGACGATTTCGTGGCCATGCGCACCCAGCGCGATGCGACCTTGTCGATGCCTAAGCTCATCCTGCCTTCGCTGCAGGTGAACATGCGCGGCGGGCACCTGCCCGAGCCGGAAGACAATGGCGTGCGCTACCTCAAGCAGCCGATCGACCTGCTATGAGCGAGCTGTTCGCCAACGCGCAGCCGCTGCATGGACTGATCGGCGGTGTGATGATCGGCCTTGCGGCGGCGCTGATGCTGCTTGGGGCCGGTCGGATCGCCGGCGTGTCGGGTATCACCGCGCGTGCCACCGGCCTCGCCGACAGCGGCATGTCGCGCGGCAGTGCTTGGATGTTCCTGATCGGCCTGCCGCTCGGCGCCCTCACTGTCGCTGCGATCACGGGACAGGGACAATCTCAGTTCGCCTCCTGGCCGATCCTCGTCGTCGCCGGCCTTCTGGTTGGCTTCGGCACGCGGATGGGAAGCGGATGCACGAGCGGACACGGCGTCTGCGGCGTCAGCCGCCTCTCGCAGCGCTCGATGATCGCCACCGCCACCTTCATGGCAGCGGGCATCACCACTGTTGCCGTTACCAACCTCTTGGGAGGCCTGTGATGAGTATTGCACGAGGCTTCCTTCCGCCGCTGTTGTCCGGAGCGCTGTTCGGCGGCGGCCTCAGCATCGGCGGGATGACCGATCCGGCACGGGTGCGCGGCTTCCTCGACCTGTTTGGCGCGTGGGACCCGACCCTGGCCTTCGTTATGGGCGGAGCTGTCATCGTCATGGCCCTCGCCTGGCGCCTGCAGGCAGGGATGGCGCGTCCGCTATTCGGTGAGCGCTTTGTTTTGCCTGACCGTACCGACCTCGACGGCAAGCTCATCACCGGCTCCGCACTGTTCGGGATCGGTTGGGGGATCGCCGGCCTGTGCCCCGGCCCCGCCATCGCCTCCCTCGCCTTGGCGCCCGTCGGAGTCCTCCCGTTCGTCGCCGCCATGCTCGTCGGCATGGCCGCACACCGCCTCATCCCCGAGCGCCGCGCGCTCACTGCTCAAGGAGCCTAGACCATGAAGCTTGCTGTCCTCACCCCGAACGTCACCGCCCTTGCCCAGCCGTCAGCTGACGACATCGCCGAACTCGCTGAGCGCGGCTATCGTTCGATCATCGGCAATCGACCGGAAGGCGAGAGCGAGGATCAGCCCGCGTGGGCCGAACTTGAGGCGGCCGCGTCCGCGCAGGGCCTTGAGGCTCGCCACCTGCCCGTCGTCATGGGCCAGATCACTGACGAGCAAATCGCGGAGTTCCGGAACGCTCTCGAGACGCTACCAAAGCCGATCGCCGTCTTCTGCCGTAGCGGTACCCGCGCCGCCCTGCTGTGGGCTTTGGCCAATCAGGCCAACCTCACGGTCGATGAGCGGATCGCGATTGCCGCCAAGGAAGGCTACGATCTCGAGCCCTTCCGCCAACGCCTGTCGCGGGAGACTGACGATGCTCAAGCATGACGTTGTCATCGTGGGCGGCGGCGCCGGCGGCCTCGCAGCGGCTGCTTCGCTGCTCCGCCGCAAGCCTAGCCTCGACATCGCCGTGGTCGAGCCACGCGAGACCCACGACTATCAACCGGGCTACACCCTGATCGGTGCCGGCGTCTTCACCATCGGTGATGTTCGCCGGCCAATGGCCAAGGTCATGCCGAAGGGCACGACATGGCTACAGACGTCCGTAAAGGCATTCGATCCGGGCAATGACGAGGTCATTCTCGGCGACGGTGAGATCCTCTCGTACCGTGTACTGATTGTCGCCACCGGCAATCGGCTCGACTTCGACGCAATTGAGGGCCTGACGGGGACGCTCGGTCGCAATGGCGTGACTTCGAACTACCGTCCCGACCTTGCCCCGTACACGTGGGAACTGACTCGCAATCTTCGGTCAGGCGCGGCGCTCTTCACTCAGCCGCCCATGCCGATCAAGTGCGCCGGCGCGCCGCAGAAGGCCATGTATCTGTCTGCCAATCACTGGGAACGCGAAGGCGTTCTCGATGATGTCCATGTTGCGTTCCACAGCGCTGCGCCCACAATCTTCGGCGTCAAGGATTACGTCCCGGCGCTGGAGCGGACGATCGATCGCTACGGCATCGAGACCAATTTTGGCAGCAACCTGATCGCCGTGGATGGCCCAGCCCGGCTTGCGACATTCAAGTCTGGCAATGCGGTGGAAACCCGCAGCTTCGACATGCTACACGTCACGCCGCCTCAAAAGCCGCTGGAGGTCGTTGCAAACAGCTTCCTGTCGGACAAGAGCGGCTACGTCGACGTCGACCAGCAGACGCTTCAGCATCTCATTTTTCCGAACGTCTTCGCCATTGGCGACATCGGCAACATGCCCAATGCCAAGACGGCGGCGGCGGTGCGCAAGCAAGCCCCGGTCGTTGCCGGCAATGCCCTTGCAGTGTTGGCCGCCAAGCCGTTGAGAGCCGCCTACGATGGCTACGGCAGCTGCCCGCTTACCGTTGAGAACGGCAAGATCCTGCTGGCCGAGTTCGGTTACGGCGGAACGCTTCTGCCAAGCTTCCCGAAGTTCGTGATCGACGGGACAAAGCCGTCGCGGCTCGCCTGGCACCTCAAGAAAGATCTGCTTCCCGCCATCTACTGGGACGCGATGCTTAAAGGCCGGGAGTGGATGGCCGCGCCCGCCGAACTGAAGAAGGCCGCGTGATGCTCGACACCGTACAATACATCCTCGGCCTGCTGTCGGGCAGCCTCGTCGGCTTCACCCTCGGCCTTGTCGGCGGCGGTGGATCAATTCTCGCCGTGCCGCTGATGGTCTATCTGGTCGGCGTCCAGAGCCCACATGTCGCGATTGGCACCAGTGCCCTTGCGGTGGCCGCCAATGCCGCGACCGGTCTCGCCAATCACGCCCGCGCGGGTACGGTGAAATGGCGTTGCGGCCTGATGTACGCGGGTGCTGGCGTCATCGGCGCCTTCTTCGGGTCGACTGCGGGCAAGGCCTTTGATGGCCAGAAGCTTCTCTTCCTCTTCGCCATCGTGATGATCGTGGTCGGCATCCTCATGCTCCGCCGCCGCAAGCATGAGGGCGAGGCAGGCGCTCAGTGCGATCGCACAAATGCCGGCAAGGTGCTCGGGGCTGGCCTTGGGACCGGAGGCTTCTCGGGCTTCTTCGGGATCGGCGGCGGCTTCTTGATCGTGCCAGGCCTGATCGCGTCGACCGGCATGCCGATGATCAACGCGGTCGGCACCAGCCTTGTCGCGGTGACCGCCTTCGGCCTGACGACTGCCGCCAATTACGCCTTCTCGGGTCTCGTCGACTGGGTCCTCGCCGGCGTCTTCATCGCCGGCGGTGTCGTCGGAAGCTTCGCCGGCACGCGCGCCGCCAAGCGTCTGTCGAGCTCGGGTCAGTTGACCAGCATCTTCGCCGTCCTGATCTTCGTGGTCGCCGCCTACATGCTGTGGAAGAGCGCGGGCGCGGCGTTCTAGGTGATGTCGTTCCCACAAGCCGTAGAAATCGGTCCTTTGTTGCTGGCTACCGATCGAGTTCTGGCGCTCGTTCTCATCTCTGTTTTCCTCCTCATCGCCATCATGGTGAGCAAGAGAGCAGATGAGAGCGCAGAGGGCGCAGGCTGGTGGGCGCTGGTGACGGGGCTCGTGGCTGCAAGGCTCGGATACGCCATAATCAACTGGGAGGCGTTCGCTGTCGAGCCAGCCTCGATCCTCGCGTTCTGGCAGGGAGGTTTTTCACTGGTGGCCGGGGTCGCGGCCGCGGTCCTCGTCACCCTGTGGAAGCTGCGCCTGCGCCCATCGTCGCTGCTGATGGCGGGCGCCATACTCATGCTTAGCGGAGCATACATCGGCTCATCGCAGCTGCTGACACCCGCACCGCGCCCGTTTCCAGCCGGAATTGCAGTCCAGAAGCTGGCCGGTGAAAGTCTGGATCTGTCCAAGTTGCGCGGCCAGCCGATGGTCATCAATCTGTGGGCAAGCTGGTGCCTTCCATGCCGCCGCGAGATGCCGATGATGGTCGATGTGGCTTCAACCTCCTCGGTCCCCATTCTCCTGGTGAACAGCGGAGAAGAGCGCGCGGTGGCCGAAGAATTCCTGTGGGTAAATCGTCTGCCGCCCAGCGCGGTCTACCTTGACACCACTGCTTCACTTGCTGCCGCCATCGAGGCTGGTGGGTATCCTGCGACGGTTTTCGTCAATGCTGCCGGCGAGATCAAGACGGTGCATGTCGGTGAACTATCGAGGGCCATGCTCACCTCCGAGCTGCGACACCTGGAGCAACGAGATCACTGAACTGTTTGGATCAAAGCGAGGAAATACCATGCAGAGGTTCGAATTCGCAAAGGTCACGGTCGCTGCACTATGGGACGAGCCGACCGGAAGCTGGCAATATGTGCTGGCGGATAGGGCTTCGAACAAAGCCGCAATCATCGACCCGGTGCTCGACTTCGACATGAACGCCGGCGCGACGTCCACAGGTAATGCGGACAAGCTGCTCGAGCATGTTGAGCGCCAGGGTCTCGCTGTTGAATGGATCCTGGACACCCATCCGCATGCCGATCATTTCTCAGCCGCGCCTTACCTTGCCGAGAAGCTGAAGGCCGCGCGCGCGATCGGCACGAAGGTGATCGAGGTCCAGAAGCTTTGGGCCGAGATCTACTGCCTGGACCGTCTGCCCACCGATGGCTCGCAATGGGACCGGCTTTTCGCCGACGGCGAGCAATTTCAGTTGGGCGAGACCGAGGTTCGCATTCTCTTCACGCCCGGTCACACCCTGGCTTCAATTGCCTATGTCACGGACGAGGTGGCGTTTGTGCACGACACCTTGATGATGCCGGACAGCGGGACTTCCCGTGCCGACTTCCCCGGCGGCAACCCTAAGGAACTCTACGCCTCCATCCAGCAGATCCTGGCACTGCCTGAGGAAACCGCCCTCTTCGTCGGGCACGACTATGCTCCAGAAGGCCGCGAAGCGCAGTGCTGTGCATCAGTGATGGAGCATCGCAGAAGCAACAAGCATGTCGGCAACAATCGATCGGAGGAGGACTTCGTCGCCCTTCGAAATAAGCGCGACGCGACCTTGCCTCTCCCACAGCTGATGTTGGCCGCACTGCAGGTCAACATACGCGCTGGCCACCTCCCCGAGCCGGAGTCCTGCGGTCGATCCTTCTTAAAAATCCCGCTCAACTATTTCGCATCTAGAGCGGCAGACGAGGGCTGAGACAGCCTTGATACGATGTGACGGTGCTCAATACCGCTTAGAGGAATGCCATGAAATCCCATGAAGAACGTCACTGGCAGACTGTCTACTCAACCAAAGACCCAGCGGAGGTCAGCTGGCACCAGAGCATACCAAGGCCCAGCCTGAAGGCGTTGGAGCAGATCGGTGCGAGTTCTGCACAGAGCCTTGTCGACGTGGGCGGCGGCGCCTCTACTCTTGTGGACGAGTTGCTCGACCGTGGATGGCGAGATCTCGCTGTTCTCGACATCTCCGGGGCGGCACTCGAGGGGGCACAAACTAGGCTCGGTCAGCGGGCGACAGACGTGAACTGGATTGCGGCCGACATTCGGAACTGGTCGCCTCAGCGGCAATGGGACATCTGGCACGACCGAGCCGTGTTTCATTTCCTTGTCGAGGCAGATGACCGCAAGCGTTACAAGGAAAAGCTGCTCCAGGGCCTTGCCCAAGACGGAGCTCTTATAATGGCGACGTTCGCCCTTAGCGGCCCTGAGCGCTGCAGCGGCCTACCCGTCAGGCGCTATGACGCATCCTCCCTAGCGGCTGAGATGGGTCCCGACCTGCAGTTTGTTGAGGGGTGGACTGACGATCATCTTGCGCCGTGGGGCAGCATCCAGACCTTTACGTGGGCGATTTTTCGACGAGTCAGCTGACGGCAAGTTCTTTGGAATGCGAGCCAGATTACCCGTCTTACAAGGTGCCGAATGCAGTCGATCTTCGATTGCTTCCATGCTTCAAGCGGCGCGCGGTGGCTAACCATTGCGAGCTTCACCAGTGAACTGAAGCCGAGCGGCGCTGAATGAAGCCACATGAGGGTCTGCTTGCGACCCTTCACCTCCACAACCGGACTTTCTGCAATCGGCCACTTGCGGACGCTCCGGCAAGCACCACCCGTTGGTCTGCTGGTGGTGGGACGCGGACGGGCAACTTCTGGGTGAGCAATGGCGATTAGCGGACGTTCGTTCATGCGGAGCGGTACGTCGGCCTAGCGCCCATTCCGGTCATAGATGCTTCATTGTCTGGCATTTCAAAGCGGACATGTTTCTGAGAACACATCAATCGGATTAGCGTTGCTGAACCTGCATCACGGGTCCTAAGGATTCCGGCGTCCCGGCCGCGACGACCAGGTAGCGCCGGACGCTTTTCACTTCGGCAGTCACGATCTGACGAAGCGGGCCGAGTGTATTGACGACAGCAGACCCTGACGGGCTTGTCATGAATTTCGCCAGCGGTTCGATTTTTCCTTTACCCTGCGGATCGCTGGCGAGCCCCAAGACATAAGCTGTCTTGGGGGCCAGCCCCGCGACGGCGGCTTGCAGAATCTGGACCTGGCCCTGGTCGAACAGCGTGACCTGGCTGCTTCCCGTTCCTTCCAAGATCAGCTGCACCTTCTTGCCGGCGTCGGCCAACGGCATGAGGTTGGCCATTCCCTCGCCGTTCGGCACCGCACCGGGCACATAGGCGACGCCTTGCGGCCCCTGACCGATCGGAATTGTGGCAATGACGCGATTGGAAAGCGTGTCGATCGCCGCGACGGCATCGGCATTTTCAAGGCCGACATACATTCGTGTCCCGTCACCCGACGGCCACAGGCCGTGGGGCAGTGCTCCGACCGGGATCGAAGCCACCTGCTCAAAATCGCTGGTTCGGAACACCTTGACCACATTCTCGGTTCCGACCGTGACATAAGCGAACTGGCCGTTGGGATTGCGAGCAATGTTGACGTGGTTGGTTATCGCCCCAGTGTCGATCGTTTTCAATATTGCGAATGGCGGCCTGGCGTCGAACACCATCACCTTGCCGACATCCTTGAACGTCAGCCATACCTGCTTGCCATCCGGACTAGCTGCGATGTCGGGACAGAAAGGGCTGGCCTGTTTGACACTCCCCGCGACCTTCTTGGTCCGCGTATCGATAACGACCGTTTCCGGTGAGAAACTTGAGCAAACGTAAGCGTAGCGGCCATTCGGCGAAAAGATCGTCATGCCCGGTCCGTTGGGAACAATGATCCGCCCGGTTTCCTTGAATGTGCGGCCGTCGAGGACGGACAAGTAATTCTCGCCGCGGATGCTGACCCAGACTTCGCGGCCATCCGGGCGGAAGAAAGCTTCGTGAGGCGAGCGGCCGACGTAGGTCTTGTGCTTGATCGAATTGGTCGCAGTATCGATGAAGGTCACCGAGTTGGACCCGATCGAAACGACAGCAAGCGTCTTGCGGTCGGGCGAGAAACCCATGCCGTGAACCAGCAACTCGCCCTTGTAGAGCGGGCTGAGATTGGCCGGTGTCAGATCACCGAGTTTGATCACCCCGAGCAAACTGTTGGTTGCCGGATTGATAACCGACACCGTGTTCGAAAATTGATCAGACGTATAGACGCGGTCCTTACTGCTGACCGGAATGTCCGCTGCGCCGTTGGGCACTTGTTGGGCGAATACCGGGCTCGACACAGCGATGGCCGCAGCGGTGATGAGGTGGGGTTTCTTCATTTTTGCCCTTCCGGATGGTGCATATGCCCCCGACCTTCGGGACGTGTAGCTGGCAACGCCCTTTCCTCGGAAAGGATGCCGCGCATCACTTCGATTTCCTGTCGCTGTTCGACGATGATAGCTTGCGCAAGCCGCTTCAATCGTTCGTCCTTGCCATAGCGCAGTTCGAGGGCGGCCATGTCGATCGCGCCTTGGTGGTGAGCGATCATCATGGCGGCGAAATCGCGATCCGCGTCTCCGCTATATCCTGTCCCCATCGATCGGTGCATCGTCGCCATTGCCCGGTCCATCTCGGACGCGAACGAGTCGGCGCTTGCGAAGGCAGCGGTCGAAATTACCAAGGCCACGACAGTAACAGCGATCCTGTTAGTTACAGTTGTAAAAAAAGCATGCATCGCCGGTGTCGCTTTGTGTGAGTGAGACACTATGACCGGTGAATGTCCAGTCATGCCACCACTCAACGCCGCGCACTCCAACTCGTGCCGGGGCTGCTGTTGTGCATCAGCATATCGCTAGCCGCAGTTGCGCTTCAGCATGCAGAGGAAGCCCTTACGGGCCGCGCGTGGCTCGAGGCCTTGGTGCTCGCAATCATCCTCGGCACCGTCATACGGACCGCTTGGACCCCACCGGCGCGATGGACGCCTGGCATCGATCTCAGTGCCAAGTTCCTGCTCGAAGTTGCAGTGGTTCTCCTTGGCGCCTCGCTAAGTGCGCAAACCATTTTCGCTGCCGGCCTGCCGCTGTTGCTGGGCATCATTGCAACCGTCACGCTCGCCATACTGGCGAGCTACGGACTGGGTCGGCTTTTCCGACTGCCTCGTCGGATGGCGGTGTTGATCGCCTGCGGCAATTCGATCTGCGGCAACTCGGCGATCGCCGCTGTCGCTCCAGTGATCGGGGCTGACGGCGACGATGTCGCGTCCTCGATCGCATTTACGGCTGTCCTGGGCGTTGTAGTGGTTCTGCTCCTGCCGCTGATAGGCGTCGCGCTTGCGTTGACTCAGCACAGCTACGGAGTGCTCGCCGGCCTGACCGTCTATGCCGTGCCGCAAGTGCTGGCCGCGACGATGCCCGTCGGCGCGCTCGCGACGCAGGTCGGCACGCTGGTCAAGCTCGTTCGGGTGCTAATGCTTGGGCCAGTGGTGGTTGTCCTCGCCTTGGTCGCCACGAAACTGCGAGAGGAAACCGACGAGCCGGCTCCCGCCGTCACGGCTGGGGAACGCCCCCGTTCCGGGTTGCCGCCGCTGCACCGCCTAGTTCCGTGGTTCATCATAGGCTTCCTATTGATGGCCGCTGCTCGTTCGCTAGCGCTGATCCCGGAAATGCTGCTCGGGCCAGTCGCGACAGCGGCATCTTGGCTGACGATTCTATCGATGGCCGCACTTGGCCTGGGCGTCGACGTTCGGGCCGTTGCTCGCGCTGGTTTGCGCGTGACCCTCGTGGTGACGCTGTCACTTATGGTCCTGGCGACGATCGCTTTGGGGCTAATCAGCGCGATTGGCCGATAGCTATTTTTACCCACGCGCGTTCAGGTTGTGGCACGCCGGAGGGCAAGTCACTGCGGTCTACGATAAACGGAAATGCAGACATCCGCGTTACGTCAGCGTGTGCACAGTCAATACTGATCCACGCAGCTGCTAACGGCAGGCGCAAACCTAGGACGCGGGCGTCGCACAGTCGCTCCTTGTTGCGCAGAAGGATTCGGTCTTCTCACGACCCTCTTCGTCCACGCGGTGCATTCAGCCGGATCGTGGTCCCCACAGAATTATCGCGGCTCCCAACAGGCAAGCTGTGGCTCCGATGACGTCCCATCGATCCGGTTTCACGCCTTCAGCAGCCCACAGCCAGAAAAGGGCTGATACAATATATACCCCTCCGTAAGCCGCGTAAGTGCGGCCAGCATGCTCCGCATCAACGAGGGTCAAGAAGTAGGCGAAAAGGCACAACGAAAGCACACCGGGGATGAGCCATAGGGGTGACCTGTCGAGCCTGAGCCATGCCCAAAACGCAAAGCATCCCGCGATCTCAGCAAGGGCCGCTCCGACGTATGCGAGGGCCAGCATTCAACCGAGGCTTCGCGCTGCGAACATGCCGACTAGCAAGGCTCCAACCGAGAGGACGACAGAGCCAATCACATACGCTCCAAGAGGTAGCCAATTCGCCTTTTCCCACATCAGAGCGGCATCGAGACTGAACGCGGAAAATGTGGTGAACCCGCCGAGAATGCCGGTCCCGAGAAAGAGACGCAACGGCTGATCTCCTTCGCCTCGCGCGAGCAAGGCAAAGACCACGACTCCCATCAGAAAACTACCAAGGACATTCACAAGCAGGGTTCCGAACGGGAACGAGGGGCCGAGCAGGAACAATGCTCCTTTATTCACTGCATGACGCAGTGCTGCACCAATCCCCCCTCCAATGAATACGATCAGATAGGTCATCGGCCGACACTACAGGCGGGGGCCGCGTTTCCAAATGTCGGATTTGAGCCGAAATAATACATTGAAGTTGGTGGTTCGAACGTCCGAGTTCGACTCTTGGCGTCTGGAAGCGGCCGGTCCGATCTCGGCCACTTTCAGCCTCAGGGCGGACTTGAACGAGCGGCTGCTTTCGGGAAGTCGCCAAGCGGCTCTGAATGTCGGCTAGTGGGTCTATTCTGCCGTTCTGCAATTCAATCGACGAAGATGCTCGTACACGCCGCAACCAACACCAAGTCGGGCGAAGCAAACCTTCGCAACTCTCCGGATATTACAGGGTAACGAGCTTACGCAGATCCTCGATTCTCGTCTCGATCTCCGCATTCGAGACTTCCACCTGAAGCTTCTCTTGCACAAAGTGTAGTCTAGCCTCGTTCTCGCGAACTATCTCTGCCCAAGTCTTGATCCAGAATTTGAAGCTGTCACCGTAGATAAACAGCCCAGGCGGCCGATCGGCTTGATGAATCCGTCCTGCGACTTCAGACTCGTATTCGCTGGCGACCAAGAAGAAGTTCCAAGTGGTATCCGTGTGGAGGTACTCTGGCTCGCACCTGATCGCGGTGACGTAATCCTCGACTTGATCGAGTTCCTTACGGCCAAGCTTAAGCGACGGTCGCTTGAGCTCGATGAGTAGAAACTCGCGCTTGCCAGCGTCGGAGTGTGGAACCGACCTGCCTAGGAAGACGTCCACGCGGGCGACTGAACCATCCTTCTTGGTAACTTTCCTTCCCTTGCGCTTCTGACCGAGATCCTCTGCCACCCTGTTCATGACCTTACTGAGGCCGGACTCGCCCATCGTGATGTGGAATCGCTCGCCGAAGAGCCAGGTGTGGTCTCGTATCAGAGCGTCGAGTTCGCCCCGTTCCTTTACTTTCTGCCGGTGCTTGGGATCGAAGATAATCCCCTTCAGAACTTCCAGCGTGGTTACCCGATCCGAGATGAGGCTCGATGCGCCGATGATGTTGCCAAGCTCGGTCTTCTTCAGAAGTGATGAGAATTCTGACTGTTTGCCCTTGGGCAAGTTCACGACTGCCTTCAGGATGGTCGAAAGGTCCTCGGGATTGCGCTTGATAGCCTCCTTAAGAAGCGTCAGCGTCATTTTCTTCAGCGACGCTTCTGCCTTCGAAAAGTCCCGGGAATGCGAGTTGATGGCGTAAGTGGCGATGTCAAAAACCTGACGTTCTCGCCGCTCGATCTGGTCACGAGGTTCACCCTCATAGGGGTACGCGCCCTGATTCTTAAGATCTTGGATGATGCCGAGTGATTGTTCGCTGAGCCGGACTCGGAAATACTCGGACAGCGCCTCCCTGATATGCGACAGGACGACAACAAAGTCAGGCTCGTTTAGGTCGTCGAGTTCGAGAAGGTTGTGGTCAGCGACCTCTTGGAAGTATGAGCTGTAGGCGTAAGCTGAAAACTCGAAACCGGGTGCGGTGACGTGGGCTGGCTGCGAACCAAGCACGATGCCGTCTTCGCCTCCAAAATGGATTTGGCGCGTGTCAGTGGCCGCTTTCCATTCGATGACCTTGACCCTGAGGTCGTTAATAGTCCTATCGGGAAGCTGAACGATTATGGCAGGCAGGTCCTCGCACCGCCGGATCGTTAGGTTAGGATCGACTTTGAACCCGTTGTACCAGATTTCGACATTAGGGTATTGAAGCACGTAGGGCGCAAACAGCGTGCTGAACCTGCTGAAGGCTTCGGTGCTGGATAGCTCGTCAAACGTGCTCTTCAGCATTGTCAGCACCACGCTAGTACCGGGTGCTTCGGCAAACGGCTTCTCAGCCTCGCTCACCTCGCAACGTTCTAGGGATTTCGAGTGGATCTCGATGGTCCTGGACGCCAGGGAGCTGATCTCCGCACCCGGGACGATCTCGCGCGTGGTGGAGAACCAGCGAGCGCGCTGAGCAAGGGAGAAGAAGCGGAGACGTCCTCGCCCTTCCTTCCCGTGAATGGCGCGCCCTAGCCCTGATGTACGATGTGCATCTCGTTTCCAGCTTGCACCGAGGTTGCCGAAATTAACTTCAGCATGCTGAGCGCTGATGCCGCCTCCGTCGTCAATAATGTGGATTGCCGCCAGTCCGCCAAGATCGTTGCGCTCGAGCTTGATCTCGACCTTGCTCGCGTCGGCATCGAGAGCGTTCCAAACGAACTCAGAAAGCGCGCGAACTGGATCGCGGGTCGCCGCGTCCCGTTCCAAGAAGTCCTGCTTCGCTTGAAGGTTGAGGGTTGTCATGGGTTCCGACCGGTGTTGCAGCGGAGAAACCTAGCCCCGGGCGGTGGGGAAAGCGATACGCTCTTCTAAGTCCCAAGAAGGTCACCCAGGGCGTCTTCAACTGCATTCCCAAGGCGAAGATACCGAGCTTGCAACCCGGCGGCCTTAGCTCCGGCGAAATCGTTTCGTAGCGAGTTTCCGATCATCAGCACTTCGGTGCGACCTCGAGCCGTTTGCACGTTTCCTCGTAGAGTAAGGCGGACGGCTTGGCTGCGCCCACCTCGAAGGATAGCACTTCGACGTCGATGAAGGCCGCCAACCACTGTCGCAGAGGCCCAGCGTATGGGAGGGCAAGGTTGGACGCGATCGCCAATCGATATCCCAGCCTCGCAAACGCTGCAGGACCTCCAGTGCGCCTGGCAAAGGCTGAACGGAGGCGAGTTCAAGCCGTAAGTCGTCTTCAAGCTTCTCCAAGATGCCAGCCTCGAGCATGCTTTCAGCGAAATTGCGGTTCGCGACGTCCCTGAGCGACATGGGAACAGTCATCGGCGATGGGTTCAACTGACCGCCGGCGAGCGCCGCCAACCGCTGAAAGGGCCGTCGGATGTCCGTAATCGTCAGCAGCGTGTCGTAGCAGTCGAACGCGATAGCCTTGGGCTGGCCGTCGATTTCCTGTCCTTTAGCCATTGATGGTTGGTCCTTGAAGTTCGGCATAGGAGCCATCTCGATGGCGTTCAGGGCTTGGTTCATCGCGCATCGGCAGCTTGCGCCTTGACCTCATGTTTTTGAGTGATCGGAACGGTCGCCACCCCATCATCGCGCAAGCTGCCAGGTCATGAGCTAGTGATCGAAGCGGTGTTCAATCAGGACGTTGAAGCCATCCGCGAGCGCTGAGGTGGGCTCGTGTGCGATCTGAATCAGCAGGTAAGCCATTGCCTCAGACAGCAGGGAGACGGCGACTGGCTGCGAGGGGTCGAACCCGGCCATAACGTTGGCGATGCTTGAAACGCTGGGGCCCAGTCGTTCCCGCAACTGTTCTCTCGCCGCACCTTCGTCAGTCGCTATTGTCGCAAAGAAGAGGTGGAGAACGCCGGCCGAGCTATGCTCAGCGCATGTCGCCGTGAAGAGCGTCGGCCCCCAATTCATCAAGGGAGCGCCACCACGGTCAAGGCTGCGACCAGTATGTTTAACCACCATGGATGCTTCGTCGTCGCAGTCCGATGAGGCAAGCAGCTCGGACATATCCTGCGGCGCCATGTCATAGACGGCGGTTGCCCCGTGCAGAACGATCGCCCGCATGAACATGGTGCGATCAACACAGGCAGTCAGCGCATTACGACCGCCGAACAGGCTTCTGGGCGCCGCCATCCAAGCGGCAGGATCATAGGACGAGCGCTCCCGAGCAAAGCGCGACCCCGTCTCCGCCGCCACGAACACCAGTCGTCCAATCTGGCGATGCGTCAGGGTGACCTTGAGGTCGGAGGGGCAGTCTGGCTCTAGCGGATCACAGAAAACGAAGTCGTGGACCTCGTCCTGACAGCGCTGGTGTTCCGCCAGCACCGGTTGGAAGAGCACCATCGCCGAAGCCGAGCAATCAATTGATTCCTGCATCCTACGCTCCCTGTCTAACCGCCATGCGAAGCGGTCGATGAAGCAGGTAGGTTAACCTTGTAGTAACTACAAGGTTTGAACACAAATTTAGCTTTCAGGCTTGAAGGTATTGCTCACTGACATTCAGCATCGAGGTATTCAGTCACTCTCTGAAGGTCATTCGGTTCGCCGCTCGCCATGATTGTGATTGCCGAGCGCCCCCCATGAATCGGCACTTTGCCGGGTGCCCGCATCCACTCAGCGGCCCGGTGCGCGTCCGGCAAAAGAGTGTTCACGGCTCGATAAATACGAAAGACATAAGAGAGCCTATGGAGGGTTTCCTGCTTGATCGAGGCAGGCTGTTCCTTGGCCAGCCTGAGCCCTTCTTCATCCAAATTGAGGATGGCGGCTCGCTCGGCTTCACTCAGCCGCCAGATATCAGCGATGCGAAAGAACGTTCGCAGCCCGGCAGCCTCGAGTTCAACGTGTTGATGGTGATCCACCGCTATGTCCTCGCTTGCCGTCAGGGCAACATGACATAGAAAACCTTGAAGCGACTACAAGCTTGCGTGCTGTCAGCTGTGGTCAGTTTCGCAGTGCTCATGATCCGCGAGAGCTAGCATGATCCGGCAGTCAGAGATCTGTCCGCCTCGGCATTGTGAAATCATGCGTCGGAGTTCGGCTTGCAGCTTGGTGAGCTGACCGATCTTCCGGCCCACTGCCGCAAGTTGATGACTGGCGATCCGATCAGCCTCCCCGCAATCTTGGTCGGGCGCTTCGGATAGCTCGAGCAGCAACCGTATATCTGCGATTTCGAAACCCAGGCCCCTGGCGTGCCGGATAAATGTCAGACGCTCAACGTCGCGATCATCGTAGTTGCGGTAGTTCCCGTCCGTTCTTCCTGCCTTGGGAAGAAGGCCTATCCGCTCATAATAGCGTATCGTCTCTGTGTTCGTCCCCGTCGCCTTCCCGAGCTGACCGATTTTCAATGCCATGTCAGTGTCCCCTCGGGGCAGCGTTAGTGCGCTCGGCCCAAGTTCGTCGACCCTTTACTTGCCGGCTCGACCATCAGGAATCTTGCAACCGTTAACCGCTGCGCTTTCGAGCATTGACGTTGAAAGCTGGGTGGGTTGGCGAAAGACCACCGCTCGATTTCCCGTCAGAGCTTGACCCTGTAGCCACTACAAGGACCATAAGGCCGCCATTCTGATTCGATTGAGGTAGCTAATGGCCTGTAATCATTGTGCTGCGGGGGCGCCAAGCGCGGCAGCCGATGCGCGCTGGCGTCAGGCGCTGTGGATCGCTCTGGCGGTTAACGGCGGTATGTTCGCCATCGAGCTTGCCGCTGGCGTGATGGCCGATAGCAGGTCGCTCCAAGCCGACGCCCTCGACTTCTTCTCGGATGCCGCCAACTACGCCATCTCGCTCGGCGTTGTTGGGCTCGCTCTCGTCTGGCGTGCGCGTGCCGCCCTCTTCAAAGGCCTGACTCTCCTGCTGCTCGGCGCTTACGTGATCACCACCGCCGTCGTGGCGGCCATGCAGGGGTCCAGCCCCGAGCCGTTTGTAATGGGCGGCATCGGCATCGCTGCCCTCGTCGCCAATATTGCCGTCGCTGTGATGCTGTTTCGCTGGCGTTCGGGTGACGCCAACATGCAATCAGTCTGGATCTGCAGTCGCAACGACGCGATTGCGAACATCGCGGTAGTCGCCGCCGCCCTTGGAGTCTTCGGAACCGGGACACGTTGGCCGGATCTTATCGTAGCCGGCCTGATGGCGGCTTTAAGTTTCGCCGGCGGCTGGAAGGTCGTTCGGCTCGCTATGGCTGAGCTTCAAACGTCTTCCGCCCCGATTGCAACGCAGCGGTGAAGGCATGGGCTTTCCCTTTGGCGAGCATCGCTGGTAAAGGCTGCCTCTCGATGCGTCGTATTCTACCCTTGGTCAGCGCTTTGATGCTGATGCTTGTCATTTGGACAGGCAGCGCTGCGCATGCGGCCGAGGCGTTCAGCTGCGCCGAGGTGGCGGCGAGCGCCGAGGGCCACTTCGACGGGGATAGCGATGAAGTCCCTGCAGACGGTGATAAGGCCGCTCCGCATCATCACAGTGCCTGTCATGGCCACTGTGTGGGCACGCCGCAGGAGGCCAAAAAGGGTGCATTCCCGGGCGCCAAGGACGCAAGTGTGATTGCGTCTACGGCTGCCTTCCAGTTCGGCAACGACCCCGGGACCGCATTGCGTCCGCCGATCGCCTGACGACACGCTGACGCTGGCTGGCTTCGGTCCAGCTGGCTCCTCCAGTGCCGTCAGGAGTCTTTCTGCATGTTTCGTTTATCCGCTGCGGCCTTCGCCGTGGCCATGGTTCCCATGGCGGGCGCCGGTGCGCAGGTCATCACGCCTGCAACACCGCGCGTCGGCTCACCAATCACTACACCACGCGCTGGCCCCCCAGCGCCCCTACCT
Source organism: Sphingomonas kaistensis (assembly GCF_036884275.1). Taxonomy (NCBI): domain Bacteria; kingdom Pseudomonadati; phylum Pseudomonadota; class Alphaproteobacteria; order Sphingomonadales; family Sphingomonadaceae; genus Sphingomonas; species Sphingomonas kaistensis. Next base: position 1,392,330 of record NZ_CP145607.1, on the reverse strand, counting down.
TCTACACCTCTTCCCCTGCTCGTTTCACGAAGCGGGCCACTGCCGGCGTCGTTGACGCTTGTTCAGGCACTGGAGGAAGCCGAAGCGCGGTCGCCAGCAGTGCTCGCGGCTCGCGCACGCGTTGAGGCCGCTTCAGCGCGCATCGGGCAGGCCGGTCTTCGCTCTAACCCAGAACTCAGCGTTGAGGTCGAGAACTTCCTCGGCACCGGCGATCTGGCTGGGCTTCGCGCGACCGAAACGACGGTAGCGATCAATCAGCGGCTCGATCTTGGTGGACGTCGGCAGGCACGCGTCACGGCAGCGCAAGCCGAACTGACGGCGGAGCGTATCCGGCTTAGCATTGCCCGCGCCGACTTAGCCCGGTCGGTGAGGGAGCAATTCGCACGAGCCGCCGTCGCTCGCGATCGCCTTCGTCTCGCGGAAGACAATGAAGAGCGAGCTCGCGAGTTGGCACGGATTGCCCAGATCCTCGTCGACAACGGTCGTGAGCCCCCTCTTCGTGCCCTTCGAGCAAGGTCAGCGGCCACCCAAGCTGCCGCAGATCTTGAGGCAGCGCGCGCGGAGGAACGGTCTTCCAGAGCAACCTTGGTTTCACTGTTCGGCATGACCGACCCGGTACAGAGCCTTAGCGGAGGCCTCATCGATCTTACGCCCAGGCTGGTAAATCCCGGGCTCAGCCTTGAAATGCGTTTGGCTGAAGCGGAGCGTCTCGTAGCCGAGTCAGCACTCAGGCAAGAACAGGCTGCCAGTCGGCTCGACCCTGCTGTCGGGCTAGGCGTCCGCCACGTGCGGGAGGCCGGCGCAGTAGCGCTCGTCGGCGGGGTGTCGCTTCCGCTGCCGGTGTTCGACCGCAATCGCGGCAACATTGAAGCTGCCCGGGCCGGTATCCGTTCTGCCGAAGCCAATGTGGCGAACGTTCGCGCTTCCGTGCAGGTAAGGGCCGCGAATGCTGTGACCAACGTCCAGTCAGCTACGACACGAGTGGAAGCACTTGAGCGCTCCGCCATTCCGGAGGCGACTGAGGCGCTTCGGCTTTCGCGTCTCGCCTACATCGAGGGCCGAGCCTCGCTGGTCGAATTGCTGGATGCTCAGTCCGCCTACCGCGAAGCTCAAGCTGCCCTCATCGATGCCCGCCTCGCGCAGGCCCTCGCGACCGCCGAACTCGGCCGGGTCGCCGCACAACAGGATCCCCTATGACCGTGATCGAACGCGCGACCTCCGTCATCCAATTGCGTGACGGCCGCTCCAAGCTGATGGCTGGCGGAGCAGCTCTTGCCCTGCTTGCAGGCCTCGGTGGCGTGCTGATTGGCAGGAGCATGGCACCCACTGCCGTCGCGACCAGCACTGAAGCTCCTGCCCCCGAAGGCGAAGCGGGCGAGGAGCAAGGACCTGAAGGCTTCATTTCGATGACGCCGGCACAGCTCGCGACCAATGGCATTGCCGTTGAACGGGTCGCCCCGGGCTCCATCCTGTCAGAGGTAATTTCGCAGGCAACCGTCACCGCGCCTCCCCAGGGGCAAGCATTGGTGACTGCCCGAGCCGACGGCGCCATTACCCGCATCAACAAGCGGCTCGGCGATCCTGTTAGTGCGGGCGAGACAATTGCCCTCCTTGAGAGCCGTGACGCTGCAGCTTTCGTCGCAGAGCGCAACGCTGCAGCCGCGCGCGCCCAAGCAGCGCGAGCTGCTGCGGCCCGAGAGCAACGACTTTTTAATGCCAAGGTGACCGCTCGCCAGGACCTCGAGGCCGCTGTCACCGCTCGGCAGACGGCGGAGGCCGAACTGCAGCGTGCTGAGGCAGCCGTCAGAACAGCCGGCGTGACCGGCAACGGCCGTTATCTCGCCGTCCGTTCGCCGATCGGCGGCAGAATAACCGAGGTAGACACGCAACTCGGAGCTTACGTGGCCGCTGGCGCTGAGCTCTTCAACGTCGCCAATCCGAACAGCATTCAGATCGAGGCAGCTGTCCCCGTGCCCGAGGCACAGCGACTCCAGCCGGGTGACCCGGCGGTCGTCGAGCTACCGGGTGGCGGCATCGTCGAGGCTCGGGTTCGTTCGATCACCCCGTCGGCCGACCCACAGAGCAGGGCAATCGCCGTCATCCTTCAGCTGTCCGGCGCGCCTGGTGGTCTGCGCCAAGGCCAGGCGGTCAGAGCCCGTATCACCCCTCGAAGCAGCGAAGTCAGCGGCATCATCCTTCCTGAGGACGCCGTCCAGCAGGTCGAGGGCCGCGACACCGTTTTTGTCCAGGTGAAGGGCGGCTTCCAGACGGTGCCAGTCCAGATCGGCCAACGTAGCGGCGGCCGCGTCGAGATTTTGAAGGGCCTTCAGCCCGGCCAGTTGGTCGTCTCGCGTGGCGCTTTTGCGCTGAAGTCGCAGCTTGGGGCGAGTGAAGCGGAACACTGATGGTGTTGTCCGCTCCTCCCCTAATCTCATCAGGATTGATCCAACATGATTGAGCGTATTCTCGACGCTGCGATCCGCTTCCGCTGGGCCACGATCGGTCTGACCTTGGTGATCGCTCTCTATGGCGCCTTTCAGCTTCTCAAGCTGCCGATCGATGCCGTTCCTGACATCACCAACAAGCAGGTCCAAGTAAACGTCACCGCACCCCAGTTCGGCCCGCTCGACATGGAACGGCTGGTTACTTTTCCGATGGAAACGACTCTCGCTGGTATCCCAGGCCTAGACTACACAAGGTCGATTTCGCGCAACGGCTTCGCGCAGGTGACGGCAGTGTTCGACGAAGAGGTCGACATTTACTTCGCCCGCCAGCAGGTCGCCGAACGGCTGGCTCAAGCGAGCGAAAGTCTGCCCGACGGCGTCCAGCCGCAAATGGGGCCTGTCTCCACCGGACTTGGCGAAGTCCTGATGTGGTCGGTTGATTATCAAGCCACGGCAACGGCGAAGAACCCAAAGATCGCTGGACGCCCCGGCTTCCAGCCCGATGGCTCCTATCTCACCATCGAAGGCGAAAGACTTACCGATGAGGTCTCCAGGCTGGCCTACCTCAGGACCATCCAAGACTGGGTGATCCGGCCGCAGCTGCGCAACGTGGCCGGGCTGGCCGGTGTCGATAGCATTGGGGGCTACGAAAAGCAGTTCGTGGTCCAGCCAGACCCGGCACGTTTGGCATCCTACGGTGTGTCGTTCACCGAGCTCGCTGATGCTCTCGAAGGCTCGAACATCTCCGTCGGTGCCAACTTCATCCAGCGTGCCGGCGAAGCCTTCCTCGTGCGAGCCGACGCCCGCATCCGGCACATCGACGAGATCGGCGGCACCGTCATCGCCAATCGCAATGGCGTAGCGGTCCGTGTGTCGGATGTGGCCAACGTTCGTTTGGGCGGTGAACTCCGCACGGGTGCTGCCTCCTACAACGGCAAGGAAGTCGTCGTCGGAACGGCGCTGATGTTGGCTGGCGCAAACAGCCGGGTCGTGGCCGAAGCCGTTGCCGAGCGCCTGAACGAGGTGGCTAAGTCCCTTCCACCGGGCGTGAAGGTGACGCCTCTGTATGACCGCTCAGCGCTCGTGGATGCTACTATTTCGACGGTGGAGAAGAACCTGATCGAGGGCGCCCTTCTCGTCATTGCCGTACTGTTTTGGCTGCTCGGAAACATCCGAGCCGCCATCATCGCGGCGCTAGTAATCCCGCTCTCATTCCTGATGATGGCGATCGGCATGACTCGCTACGGGGTGTCGGGAAATCTGATGAGCCTCGGCGCCCTCGACTTCGGTTTGATCGTCGATGGCTCAATCATCATCATCGAGAACTGCCTGCAAAGGCTAGCCGAGCGACAGCATCGCGAAGGCCGCCTCCTCCAGCTGTCCGAGCGGCTCCACGAGGTGTTCCAGGCTGCGAAGGAAATGGTCCGCCCAACCCTCTACGGGCAGGCGATCATTCTTCTCGTGTTCGCGCCCTTGCTCACCTTCACCGGCGTCGAAGGCAAGATGTTCACCCCGATGGCAATCACCGTCATGTTCGCTCTTGTCGGTGCCTTCATCCTCTCGCTCACCTTCGTTCCAGCGATGGTGGCCGTGCTGATCAAGGGCAAGGTTGCGGAGAAAGATGTCGCGGTCATTCGCTGGACCAAGGAGCAGTATGAGCCGCTCCTCGGCAAGGTGCTTTCGCGACCCAAGCCGTGGATTGGCGCCGGCCTTGGGGTTTTCGCCCTCGCCGGCGTTCTGTTCACGACCTTGGGTCAGGAGTTCATCCCGCAGCTCGATGAAGGGGACGCCTCAGTCCAAGCGATCCGGATTCCTTCGACCTCCCTCGATCAATCCCTCGATATGCAATTAAGGGTTGAGCGGGCAATCTCGTCACTTCCCGAGGTCGCTTTCATCTACTCTAAGACCGGCACGGCCGAGGTCGCAACAGACCCCATGCCGCAGAATATCTCCGACTCTTTCGTCATCCTGAAGCCTAGCAAGGAGTGGCCGGAGGGCGTCGCCAGCAAAGACGACGTGGTCGAGCGCATCGAGCAGAAGATGGGTTCGCTCACCGGCAATGCCTTCGAAGTCAGTCAGCCGATCGAAATGCGCTTCAATGAATTGATTGCCGGCGTTCGTGGCGATGTCGCGATCAAGGTGTTCGGTGATGATCTGGCTCAACTCGAAACCGTTGCCGCTCAGGTCGCAGCGTCGATCAGCAAGGTCGAAGGCACGGCAGACCTTCGTTCCGAACAGACCGCCGGGTTCCCGACCTTGGAGGTGGTGTTCAACCGAGCCGCAATCGCGAGCTACGGGCTGACTGTTGAAGAGGTAGCAAACACCGTAGCCGCAGCCCTTGGCGGCCGCGAAGCTGGCATTGTCTTCGAAGGCGATCGCCGCTTCGACATTGTGGTGCGGCTCGACAACGCTACCCGCGACAATCTCGAAGCCATTGGCGCACTGCCGGTCATGCTGGAGAACAGCGGCGCCAGCGCTCGCACCTCGGTGCCGCTTCGTGAGGTCGCCAGCTTTCGCTTCGCCGACGGGGTTAATCAGGTCAGCCGGGAAAACGGACAGCGGCGCGTGGTCGTCCAAGCCAATGTTCGTGGTCGCGATCTCGGCTCCTATGTCGAGGCTGCGCGCGATGCGGTCGAGCGCGAGGTTAAGCTGCCCCCCGGCGTCTTCATCGAGTGGGGTGGTCAGTATGAGAACCTACAAGCCGCCTCAGCGAGACTTTCTCTCGTGATCCCGGCGGTGTTCCTGCTGATCTTCGGCATCCTCTACATGGCTCTACGTAGCTTCAGCTCGGCGCTCGCGGTCTACTCAGCCGTGCCTCTTGGGCTGGCTGGAGGCGTCTTCGGCTTGGTAATTGCGGGCTTCCCCTTTTCAATCTCGGCAGCTGTTGGCTTCATCGTGCTGTCCGGAGTTACCGTGCTCAATGGCTTGGTCGTGATGACCAGTATCCAGCAGCGGATTGGCGCGGGCGAAAGCATCGATGCCAGCATTCGTGGCGGCATGATGGAGAGGGTTCGGGCTGTTCTAATGACGGGTGTTGTCCCGGCGATTGGGTTTGTGCCGATGGCCTTGGCCACAGGCCGTGGTGCGGAAGTCCAGAAACCGCTGGCGGTCGTGGTAATCGCCGGTCTCATCGTGGCGACCCTACTCACGCTCTTCGTGCTCCCGGCGATCAGCCACTTCCTCCTGCACAGGGCTCGAGCCCGCCATGTCCAAGGTGACTACGGAAATGAGGATCCGCTCGGTCGCGAACCTGTTCTGGCCGAATGATTCGACGATAGGAGACGAAGCATGGCGCATGATCACGGTGGGCACGCCCACAACCACGCGGCGGGCGCCAACAGCAAGATGCTGGCCTGGGCCCTCGCCCTTACGACCACTTTCCTCGTCGCCGAGCTGATTGGGGCCTACATCTTCAACAGCCTCGCGCTACTCTCCGACGCGGCGCATATGTTTACCGACGCAGCGGCCTTGGCAATTGCTCTGGCTGCCGTGAAGATCGGCCAGCGGCCAGCCGACGAGAAGCGAACCTTTGGCTACCGGCGCTTCGAGATTCTGGCGGCCGCCTTCAACGCTCTGCTGCTCTTCGCGGTGGCGGCCTACGTCCTTTACGAAGGCATCCGCCGGTTCCTTGAGCCCAGTGAGGTGCAATCGACCGGGATGTTGATCGTAGCCACGATCGGACTCGTCGTGAACATCATTGCCATGCGCCTGCTGGTCGCCGGCAAAGACAAGAGCCTGAACGTAAAGGGTGCATACCTAGAAGTCTGGGCAGACATGCTCGGATCGATAGGTGTGATCGCCGGTGCCGGTGTGATCATGGCAACCGGTTGGCAGTGGGTCGACCCGCTGGTCGCCATTGGCATCGGCCTATGGGTGCTTCCGCGTACATGGATACTTCTCAAGGACACCACGCGCATCCTGCTGGAGGGAGTGCCGAGCGGCATCAGCCTGGCCGAAGTTAGGAAAGCAATAGCCGTCGTCCCCGGCGTGGCTGGTGTTCACGATCTGCATGTCTGGTCGCTTACTAGCGACGACAACAGCCTCTCCACCCACGTCAAACTCAGCGAAGGAGCCGATTTCGAAACGGTGCGGATCGCGATCGCTGCCGTGTTGCACGAGCGCTTCGAGCTGCAGCATTCGACGATTCAGGTTGAACGTGAAGACTGTGAGGACGCCGATGCCCTTCATCCGTGATCATCAGCATGGAGGTCGTGGTTGGTCAGTGAGGGCCACTTACATCGTCCTGATCGCCGCGATTGCGGCGGAGTGAAAGGAAGCCGTCATGGTGCATCACGGTCGGATAGGTCTGCCGGTCTTCACACCAAAAGGATCGCTTTACGATGACATTCGGAGCAGGATCGCGAGTGCTGGGGGCACCATCAGTCGCGACATGCTGGATGAGGAACTCGCCACCCATGCGTCGTGCTCAAAGCGGATCGCGGAGGTTGGCGGTTTATCCGCTCTTCTGACCAACATGCACCATAGTGGAGAAGTCATTCTAGAGCGGAAAGTCATCTCGCTCACCGAGCGCGCGAAACGGAGAATGGCGAAGCAGAGAGGGGCGAGATGAAGCACGACCGTCCTGTCCTCGGGGGCTTTGCAGTAGCTCTGCTAGCGTTGCTGCTGACGCTTCTCGCCGCAACTGCCTGGCGCGCTCTCACCCCAGCGTCACAGCAAACCAACGATGCAATTCTCGACGCGCGCGCGGCCAAGGGAGAGCTTTGAAAGAGGGTGCGCGTTGAAGCGTTCTCTCGACGAACTCTAGTTTAAGTCCTCAGACCTCTCGCTGATACCCTCACAGCACTACGATGATGAAGGTGGATAGAATTCGATCTCCGATGCAATTCATCGGAGGAAAGAGTGCGCGACGAGATCACAATGCAGCTGGCGGAGTTACCTCCGCACCTCTGGGCGGATTCTCTCCGTCGGTTGGAAGTTGTTCACCGTTACCTTGCCCTCGACAAGCCGACGACTGCCGAGGCAGATCGTTCGGCTGCCGAGCTAGACTTGGTTCAGCGCAGCTTCTTCCGTCTCGCCGCTGCAGTTCGCGAACTTCGCGCCGGCAGAGCCCCGAAGGTTTCCTTGCAGGGACGTCAGAGCAAACTTCGGCACGACACGCGCAGCGTATTGGACACAACCATCGCGGATCTTGGTCCAGGCGCACGTGACAGCGAGATCTTTGCCGAGTGCCGCCGGCGGTGCAAAGAACAAGGTATCGTCCCGCCCTCGTGGAATGCGATCCGAACACGCACTGGCAAGCCGGTGCTGAACCCTGATCTGCGGAGCCGCATGCGCCGCGACGCTGATTTCGTCCTCGACGCATGTCCTCTCGACCTGACGGTGCAGGTTGCTTCTGGCGACCCGCAATTGGCTGTTCTCACCGCGATCATCCATGTCGACAGCGGCGAAGTGCTGGGCTTCCACCTCGATGGGCAACCGATGGATGCGTCAGCGGTGGCGCACGCTTTCATGGACGCCATCGAACATCCGCGAAGCCGCCGCCATTCCCGACCCTCAGGTCAACGACTGATTGTCTCGACAGCCGTGCAGCCGTACATGTCAGTCGTTAAGCATCTTGCTCAAGCCGCCCAACTGCAACTGGACACCACGGCCTCCCTTGGCCTCACGCCCGGCACTGCGCTGACAAACGCCGTTGGTCGGAAGATTGGGCGCATTCCATTCGTGCCGCGCGCCCGCGCGAAGGCTCATCCTGAGTTGGCTGTCCCGCTTCACCACGCACAAGCAATTGTGGGCGAACTCCTCGCTCGACGTTCTCGTGCACTTAACGATGTGAGCCCGCCTCACTCTGGCTTAGCGGGCCCCAGGCAAGTCCGCTTCGTTCGTGACGTTGCGCTCGGCATTCTTGAGGATTGCGGCTGACGAGGCGTCGAGCGCCGGCAGAAACAAATTAGTCATGCTCCGCAGAATCTCAATCAGGCGCTCCCGACGGGCGGCTCGGGACCGGCCAATCTTCATCTGCTGCAATATCCCCTCGTTCCACTTTCCCACGGCGTGCCGCACGACTTCCTCAGCCTTCGCAAAGGGGAGAGGTGCGGTCGCGAGCTGCTCATCTACAATCTGGGGATTTGCCGTCGATCGAATGAGCAAGGTGTAGGGGCCCAAGCGATTGCCGATCATACGAAATATGTTTTCACCATGGCGGCGGGGTCCACGGCCCGATCTCGCGGTGACACCATAGTCCAGCATGAACCCCGATATCTTGACGTCTTCGGGATCAACCCAATGGAAGTCGCGGAGCCGAGTGGCTACAGTCAAGCTGGCGCCGGCAAACTCGGGCACACGAGACCAGGCGTCGACGAGGGCGGCCAGCACACCGGATAGCGGGTTGCCTCGTCTAAGTAGCCCAACACCACCGATAAGCTTGGTCTGCCGGTCAATGAGCAGCGTAACGACAACATACTCGAGCCCCTGAACGCTCTCGGTGGTGAGAGTTATTGCCGTCTGATCCAGAAGCCAGTGTCCGCCGAAAATGCGTTCGCCAGCGTCCCGCAAGCGGCCTTCAGCTCGAAGGGCAAGTAGACGGCGCCTGATTGCAGCAGTTGAAGGAGGCTCTACGTTCGCCGCTTTGCATGCTTCCAGCACCTCGCTGACCACGGTCTTCCAGCGCGCATCGCCTTCGGTTTCGAAGATCCGCTCCAAGGTCATTTCAGCAACCTTGCCCAAGCCGTCGGCGGCGGCCGATGACCGCTGACGCACCCTAAAATTCGGAGCTAATCCTGCCACGGGTCCGTGCTCGCGAAACTTGCGGATCAGCCGGTAGAAATTGCGCTCAGACATGCCGAGATCCGCCGCCAAGGCAGCGGCATCCGCAGATGTCGGGGCTGGCATCCCCAAGTATTTATCAAGAGCCCTTAGTCGCTGCAGAACGGCAGTTTGATTTGCGAGCGGCAATCCAAGGAGCGTGGCCTCGTTGCTTTCGAAGGCGGCCCGGCCGCCCGAGTGTTTCGCCACAAGTTCAAGATCAACTGCCGAGATCATCGTTCCTTAGTACGCGTGCCTGCTTCAGCAGGCAACGATCGCTTTCACATTTTTTGTCAGCAGAAAGCTTGCGCCCGGCGCAGCTCAACACTAGCTATGGCCTCTCACCGACAAGAAAAGTGGAAACGAATCATGGACGAGCGCTTCTCAGTCGACCCAGAGAAGGCTGCTTTCGAAGCCTCGCAAATCCCGGTCCTCAACAAGGGCGCTGGCCTTGCTGGACCGGGTGACGACACCCAGGATACCGTTGCTCCCGTGGTCGTCACCGACGCCATGCGGCGGCTTACCTGGCGCCGCCGGCAGGCTCGTCCGTGGATGCGCGGGCCCCACGGTCAGGCTCCTGAAGCGTGAGCGAACTCAAGAGTGAAGACATCGTCGCGACCCCGGTTGCGACGCATGTCGATCCGCGCTTCGCCATCGCTCGCCAGCTGCTTGATCCCGCTGTGACGCCGGATCGTACCCGTGTGCGCCCGCTCACGAACTTGCCTGAGGCGGGCGACGAGCTCGTCACAATGGCTCACATGTATGTAGCCGCCCACGGCGGCTCCTTGCGCACCTTCACCGGCAACCTCGCGCACGAGAATGGCTGGTGGCCCTCGTACAAGCGCCGCCGACTTCAATATTGGGAAGGCATGACGCAGCGCGCCTACCTCATGCGCTGCGAGGTGGATCCTGACGTGGAATGGGCGCAAAGCGAGCGCCGCCGCTTCGAGTTTCCCTTGAATGGCCGGCTCCGTCGATACACCTGCGATGTTGAGGTTCAGAAGACTGACGGCTCGATCGAGATCGTCGAGCTCAAACGCGACGAGCGCGACCTGCAAGACGAAGATTATCGCCATACCCTTGCCGGGGTTGCCGAAATTTGCCGCCGCTGTGGTTGGACTTTCAAGATCGCTCTGGCACCCGAGATCTTCGTGTCACGTCACCACCGTGACAACGTCGAGCTTTTCCAGTCGCGTCGCTTTGCGCGGGTCAGCCCCGATCACATCCGCCGGCTCGACAGCTTCGCTTTGAAGCGCGGACTGGCCAGCAGCTACGGAGAGCTCGCCGAGGTCATCGAACCCAGCTTTGCTCCGGCCGGAATGGCCGTGCTTCAGGCGCTTCTCGTCAGAGGCCGGATCAGCATGGACCTTACTCAGCCCATCTTTCACGAGACGCCTGTGCGTATCGTTTAGAACCGCCCCAATCCCGAGGAGACCCGAGGCGCCTGCAAGCGCCGACACACCGCTGAGCGCGTCGCTCAGCGGACAGGAAAACTATTGCCTAGCAGGGAGAAGACTATGTCGCATTACAACTATCCTTTGAACACCATCATTGAGATCGATGAAGCGCCTTACAAGTATGTGGGCTTGCCCATGCCGGGCCGCATTCATCTGATGCACTGCCAGACGGGGCTGCCCTACATTGTCGAAGACAACGAGGGCTTCATGGGGTTGTTGACGCCAGAGGGCTACGATGAGCTGCTTTTGGAAGGCCGCCTCGTCGTCCGCGAGACCGAGCGAGCATCGATCGCTCGCAAGATGGCTTCTGAGACGGAGTGGACTTTCGCTGATTGCGACGAGCTAGATCCGAAGGCTCGCAAGATGCTCGCACAATGCGAGGTCCTCGACGATCATGGCGTACCAAATGGCGTTAAGGCGATCGGGCTTGCGTTGGCCGATCATTGGACTCCTGAGCTTCGTGAGAAGTACGGCGAACATGACAATCCGCACACCATCAAGCGGTGGCGTACCGATCGTGGTTTCGCGGGAGACCGCAACATCCGCGACATGGTCCGAATGACCGGCCGGGTCCGTCGTGCTCCCTACTTCGACGATGTTCCGCAAGAAGTTCTTCAGAAGGGCGCTCTTCTAAACTGGACGCAGCAGTTCAGCTACACGGACGTGGCTGTTGAAATCAGCAACGAGCTGCGCGACATCAATGCGGGCCGCTCATCTCTCTATGCGAAGCCGGAGAAGCCCTACCCTGTTCCGCACTACGCAACGGTGCGGCGTGCCTGCCGCGCCCTGATTGGAGCCGTCACCCGCGAAGCTCGCGACGGAAAGGCCGCTAGCGAGGCCGATTGGAAGGGTTCAGGCCGCCCGCTGACCGCAAAGCGTGCCCTCGAACTGGCGATCATCGACCATACGCCCATAAATGGCTTTTTCGTTCTCGACCTCGATCACGAGATGGTGGCTGGCAAGCCATGGTTGACCGTCATGATTGACGTTCACAGCGAGGTGATCCTCGGCCACGTCATCACGTACCTCCCACCTTCCTACTGGACTGTCGGCGAGGTGCTGAAGCGGGCAAGCCTCCCTAAGCGCCCTCCGCCCAAGCTCATCGAGCGATATCCCATTCTTCGCCGTATCTGCGGCAGGGCAGCGGAAATCATCGTCGATAACGCGACTGAGTTCCGGAGCCAGGCGCTTGAGGACGCTGCTAAGGGCGCCGGTTTCGCCGTTCGCCACTGCCCCATTAAGAAGCCGCGCTACCGCGCGATTGGCGAGCGCATCTTTCCGACGCTGCAGGAGAAAATCACTAAGCTGATTCCTGGGGGATCGAAGCCCATCGCTCTTGCGCGGAAGCTCGGCCATGACCCTGAAAAGGAGGCATGCGTTACGGTGCGCGAGCTGGAAGCCTTGGTGAACGCCGCAATCGCTGAATATCACATCTCCCCTCACTCTGGCCTCCAGGACCGCCAGCCCGCGCTTATTTTCGAGAAGAGCGTAGCCAAGCATGGCATCGACCTCATCCACGATCTCGCGGGCTTCCAACGCGAGATAATGGATGTCGTACCCGGCGCACAGCTGTCCAACACCGGCTTGCGGCTCTTTAACCTGCGGTACCACTGCATTCGCGGGGTTCCGAGCTTGCTCGAGGACCTCGTTGCCGTGGAACCTCGCCGACAGTCGACTGCAGAAGCAGTCGCCACCGTGAAGGTGAAGTACGACCCTCAGGACATTTCGGTGGTCCACGTCTGGAATCGCGTCAAGAAGACTCACACCACCCTTCGCTGCTCGGATGAGACCTACGCGGAGGGAATGCCGCTCTGGTTTCACAATCAGCTTCTTGAGCGTGCGCGCGACGAGGCGGCCGCCTTTAATACAGAGGCAGAGCGAATTGCATTCCGTTCGCGGCGCATCAAGGCCATTCGCAATATCTCACCGGAAGCCAAGCACCGTGAGCGACTCACGCTCGCACGGCTCTACGAGATCCCGCGCCTCCGGCAGATAACGGGCAATCTCGTCCACCTTCACATGGACGAACCCGAGCCGATTTCCCTCGAAGAATTCATCGCTCACGACCTTTCAGCGACTACGATGCTGGACGACGAAATCTTGGCTCCTCGTCTTCCTATCGATCAATCTCGCAAGCCCAAGAAGAAGCGTGATCGTCGTGACGCAGGCCAGGCCCATGAAAGCCAAGAAGGTCAGATGCCCGCCCGTCGCACTACCCGCACCCGCCGCGTCAGCGGCAGCTATGAGTGAAGGTAGCGCGATGGCCGAACACATGAACACCTTCGTCCGAGCGGATAACGGCATGGAGGGGCGCTTGGAGCGTCCCTCCGAGCGCTCCCGCCGTGTGGCAGAGGCACGCGCCAAGTTTCGCGCGATCCGCCTCCCCTACCCTCGTCAGGATGAGCTAGTCGCCGCCTTGGATGAGCTTCGCCTTACCGGTCAACTCTCTAAGGGCCAGACGCAGGGAGGAGTTCGCCTCATTGCCAACACCGGTTCCGGCAAGACCGTTGGAGCTGAGCGGTTCAAGAGCTACGTCGAGGCGGCGGGCGAGCATGCTCCGGGGTCCCAGCCGGTGGTCATCGCCACGGTCGACGGCTCTGGCACCACTCGCTCCATCCCCGCGAGCATCTTGAAAGCGATGGGAGTCCCGAGACCAGAACACGGGGCTGAGCCGGTCCTGTGGATGCGTGCTTTCGACGCGTTGGAACGCTACGAGACCCAGCTGCTGATCATCGATGAGTTCAATCGCGCTGCGCGGCGCCCGACCATGAGTTCGGCAATTGCCACTGCCCTCCGCGACGTCATGGATCGTGGCATCGTGCCGATGGCTTTTCTCGCTACGGAGGAGGCTCGCGACGTCTTCAAGCGCAGCCCCGACCTTGCTGGGCGGCTGGATGCCCCTGTCACGATGGATCCTCTCGACTGGCTTGTGGAGGAGGACCGCGAACTTTTCGTCGGGTTCGTAGCCGGCCTAGACCGGGAACTCATGAGGCAGCGCATTTTGCGCACTTCCTCCGGCCTTGCAGAGGAGGCCCTCGCACGCACGCTGTGCGAAGCGGCGAACGGCAATCTCCGCCAGCTGTGCCGCATCATTGAAACTGCTCTCGCGGCTGTTGTGCGGCGAGACGATCTCGCGATCGCAAGCGAGGACCTTGCGGACGCGGTCGATGATTGGTCGATCGCCAACCACTGCATCTCCTACAACCCGTTCCGAGCTAAGTAGGCCATGGCGACAGTTAGTCAGCATGCCCGCGCCCCTTGGCAGGTCGAGGCTCCTCAGGCCCCGATAGCCGGAGAGTCGCTCGACGGGTACATCGCCAGGGTTGCCGCAGCCAACTGGATTGAGAATGCTCTGACGATCACGAGCCTAGCTGGTGTCATCTACGGTCATAAACCGACGCTATCGACTTCAAACTGGGATGGTCTTCCTATCATCGCCGATTGCTTGCGTGTCGACGTCGAGGAACTGCAATCTCGTTCTTATCCGACTGACTCAAACGGGCGCCGCGTGTTCTTCGGAGTGCCTGTTCCGCGAAATGATATCGACATCGCAGTACGGCGCTACGCGCCTGCTGCCTTGTCTATCTCTCCACATCACCGAGCGCTGTGGCAGCTTCGAGCCTTCCCCTTCTGCTGCGAAACCTGGCAGTACCTAGTGGATCGTTGCGCTCGGTGCGAGCGCATCCAGCGTTGGCACCACACCAACGGTATTGCTCGTTGCGATCGGTGCGTTGACGATCTCTTTGCAAGCGCAGCCGCCGCTGTACCGAGCGAGCTTCGAACAAACCTCAGTGCGGCTGTGGGGCTCGTCCATACCGATGTGGCGCGCCGGCAGCGCAGCCTTGCTGTGCTCCCCGCCGTCTTGCAACATCTTGGCGTCGCTGATGTCTATGAATTGCTGGTCAGGGTGGCAATCGTGATCGAGCCACGCCTCACGCCGGCTCGATATGGCACTAATGCAAGTTGGAGCCAGCCCAGCTGCGTAGTTGCTGAAGCTATGGCAGCCGCCTGGGGCATGCTCCTGGATTGGCCACACTCGCTCCAAGGTCTCATTGCGAAGCGGTTGAGCAGCGCATCTACGCGTCACCAAGACGGCAACGAAGGAAGCACCATGCGCTTCCTTCGACTCTCCACGCACGAAGCACTCACAGATGCACTACGGCAGACTATCGATCAGTTCCGCTCGGCTATCGATCTCGACGGGCCGAACTCCAGTCAGTTGGGCAAGCAAACGCTCAGCACCCAGGAGGCGGCTGCCCGGCTTGGCTATTCGACCAAGGGAGTTGCCGAGCTTCGCCGGCAAGGAGCACTCACGACCGTCTTTGCCTTGCATGAATGTCGAGCTGCACCCCGTTACGACGCAGCTGAGATCGACACGTTGGCGGAGATCATTGCAAACCGGGTTGCGCTGGAGGGTGCAGCTTGGAAGCTGGGTATATCCTACCATGGGGTAGAGCAGCTGATCGCAATGCAGATGCTGCTAACCCAAGGTGATCGCTTCTGCGTACCTCGATATGGCTCTCCGCAGATTGCCGGTCCTGTGCTTGACGGCCTCACAGGGAGCATCAAAGCTTCGTCCCGCTCCGTCCTTGCAAGTGAAGGAGTGTCACTGCGGACCGCCGTTGGCTCAGTCGGTGGCCGAGCCAAGCCTTGGGGGCCGATCTTCAAGAGCCTGCTGGATGGTTCGCTGCCGTTCAAGCTTGATCATCGTGCAGGGGCCCTGGCGGAGCAGATCCTGGTCGATCATACCTGCTTCCGCTTCCTTCGCTCGTTGTTCTTCGATGCATCGAGCTTCGAGGGAGCGAAGTTCAGCAGCATGTTGTCGAGGCGAGATGCTGGCGAAGTCCTGAACCTCTCTCCGAAGTCCTCAACCCCTCTCTTTCAGAGGATGGCAGCTTCAGAAAACATTTCTAAGGCCGTGAGCTTTGCGGAAGTTGTGAGGCTCAGCGAAGTTCATATCAGCAGCCGCGAGATCGCTCTCCGCCTAGGCATAGCGCCAAAGACGGCGTTTGCCCGAGCCAATGAGATGATGATTCCGCTGCTTGGTCCAGCAGGTTGGTGCCGTGAAACTGCCGAGAGCCAGCTAGGGCTCACATGAGGGATCCAAGTCGCTATCCAGCTCATCGTTCCGCTTCGTGGAACGGCAGGCTCCAGCGCTCTTTCCAGAAGGCTGCCGCTGCTGACGTTCGAAAGCTGAGATCATAGCCGGAAGGCGAGGCTGATCGAGCACCAAGTAGATAGCGTTGGCAGCAGCGTTCACGGCAGACCAGCGATCATGTTGTCGCTCGCTCGTCAGGGCATCCCAGAAACTCTTGAACGGCCAGAGCGGCAGAACTCCGTCACCGCCGCGATGGCGAAGCCAAGCAAGAGCGAGCGCAAGCCCTCTGCTTCGTCGAACTGGCCCAATGTGAGATGCTGCGGCCGCTTCTTCAATCGCTTCGAGCGCGAGTTCGCGCAGGTCGTTGTCGTGGAATCGTCGCATAACGCCGCTGAGAACGTATAGAGAACAGAATGACAAGGTGCTTACGCAAGCACCTGTAGGATCCTTAAAGCCGACCCACCTTAACGGCACGTGGCGCTTCATGGAGCATCGTACAATTGCACCTCGGCTTTTCTCGCGAGGTCTCCCCGCGAGCGCTCGGCGCAAGCGGCTGCAAATTTACCCCGGTTTAGGAGCATCTTTGTGCCAATGATCCTTGCTGCAAATCAAAGGCCCCTTTCTTGAAGAAGCGCAGCCTAAGTGCAGCCTCACATTTTTCCGCCGCATAGTGAGAGGATCGCCGCACTAGAGCGGCCGGGTCAAAAAAGCGGGCTCGGATGTCCGCCTTTACCGCCCGCCCGGCTGGAAGCGGCGATCAGCTGGCGCGTTCGAACCCGCTCAGGACATTCACCGCCGAATAAGGCTTGGTCAGGATCGGACGATCGCGGAACTTGGGATCGATCATCGTGCTGTCGCCGTAACCGGTCGCGAAGATGAAGGGGATCTGCAGCGCCGCCAGCCGCTCGGCCACCTTTACGCTCTGTTCCTTGCCGAGATTGTAATCGAGAATGGCAAAGGTCGGCCGATGGCTCGAAAGATAGTCGAGCGCGCTGCTGACGTTCGAACACACCTGCACGTCGCTGGCACCGATCGAAAGCAGCATTCCCTCGGTCTCGAGCGCGATAAGCAGATTGTCTTCGACCAGCAGGACTTCGCCTTCCAGGCGCTCGAGAGTGCTTCCCTTGACCGGCTTGATCGCCGCGACTTCGGACGCCTCCGATTGCTCGCATTTCGTCACGTAATTGCGCGGAATGAACAGGCTGGCCCGCAATCCGTCCGGCTCAAAGAAAACCTCGGCACTGCCGCCCAGTTCATGCGGAATGGCGCGCTCGATGATCGTCGATCCGAAGCCGCGCCGCGTGGGCTCGGTCACGATCTTGCCGCCTTCTTCCTTCCAGGTCAGCGACAATCCGTAATCGTCATCACATTCGAGATGGATCCGGACCACACCATGCGAATCGCGGAAGGCGCCATATTTGGCGGCGTTGGTGATCAGTTCGTGCACCACTAGCGCAACCGTTGCAAAGGCATCGGGCTCGATCGCCGCGTCGTCGCCGGTGATGTGCACCCGCTCCGCCTTGACCCCGAGATAGGCGCCGGCCTCGACTTCGATCATCCGGGTGATGGAGCGCGCTCCCCAGCCGTTGCTGGTCAGCTGATCGTGGGCCCGCGCCAGGGCAAGCACCCGGGTATTCACCTCTTCCGAGAAACTCGCAATGTCGGCCGCACCGTCCGCGCATTGCCGAACCAGCCCGACGATCAGGCCGAGGATGTTGCGGACCCGGTGGTTAAGTTCCGCGATCAGGAGATCCTGCTGATCGTTCGTCGCACGGCGCTGATTTCCGCGGCATCGGTGACCTGCAGCATGATTTCGAGCAACGACACCCGCAGCGATTCGGCCAGTTCCAGGTCAGCTGCCGAAAAATGCGCGGATTCACCGCGGACGATCTGCCGCCATTCCGCGAAACTTGCCCGTGGCGTCAGACGCAGCGTGCCGTCCGCGCTCGCCGTCGCGGTCTTCTCGGGCGACCCCGCCCAGCGGACGGTGTCCACAACCTCGCGGCGGAAGAACATCACGAAATCTCGGGGACGTCTCGAAACCGGAATGGCGAGCAGGCCGGCGACGTGCTCCGATGTGAGCGCGAACGGAAGAACCGCGCCAAGGCGATGCGTCTGGTACACGGTGCTGGCGGCCGCACCGTTCAAGAAGCGCGTCAGGTCCAGCATCTCGCCCGTTTCGGGCGTCAATCCGCTCAGCTTCATCCGCCCGTCGACATACATGGCGACCCCATCGGCATGGAAAGCGCTGGCAAGATCGATCATGAGCGGAAAAAGGTCGTCCATCGACGCGCTTTCGCTCGACACGCGCGACAGCATGCGCATGTGCATGACACGAGCATCGGCCTGACGTTGCAGCACCTCCGCGCGCTTTGCGGATTCGACCTTCGAGGACAGCACGCTGGCGTAGAAAGGGTTTGCCGGGTTGCGACTGAAAGGACGCGACCAGAATGGTGATGGCAGGCCAGAAGCCCCCACAATTTGCCGTTCACCACGATCGACAGCGACATGGACGCCGCGACGCCCATGTTCTTCAGATACTGGATGTGGGTGGGAGAGACGGCCCGAAGATCGGCCATCGATAGATCAAGTCGCTGACCGTGAACATCGATCCGCGGCTCGACCGCATAAGTATCCCAGGTGACGTCGCTGATCGCCCGGAGGGGGTTGCGAAGATACAGCGCCCGAGCCTGGGGCGGAATGTCGCTGGCCGGATAACGCAGACCGAGAAACGGCTCGATACCGCTTCGCCGCGACTCGGCAATGACCTCACCGCTATCGTCGTCATGGAAGCGATAGCACATCACACGGTCGTAACCGGACAAGGCACGAACCTGGCGCACCGCGGTCTTCGCCACGCCTTCGATGTTTCCCAGCCGCTGCAGCTGGATCAACATCTTCTGAACGTCCAACTGCATCGTCTCGCTCGAAGCGACCGATACCTCGCCTTCGACGATGAGGTTGTCCGACGAACGGTGAATCCGCAGGTCGAACTGCCGGTCATCTCCTGCGATATGCGCGCCCAGGACGGCCTCTACGCCTCCGGACGCATCGCCGATCTGCAACTGCGACCGCAGGTCATGAACCACCTTGCGTCCGAGCACCTCTGCCGCCGACAATCCGAGAATGGCGAAATGGTCGACCGGCAGGAACTGTCCGATGTTGGTCGATGCCCGGCGTACTATCCAATCCGACGACAGCTCCAGCAGGAATCCATGCTCCTGCACCTCACCGAGGAACTGAATCTGTTCGAGCGCGCAAAGAGCGGACACATCGACCATCGCCTGATCATCGTTCGACGCTCGTTCGCGTGCGTCGGATTGAATGGGATTGGTCGACATCGATTATCGTTGCGCGCTTTTTCGACTAAATGGAAGTGCAAGTCGCGCAATTTGCTTCAAATAATCTGCGACATGTAGATTTTTTGTCACCTGTTGGGTTCTTATGTTACGAAGACGACATGCCTTGGAACAAAATAAGTCACGACAACCTCGTTAGATTTGTGCGTGAAACTGCCGCCGCGACCTGGGCGGTGGATGCGGACGGCTACGTCCTCGACGTTCCCGAATGGTCCGCCTTGACTGGGCAAACCGCGGCCGAAGCCGAAGGTGATGGCTGGATGAATGCAATCCATCCCGACGATGTTGAGAGGGTTGCTGCAGCCTGGAGGACGGCGGTCGCGCACAGCTCGCATTACAATACCGATTACCGGCTGCGGTGCGCCGACGGCAGTTATCGCTGGTTCAATGCGAGGGGCGTTCCGGTACAAGGCGTCAACGGCGAGACGACCTCGTGGATCGGCATCATCCTTGCGATTCCGGGTGCCTCCCGCCCTTCCCGCTCGCTTGATGCGCCCCGGCGGACGCGGCCAGCCGATCAGTTCGAGGACATTTCACCCGCCGCATTGCGCGCTGCCCGGGCCATCTTGAACTGGCCGGCCGACAAGTTGGCCGAGCGGGCCGGCGTTGCGCGCTCGACCATTCGCCGTCTGGAGGACGACGCGCCTTCCAGCACGCCGCGCAAGGCGAGCGTCCAGAAAATCCTCGCCGTGCTCGCGGCCGAAGGCGTCCGTTTTCTCGGGTCAGGCACGCGGGTGATGGGCATCCTCGACCCGAGCGCCTCGGACCCGGGCAACGCCGGTGAAACCAATGCCGATGTCAGGCGGGCAGGCCAGACGCTCCAATAAGCGAGTGAATGGCAAGGCAAAAGTTACCCGGAGGCGCCGTGCTTCTGCAGGCTCAGGATTGCCGCGCGCTCGAACATCTCAAAGACGTCGCGCGCGCTCGCCGCGGCGGCATTCACCTGCTCCTCCGTCACGAGGCGCCGTTCGAGAATGTCCGCGAAGGCCGACCATCTGAGCGTCGTCGGGGCGCTTAGAAAGCGGGAAGGAAATTCGGCCGGCACCGCCTTGCGCAAGATCGCGCCGCCCAATCGGGATCCTTCGAGCACATAGGCAGCCCCCAGCAGCGCGGCCTCGCTCTTCATCGCCGGAGGCAGCAGCGGATCGGGCACATCGGTCCGCAGGTCCGCCAGATCGTCGAGGATAAGCGGCCCACGTTTGTGATCGACAAGCTGGGGCACGCTTTGCCCGATGCCCCCGTCGATGATGGCCTTTTCGACCGGAATGAAAGCGGCCGCCTGAGAAGCCAGAAACAGTCGATAGGTTGCGAGCTGCCCCAGATCCATTTCGGAGAAAAGATCGTCGACCCGTTGATGGCAGGCCGCCGTCTCGTCTCGCAGCCGAAATCGCACGGACATCTGGCGCTTGTCTTTCGAATGATCAGGCACGCACCGTCCTCGCTGCTGTAGCAATCGTTTATCGCGAGGATTGTCCGTCGCAAGCGTCTCGATCCCGAAACGCGTACAAACTCAGGCGCATCGGAAGGGCAAGGCAGTCTCTAACTGAATGCTCCGGCGCTTTTCCACAGCATGTAGGCCGCGACCACGAAGATCAGGACGGCGAACACCCTGGTCAATTGGCCCGAGCCCGACATGCGCTTGGCGGCGCGCGTCCCGGCGACGCTGCCGATGACCCCGCCGATGATGAACACGGCCGCCAGCGTCCAGTTGACGAGGCCCGACAACGCATAGTTCGCGGCCGTGGTCAGTCCGAAGGCGGTCACTGCGACGAGGCTGGTGCCGACCGCATTGATCATCGGCATGCCGGTGGAAGCGATCAGGCCGGGTACGATAAGAAAGCCGCCGCCAATTCCGAAAAAGCCCGAAAAGCTGCCCGTTCCAAGGCCGGCGCCAAGGACCTTGCCGGCGTTACTGGACGTGCATTCGGCATCGGCGTTGCCTTGATGCTTGCGGCGGCGAACCATGAGAATGCCGACCACGATCATCACGATCGCGAACAGGAACAGCAGCTTCTGCCCGTCGAACGCCTTGCCGGCAGTGGAGCCGGCAAACGCACCTATGACTCCGGCCCCGGCATACATCAGGCCGCAGCGCCATTTCACCGTCCCGGCCCGGGCGTGATTGACGAGGCCGGTGGCAGCGTTGGCGGCAACCGCGAACGCGCTGGTGCCGATCGCCACGTGCGGGTTCGAAACGCCAACCAGATAGACCATTAACGGCACGGCGAGGATCGATCCCCCGCCGCCGACCAGGCCGAGCGTGAAGCCGACAAGACTGCCCGAAAGCAGGCCCAATAGGTATTGCACGGTGTCGAGCATCATCCGCTCGTCGGTTGTGTTCCGGGCTGGGCCACTTCCTGCGACAAGCGCTGGCGGAACGGCTCGAGATCGTAATCGTCCTTGGCGGCTATGCCGATGCGTTCATCCACCGTCAGATTGGCTTGATTGGCCAGCGCCCATAAGAGCGCGGCGCGCGTGCCGGTGCGACAGAATATTGCGATCGGCTTAGGCAGCGTTTCCAGCGCCTCGCGAAACTCGGCGACCTGTTCGTCGGTGATCTGACCCATGACGACCGGGATGTGGCGCGCTTCGAGGCCAGCCCCGGAAGCGGCGGCTTCGAGCTCCGCCCATGAGGGTTGATCCTCGCTTTCGCCATCAGGACGATTGCCGATGATCGAGCGATAGCCTTTCGCGGCGAGGTCCACGATGTCCTCGGCCGACGGCTGGGCCAGTACGGTGACGTTAGGGGTGAGAACGGCAAGTTTCATGGGTCATGATCCCTGACTGGCGAGCGCCCGGCGGCGCTCTGGAAAAAGGTGGTGGGCGATCATGCCGATGAGCATGGCCGCGACGAAGGGAAGCACGGCGGTTGGCGCCAGCGCGAGAGAGGCGACGGCGGGCCCGGGGCACAGCCCGGCGATGCCCCAGCCGATGCCGAACAGCGCGGAGCCGGCGATCAGCTGGCCGTCGAGGTCGGTCCGGTCCGGCAGGGCGAAGCGCTCGCCGAACAGCGGCCGCGCCATCCTCGCCTGCAGGCGCCAGGCGATCGCCATAACGATCACCGCGCCGCCCATGACGAACGCCATTGTCGGGTCCCACGCACCGAACAGATCGAGAAAGCCGCGCACGCGGGCCGGATCGGTCATTCCGCCGATGCTGAGCCCGCCACCGAACAACGCTCCCGACAGGAGCGGCGGGAGGAAGCGTTTGGCAGCGCTCATGACAGGCCTCCCAGACGGTTGGTGATGACGACCGTCGCGATGCCGGCTGCCATGAAGGTCGCGGTGGCGATCATCGAGCGCTGGGACAGTCGGCTTACACCGCAGACGCCATGCCCGCTGGTGCAGCCGCTACCCATCCGTGTTCCGATGCCCACTAGCAGCCCGGCAACGACCAGCACCGGCCAGGACGCGAACTCGGCCGGTCCCTGTCCGGTGATGGCAATGACAGCCAGAGCCCCGAGCGGCAGGCCGATCAGGAACATCCACGCGCTGCTGCGCGACATCCCGCTGTCGGCAAGACCCGTGGCGCGGGCGGCAATGCCCGACACGCCGGCGATGCGGCCGGCCCCGAGCAGCATCAGCGCTGCCGCAAGGCCGATCATCACGCCGCCGGCAAGGCCGTGCAACGGCTGCGCGTTGGCGAACAGCCCGCTCACAGCAGGTCGATCGGCTGCTTGAGGTAGCGCACGCCATTGTCCTCGGGTTCGGCAGGTGCCCGCCGCGCATGTTCACCTGCAACGAAGGCAGAATGAGTTTGGGCATCGACAGGGTCGCGTCGCGCTGGGTGCGCATGGCGACGAAATCGTCCTCGCTCACCCCCTCGTGGATGTGGACATTGGCGATGCGCTCGGCGAGCATGGTGGTTTCCCACACGAACTCGTCGCGGTTCGGCGCCTTGTAGTCGTGACACACGAAGACTCGGGTTTCGTCCGGCAGCTTCATCAGCCGGCGGACCGAGCGATAAAGCTGCCGCGCGTCACCGCCCGGGAAGTCGGCGCGGGCCGAGCCATAATCGGGCATGAACATCGTATCGCCCGTGAACAATGCGTCGCCGACGACGTACGCCATGTCGGCCGGCGTGTGCCCGGGCACGTGCAACGCGATCAGCGGAATGCCGCCGATGTCGAGCACGTCGCCGTCGTCGAGTAGCCGGTCGAACTGCGACCCGTCGCGCGCGAACTCGGTACCTTCGTTGAAGATCTTTCCGAACACGCCCTGCACGGTCACGATCTCGCGCCCGATCGCCATTTTCCCGCCGAGCTTCTGCTGGAGATACGGCGCCGCCGACAGGTGATCGGCGTGGGCGTGGGTCTCGAGGATCCAGTCGACCGTCAGACCCTGCTCCTCGACATAGGCGACGATCTTGTCGGCACTGTCGAAGCTGGTCCGTCCCGACGCCTGATCGAAGTTCCAGACGCTGTCGATGATCGCCGCGCGCTTGGTCGCCACGTCGCTGACGACATAGCTGACGGTAAAGGTCGGCTCGTCGAAAAAGGCTTTCACTTGCGGCGCGCGAAGTTCGCCGTGGAGCACGTCCGCGACCTGAGCGGCGGCGTTCTCGATATGAGGATCGGTGGTCGAAGCGCTGGCCATCGGACTAGCTCCTGCTGGACTGGGTGGCCCCAAGCTCGGGGCAGAAAAGATCGTGAAGAAGCGCCAGCACCTGCTGCGCCTTGGGGTCGCAGATGCTGTAGAATACCGTTTGCGATTCCTTGCGGGTAGCGACGAGGCCCTCCTCGCGAAGCTTGGCGAGGTGCTGCGACAGGGCGGACTGGCCAAGCCCAACGCGATCCTGCAGCTGCCCGACCGACAGCTCGCCTTCGGCTGCCAGGTGACAGAGCACCAGCAGCCGGCATTCGTTGGCCATCGACTTCAGCAAGCCGACGGCTTTTTCCGCCTGCGCGCCAAATTGTGCCAACGCCGCCACGTCCATGCCGTCCTCCATAAGATTACTCTTATTTAGAGGATTCTAATGTTATGTCAAGCGATGTGGCGCTTGCCTGATAAAGGCGAATTTACAGTGGGAAGAAGGTGAGGATGGCCGCCATTCCGACCGCCCAGGTAATGAGATTGAGCGGCAATCCGACCCGTACGAAATCCAGATAACTGTACTTGCCGAGTTGATAGACGATGACGTTGGTCTGGTAGCCGAAGGGCGTCGCAAAGGCCGCGCTGGCCGCCATCATCACGGCGACGAGAAACGGCCGCGGACTGACACCGAGGCTTTCCGCCAGCGCGACCGCGACGGGCGTGAAAAGGACGGCGACGGTGGCGTTCGACAGCACTTCGGTCAGGAACAAGGTCGCGCCATAGAATAGCGCCAGCGCGAGAACGGGGCCGAGCGGTTCCGACGCCCACACGAGCGCATCGGACGCAGCGCTGGCAAGGCCGCTTTCCTCCAGCGCGATGCCGAGCACCACCATGCCGGCGATCAGCAGCAGGATTTCGGGGCGAAGACCCTTGTAGGCTTCATCGGCGCTGATCACGCGCAGCAGGATCAACAACACCGCTCCGGCAAAGGCTGCCGCCGCGATCGGCGCGATGCCGACACCAGCCGCGGCGATCACCCCGACGAAGACCAGCATCGAAATGGCCGCACGGCGACGATCGAACTCGACATGGGGCCGAAACACATCGGGGGTGCCGACCTGCGCACCGGACATATCGATCAATTGGTTTGAATCGCCACGCGCCGGCTCCTCGGTGGTCGACGCCCGGATCAGCCGCCCGCTGACCAGAAGCAAATAGAGACCTCCCACCGCAGCGATGCAAAGCCCGACGGGCGTGATCTCGAACAAACCGAAGGTCGCCTGACCCGAAACGCGCGCCATGTCGGCGACGAGGAGATTGGTGGAGGTGCCGATCAGCGTGCAGCAACCGCCGAGGATGCACATGTAGGACAAGGGCATCAGAAAGCGCTTGGGATCGAGATCGAGCTTCTCGGCGCTTTCCTTGATCACGGGTGCCGCAAGAACCACGATGGGCGTGTTGTTGAGAAACGCCGACGCCGCGCCGCACAGGCCAACGGTCAGCCACATTCCAAGCGCGCCGAGCCTTCGCCCCAGGCCCACCGCCGCCACGATCATGCGGTCGAGCAGGCCCGACAATTCCATCGCGTAGACAATAACAAAAAGCGAGGCGAGCGCGATCAACGCGGGACTTGCAAAGGCGCCCTGAACCTCGCTCGGCCTGACCACGCCGCTGAACAGCAGCACGGCGGCCCCCGCCAGCGCGACGACATCGGAGCGCACTTTGTCCCAGATCAATGCCGCGACGACGGCGGCAAGCACCAGAAGGGTGACGAGTTGGTCCGGCGTCATTGCCGGCATCTTTGCAGCCTGCATGCCTGATGTGACAAGGAGAGATCGACGGCTTGGAAAAAACCTGCCCAGCGGCGATGGTTCGGCTGCGCCGGATACAAAGGATCGGAATGAGCGTGATCTCATGAATTGGCGGGCCCTGGTGGCGGGAGGAGTGTTCATCGCGCTGCTGATTGCGGCGGTTCTCATTGCGCGTCCCGAGAAAGCGCCGATCGAGGAACTGCCCGTCCCGGCGCGCCTGCCCCCGCCGCCCGTTGCAGCGGCGCCCGTCCTCCCCCTTGGCCGTGCAGAACTGATCGACGCGGCCGCGCGCGCTGCCGATGCGCATGCGAGGGGCGCGACGGTGTCACCCGAAGACAGCAAGCTCGTCGGCCGCCGCTTCACGCTGCAACTTCCCTTCGGCTGCACCGGATCTGCCGAGACCGGCAGTGAAGCGCCGCTTCGCTGGAGCTACGACCCGGCGGAAGGAACCCTGAGAGTGTCGGTGACACCCAATGTCTGGACCGATGCCGCCCCAGTGCGCGCGGCGGCCCAGGGCGTCGAATATGAGGCGGCCGAAGGATTCTGGATCGAGCGGCCGTGGCTGCGCACTGCCGATTGCCCGCTAGTGCCGCAGCCGCAAGCGCAGCCCACCGAACAAGTCGACCCTGCCGATGAATCAGCGGCCACCAACAGTCCACCATCGCCGGTGATCGCGTCCGATAATGCCGCCACCGCCGGCGGGGAGACGGCGAACGTGCCGCCCCCTGCCCGCAAGACACTCGCCTTGGTCGAACTGTTCGAACCCGGGTCGCGTCGTGCCGCCCGCCGCAACGGGCGACCCTATACGGTGGTCACCAACATCGCGCCGGGCGAGATCGATCTGTCGAAGGGCCTTCGCCTCGTGGTCACGGGCCGCTTGGCCCCGTTGCGCCAGGGCAATGCGATCGTGTGCACTGGAAGGCTCATCGACGAGCGTCCGCTGTGCATGATCGGCGCCGCGGTCGATCGAGTGGCGATCACCGACGCTTCGGGATCGCGTATTCTCGGCGAATGGGGTTCCTAGAGCCTAACCGAACGACGATGCGGCTTTCTCGCGCGGCGTTGTGCGGATCAGCCGTGAGGTCAGCACCACGGCGTGGCGATATTCCTCATCCTTGACCATCTCGAGAAACGTCGAGGCGGACTGATAACGGGCGACGAAGACCGCATCCCATCGTCCGGTCACGACGATGGTGAGCCCTGATCCTCCGTCGATTTGGCCGGCGGCGCGAGGCCGGTGTCGGGCAGCGAGCGGATGTGCAGGTCGCGCTGGGGAAAGGGAATCTCGATCCCATGCTCCTTGAACATTCGCCATAGGGCGTTCAGCACTTCCGACTGGACATTGCCGACCCCGGCTTCCGGATCGGCGACCCACACCAAAATGTCGTGATCGACGCTGTTGTCGCCGAACCCCTTCAACCACACCGCGGGAGCGGGCGTGGGCAGCACGCGGGCGGGCTGCTTGCTCGCTTCGATCATCAATTTCTGCGCCAGCGGGAGATCGCAATTGTAGGATACGCCGACCGGAATGTGGATCCGCACCTTGGTGTCCGAGTAAGACCAGTTGACCACTTCCTGCGTCATCAGATTTTCGTTCGGGATCAGATGCTCCTTGCCATCGCGGGTGACGATCGACACCGCCCGCACCCCGATCTTGCTAATCGCCCCGAAGCTTTCACCGACCGAGATGACATCGCCTGGCTTGATCGACCGATCGAGCAGCAGGATGATCCCGGCGATGAGGTTGCCGAAGGTCTTCTGAAGACCAAAGCCGATCGCGAGCCCTACCGCGCCCGAGAAGACCGCAAGTGCGGTGAGGTCGATGCCGAGAAGGTCGATCCCGATCAGAAAGGCGGCGGCAAGCAGCGCGATCCCGGCTAATTTCTGCGCAAGGACCTTTTGGGTGGAATCGAGCTTGTCGGTCCGCGCGATCGAATGGGAGATGACCCGCCTCGCCAGCCGGATCACGGCCGCCAGCACAAGCAGCGAGATCGCCAGCGTCGCGGCGTCGAGCAGGGTAAAGGTGCGGTCACCGATCCGCAGGGATACATCCTCAAGGATGCTACCGAGCGAGCGGATCCCGTTGATCGCCCGAGTCAGCGCCGCGACAAAGGCGGCCCCGGCAAGGATCGCACCCGCCCAGCGCGGCATCCTCAGCCCGCTGGTCAGCGTCCAGACCAGCAGCGCCGTGGCAAGGCCCCACGACAAGCCGAGCAGCAGATTGGCGGGCAGCGTCCACTCCCGGAGTTCGAGTAGCAGGCCGAGCAACAGCGACACGCAAAGATAGAGTAGCAGATCGCCAAAACGCGGGCCGAAGCCACTTGCCCGCTCGCCCGCTTTTAGCGCCCACCAGTCGGCTAGCGGAGGACCGGCGCGCCGGCCGAGATAGATCCCAAGCAAGACCGCAAGCGCAACCAGGCCCGCCGTACTCGCAAACTCGATTGCGATTTCGGGGTTCGTTCGAAAGGAATTTGCGACATTTCCGACCGTATCGATGCTCATTCAAGATGAACGCGGCCGGCCCGGTCCATATCCCCCCGGCCCCCGCCCGACACGATTGCCGTCCGAACTTGCGGCCCCCTCGAACGTTGGAAGCCTAGAAAGGACGCAATGACCCTTCCCATCGTCGCTCTTGTCGTAGCCGCGTCGGCTGTTGCCGTTTTCCTCTGGCGAGCATCGAAATCCAAGTCGCCCGAAGTCATCGACGCCGCGCGTCTGGGTCTTGCCGGACGGCCGCTGATCAGCCCGCAGCAGATCTGTCAGCAAGCCGCCGCGCGTCTGGGGCTCAATGTCGTTTATATCGAGCAGGGCGAAAAGGGCGCGGTGCCTGTCGCCGGAGTCCCGTGGCCAGCACATCTAGAAGTGATCGACATCATGGCGATCGACGCCTGCCTCGAAAGCGGAGAACCTGCCGGCATCGGATCGGGACAGCATGGCGCGTCCGACTGGCTTTTCCTTCCCTTGCGTAAGGACGGGCGGACGCTCGCCGTCGCAGGGGTGGCCGGCCCCTTCTGCCGCCGCAGGCTCGACCCCGGCGAGTCCGGAATGCTTTCCCTCCGCCGCAATTTCGAACGCTACCTCGCCGAGCGGCCGCCCGGCAGCGTAACGGACGCGTCGCCGATGCCCTTGCAAGCCGGGCCATCGCCATTGCCGTCTTCGCAGCCAAGCGTCGCCTCAGGTCAGAGTTGAGCGATGAACCTGTTCGAAAGCCTTGGCCCCGCCGCCCCTGCTGCCGGCGCGCTGCTCCTCACGGCGGGGGCGATCGCCTGGACCTTGATCCTGGCGCGGCTGGTCGGCTTGCGCGCATTCAGCAAGGCCACGGCATTCGATTTCGCGGCCACCATCGCTACAGGCTCCCTGATCGCGCAGGCCGGAACGCGCAGCGAATGGGCGGAATATCTGTGCGCGATGGCGGCCATCGGCGCGGTCTTTTTAGTCCAGTTCGCGCTCGCCAAGGGACGACTCTTCTCGCGACGCTTTCAAAAAGCCATCGATAACGAGCCACGGCTTCTGATGCGTGACGGACGCTTCCTCGACGAAGCCATGCGCGACGCCCGGGTAACCCGCTCGACCCTCTTGGAGCGGATCCGCAAATCGGGCGCGCATTCGGTCGATGAGGTCACCGCGATGGTGCTCGAGACCACGGGCGACATCAGCGTGCTGACCGACAGCAATCCCGACCCGCGTTTGCTCGAAGGAGTGCGCGGTGCCTGATCACATGCGTCTCGATCGACGAGCGCAAAGGCCAGCCATTGAACGGAGATCTGTAAGCGTCCCATGACGTCAGATGACGATCCCTCTCGCAACGAACTTGCCGAGGACCGCACCATCCTCGCCAACGAGCGAACCTTCGGCAGCTGGATGCGCACCAGCCTTGCCTGCGTGGCGATCGGCGTTGGCTTCAAGGGGCTGTTTCCGACCATGACACCCGAATGGGTGCCGCGCGCGATCGCTACCGGTTTCCTATGTCTGTCCGTAATCGTCATCGTCGCAGCGGAACGACGGGCCTCCGCGGTTTACAAGCGAATGGAAGCGCATGTCGTCATCGCCGCGAGAGGCATCAATCTGCGCTTATTTGCCTGGCTCGTGAGCCTTGGCGCGCTCGGTCTCACCATTGCGATCTGGACCGTCCCCATCGGGTAGCGGTCATCGCCTCTCCGACGAGCATTAATTCGCAACGTAGATCGGCCGGACGTCGCTCCTTTGCGGCGGCGTTGACCGAGCATGGCCCGCGGCGGGGATATCCGCGGGCCATGCCTCGAGGAACCCGTCAGAAATCGAGGTTGGCGCTCGCGTAATAATAGGTCCCGTTGAAGCCGAACTGACCCGCGTTGCGGGTGTAGGGGGTTTGCCCGTTGGAGTAGGAACCGGCTTCTCCGGCAAAACCGAAGCGGCGCGCGTTCCATTTGTCGGGATAGGTGTTGAGGAGGTTGTTGACGCCTACCGTCAGCGACAGCGGCTTGTTGACCTGGTAGGTGCCCGACAGGTCGACGAGCGCTTTCCCGCTAAAGGTCTGGACGCAGCGGTTGGCGGCGTCGCAGCGCACGTTCGAGTCGTTTGCGCTGAGCCCGGTCGAGAAAGCTTTGACGTTGCCGAAATAGCTGACTCGGGTCGTCAGCGTGAAGCGGTCGACTTCCACCGCCGCGCTTCCCAGCACCTTGGTCCGCGGCTGCGCGACTTCGATCAATTCGATCGCGGTCAGGCCGACCAGCGGCGCCGCACGAACCGTCGCCGAAGCGCCCGTCAGGAGCGCGGCCGGCGTGGCCTTCTGCCGCCGGACCTCGGTCTTGGCGTGGGTTCCTGCCAACGTCAGGTTGAGCCGCGCATCGCCGGGAAGCGGCGCACGGTAGGTGAGGACCAAATCGGCACCGCGGGTACGCGTGTCGATCTGATTGGTGAAAAAGCGGATTTCGCGAACGCCTGGAAACAGCGCCGCGACCGCCGGGTAACTGGCGGTAAGAATGCCGTCGGTGATCGCGATGCGATCCTTGATGTCGATCTGAAAGGCATCGAGCGTGGCCGTAAGGCGGCCGAATTCTCCGGTCATGCCAAGCGCATAGCTGTTCGAGATCTCAGCCTTGGGATCCGGAATACCGAGCGTCTTCAGCCGCGGATCGTCAGACGAGATCTGCTGCGTTTGCAGGATCAGGCCGTTCTGTACCGTGGACGTATTCACCCGGTTGCCGATCTGTGCCAGCGACGGCGCACGGAAGCCGCGATTATAGCTTGCGCGCAGGCCCAGCATCTCGCTCAGCTTCAGGCGCCCAGCGAGTTTGCCCGACAAGTTGCCGCCGAAGTCGCTATACTTTTCATAGCGCAGCGCGCCCGTCAGCAGCAGCGCCTCGGTGATGTCGGCCTCGACATCGATAAAGGCACCGACGTTGCTGCGGCTGAGGTCGTTCTCGTCCTGCGGAGCGTATCCCGGGCGGCCGTTCGATCCCGACGCCTTGCCGCTCGTCGCAAGCGGACCGATCGCATAACTGGCAGGATCGCCGCGATCGACTTTGAAGTTGTCGCGGCGGTATTGGACGCCCGCCGCAAGGTTCAGCGACTGCAGCCCGAACGCGATGCCGAAATCGCGGGTCACCACGAGATCGGCGACATGCTGCCCAAAACTGGTGCGGCCGACGTAAAAGCTTGTCGGGCTGGCCGCGCCGAGCGACGCATTCACCGTGTTCAGCGCATTCTGGTCGAGATGATTGTGGCCATAGCCGTAGCTTCCATCGACTTTCCACGGTCCGAGATCGAAGCGGAGGCCAGCGACCGCGCTATAGTCGATCGAGCGACCGGGAAGGCGCGGGATGTAGCCGTCAGGGAAAATGGTGAGGGCTGAATTGGCGAAGGTGGCGGGCGCGCGGAAGAAGCCGAACGCGCGAATGTCCTTTCGCGAATAGCCCCCAAAGGCATAGGCCGTCAGCGTTTCGGACAGCGGAAGCTCGGAATTGACGAAGCCTTGGTAGGTTCGGTTTTGATTGGACCCGTAATTGCCGACCACGAAAGCGCCGGTCGCCGGATAGATGCCGCGATCCACGCGCGGATTGGCGGTGGTATAAGGGAATGCGGCGGTCGGTCCCGTAAAGGGTGACGGCGCGGTGGGATAAAGCGGTCCGTCATACGGGTCCGACCGGTTGGTCGCCTGCGAGCGGAAATATTCCAGCGTCAGATTGATGAAGCCGTTGGCGCCGAGACGCAGGCCCTGATTGACCCCGGCCTTGACGGTGAAGCCGTCGCCTTCGCTGTGGATGCCCGAAGTGAGATTGGCCCTCGTCCCTTCGGCATTGTCGGCCAGCGTCAGATTAATGACGCCGGCGATTGCGTCCGACCCATATTGCGCGGCGGCGCCGTCGCGCAGCACTTCGATCCGCTTCACCGCCATGCTGGGCAACGCGTTCAAATCGCTGACCACGGTACCAAGGCCGGGCGACACGTTGAGATTGAGCGCCGAAAACTGGTGGCGGCGCTTGCCGTTGACCAACAGCAGTACCTGATCGGGCGACATACCGCGCAGCGAGGCCGGGTCGGCGAAGTTGGTCGCGCCGTTGATTCCGAACTTTGACGAATTGAACGATGGCGACGTGAACTGCACCTGCTGGCCGAGATCGGTCTGGCCGGTGCTCGCAAGCTCGTCGGCGCTGACCACGTCAACTGCGACTGGGCGCTCGACATCGGTGCGCGGGCGGCCGCGCGACCCGACCACGGTGATCACCTCATTCTCTCCGGGTTCTTCGGCGGCAGGCGTGGCTGCTGTCGAGGGAGCAGACGCCGGTGCTGCGGTCTGCGCCGATGCGGCAGCGGCGCCGAAGAGGCCCAGCCCGGAGGCGCCTGCGAGAAGCGCCTTGATCATGAGGTTGCGGTTCAACGTGTTCCTCCCTGTTACTGTTACCGACGTCAATCGATCGGCGCGGACTGAGCGAGTTCCTTCTCGCTGGGCCAATCGTCTGCGGTCGCTTTCCTGGGGTGCTTGAGCACCGCTTGCAGGCGCTCGTTGTCGAGATCGCCTTCCCACCGGGCGATGACGATGGTCGCCACCGCATTGCCGATGAAATTGGTGATGGCCCGGCACTCGCTCATGAAGCGATCGACGCCGAGGATGAGGGCGATGCCGGCGACCGGGACGCTGGGCATGATCGACAGCGTCGCGGCCAGCGTGATGAAGCCCGCGCCCGTCACTCCGGCCGCACCTTTGGAGCTGATCATCGCGACACCCAAGAGCGCGAACTGCTGCCCCCACGATAGGTCGACGCCGGTCGCCTGCGCGATGAACAGCGCCGCCAGCGTCATGTAGATATTGGTTCCGTCAAGGTTGAAGGAATAGCCGGTCGGGACCACGATCCCGACGACCGGCTTCGCAACTCCGGCGCGCTCCATCTTGTTCATCAGCCCGGGCAGCGCCGGTTCCGACGACGACGTGCCCAGCACCAGGAGCAGCTCTTCGCGCAGATAACGCAGCAGCCCGAACAGCGAGAAACCGGCCGCCCGTGCGATCAATCCGAGGATGACAACGACGAAAAAAGCCGAGGTCAGGTAAAAGGTCGCCACCAACTGCCCAAGATTAAGCAAGGTCCCA
This sequence comes from Sphingomonas kaistensis, assembly GCF_036884275.1. Lineage (NCBI taxonomy): Bacteria > Pseudomonadati > Pseudomonadota > Alphaproteobacteria > Sphingomonadales > Sphingomonadaceae > Sphingomonas > Sphingomonas kaistensis. The sequence continues at coordinate 1,359,300 of NZ_CP145607.1, read as the reverse complement.
ACGCCATATTTGCCGATGGTAAAGGCCATCGCCGCAAAAGCCCCGATCGGAGCCGAGCGCATCACGATAGCGACCAGCTTGAACACCACGACCGACAGCGATTCGGCCAGCGCCAGGATCGGCTTGCCGATCTCGCCCACCATCGCCAGCGAGACACCGAACAGGATGGCGACCAGCAGCACCTGAAGCACTGACCCGTCGGTCAGGGCGGACAGGACGGTGGTCGGCACGATGTCGAGAATGAAGCCCGTAACGGTCGATTTCTCGGCTTGCGTGGCATAGCCGGCGACCGCGCTTGCATCGAGCGTCGAGGGATCGACGTTCATGCCCGCGCCCGGCTGGACGACGTTGGCGACGATCAAGCCGACAACCAGCGCAAGGCTGGACACCGCGAGGAAATAGGTCATCGCGCGGCCCGCGACGCGGCCGACCTCGGAAACCTGAGTCAGCGCGCCGATGCCGGTAACGATGGTCAGGAAAATGACCGGCGCGATAATCATCTTGACCAGCGCGACGAAGAGCTTGGCGATCCATTCAAGCTGGGCGCCGAAGCTTGGCCAGACGATACCAACGGTGACGCCCAGCGCGATGCCGATCAGCACCTGGACGTAGAGCTGGCCGATCAGGCGGCCTTTCGGCCCGGCGGGTGCCGAGGCCGTGTGCAGTGGAATAGCGATACCGGACTCCTCCTCGAGTCTATGCCGAGGATATTGTTGACTGAGGTCTGTGCAACAGCAACAAAGGGCTTGCTAAAGCACTGTTCCTGCTTGCTATTTTTTAGAACCACAAATGGCGCGTGCGAAATTTCGCACAAACGCTGGCTCTTCGCATGGCGGTCGGTAGGATGGTGGTGTGGAGGCCCGGGGGTTCACGACCAGGCGTATCGCGGCGATAATCGCCTTGCTGGCGGCGGTCGGCGCATTGCTGTGGATCAGCCAGCGCATCGCGGTCGATCGCGCGGTAGCTGAAGAGCGCCAGCGACTGACCACCGTGGCGACACTCGCCGCCGCCAATTTCTCCCGCCAGATCGACATGTTCGAACTGGTCGCGACCACGCTCTCGGCCGATCCCGAAGTCAGCCGGGTGCTGGAAACCAACGATCCCCGGGCAGTTGAGCGGCTGAACGAGCGGCTGGCGACACTCAGTGCAAGGCTCGAGACGTCGGTCATTTACCTGATGGACCGCCGCGGCACGACGGTGGTCAGCAGTAACTGGCGCCAGCCCGACAGCTTCGTCGGCGATAATTATGCCTTCCGCCGCTATTTTTCGCAGGCGATGACGGAAGGCGCGTCGAGCCAGTTCGGGCTCGGCACTCGAAGCCGCATCCCCGGGCTGTTCCTCGGGCGGCGGATCGACGGGCCCGGCGGCGCCAGCGGCGTGCTGGTGGTGAAGATCCGCTTCGACCGGATGGAGCAGGAATGGGCGCGGACCATCGGCGAAGCATTCGTCACCGATCCCGACGGCCTCATTCTCGTTACCAGCAGGCCCGCGCTTCGTTTCAGCACAGTGCGTTCGCTCGATCCCCGGCGGCGCGAGGCAATGCGGGCGAGGTTCACGACTACCGATCTGCCGCTCGCCATGCATCCCGACTTTGCGGCCGGGAGGGTCACTTCCACAGGAAGGTGGCACGGGGAAAAATTGTTAGCTGTAACCGTCCCTGCCGCGCCGCCATTTCGCCTTTCGGTATTGTCCCCCATCGCGGGGGCGGCCGCCGCGGCCCGCAACAGCGCGCTTCTGATCCTACTCCTCTTGGGCGCGGTTCTGGCAATTGCGACCCTCGGCATCTCGGCCCGCCGCCGGCTTGCCGCAGCGCGAGCTCGCGAGGCAGAGCAGCGGCGGGTCGACGATCTCAAAAATCGGCTGGAACAGGCCAATCGCTTGTCCATGCTCGGCCAGGTCGTTGCCGGGGTGGGGCATGAGATCAACCAGCCGATCGCCGCCATCAGCATGCGGGCGGGCAGCGCCAAGATGCTGATCGACGCCGGCAATCCCGATGAAGCCAAGACGGCGATGAGCGACATCGAGCGCCTCATCCACCGGCTGGGCCGAATCACTGGCGAATTGCGCAATTTCTCGCGGCGGTCGGAGCGGAAGCTGGAGCCGGTCCGACTGGGCGACGCGATAGACGGCGTGGCGCTGCTGCTGGGCGACACGCTACGCCGCGCGAACTCGACCTTTGACGTCGCGTTGCCCGATCCCGATCTTGCTGTGCTGGCCGAGCAGGTCCGGCTTGAGCAGGTGCTGGTGAACCTCGTTCGCAACGCGCTGGAGGCTGGCGGCGAAGGCACGCGAATCTGGGTCGAGACATTCGCCGATGCCGATTGCATCCGCCTCGAAGTCAGCAACGACGGGCCGCCCATTTCGCCCGAGGTACGCGCGCAGTTGTTCCAGCCCTTTACCTCGACCAAGAGCGAAGGCCTCGGCCTCGGCCTCCTCATCAGCCGCGACATCGTGTCCGAATTCGGCGGGCGCCTCTCGCTGGCGGACGATGAGATCGATCGAACGACCTTTCGCATCGATCTGAAGCGCACCGGATGAGCATCGACTGCAACCTCGTGGCCGTGGTCGACGACGACCATGATCTCCGCGCCTCACTGGTGCAGGTGCTCCAGCTCGACGGGTTTCGCGTGATCGACTTTGCCGACGGCAATGCCGCGGCCAAGCGGATCACTCGCGATTTCCCGGGCATGGTGATCACCGATTTGAGGATGCCGGGGCTAGACGGAACGGCGCTCTTCGCGCGGCTGAACGATCTCGATCCCGACCTGCCGGTGGTGGTGATCACCGGGCACGGCGACATGCTGACCGCGATCGACCTCATGCGCCGCGGCGCCTACGATTTCCTGCCCAAACCCTTCAGCACCGACCAGCTTCTGCCAACCGTTCGCCGCGCACTCGAAAAACGCGCCCTCGTGCTGGAGAACCGCTCGCTGAAGGAGGGCGCGGGCGACGGGCACGGCACCGAACTCATCGGCACCTCCAAATCCATCACCCGGGTCCGGGCCGCGCTCGACCAGCTTGCCGCCACCGACCGCCCTGTCCTGTTTGTCGGGGAAACCGGCACCGGAAAAAGCCGCTGCGCCGCGCTTCTTCACCGCTTGTCGAATCGCGCGCAGCAGCCGCTTATCACGGTGGACTGCGGCGGGCTTTCGACGCGGGAGCTTGGCGTCCAGCTGTTCGGCTGTGCCAGCGACGCGCTGCCCGGTGCTGCCTTGCCGCGAACCGGCGTGCTGCGCCGCGCCGGCGGCGGGACGGTGGTGCTTGACCGCATCGAGCGTCTACCGCCCGATTTGCAGCCCGCCATCCTGCACCTCCTCGACAGCGGCCAGGCGACACCGGTGGGCAGTCCCTTTCCGCAGCAGATCGAAGCGAGGATCATCGCCACCGCCGACCCCGCGCTGGCCGCGGCGGTCGAGCAAGGCGACTTCAGCAAGGCCCTGTTCCACCGCCTGAAAGGACTGACGGTCGAGATCGCCCCACTGCGCGAACGGCTCGAGGACGTGACGATGCTGTTCGGGACCTTCCTCCACGAAGCGGCGCGGGGCGCCAAGGTCGCCGTGCCGGAGATCCCCTTGCATTTCCTCGCCCGACTGCGCGCGCATCGCTGGACGGGCAACGTTCGCGAATTGCAGTCGATTGCGGACGAGGTGGTCCTCGGTCTCGGCGGCCTGTCGGACGGCGCGCTGGCGCAGGACGAGGGTCTGCGCGAAGCGGTGGCACGGTTCGAAGCCGATTACATCCGGTCGGTGCTGAGCGAGGCCAGGGGCGATGTCGAAGCCGCCCGCGCGAAGCTCGATCTGCCGCGCAAGACGTTGTACGACAAGATGACGCGGCACGGGCTGGTGCCCGCCGATTTCCGCCGCCGCTAGGTCGCGAAGTACCAGGTAGCGAGGAACAGACCGCAGAGGATAATGAAGGGCCGCAACACGGCCGGGCGGATCGCCGGTAACAGGCGCGACCCCGCCCATGACCCCGCCACTCCGCCAAGCCCCACCGCGATGGCCGCATGCCAGGCGATCTCGCCCGACGGCACGAACACCAGCACCGCGCCAAGATTGATGCACGCGATCACGGCGTTTTTGGCATTGGCGCCGTCCTGGTCGCCAAGCCCCGCAAGTCCGAGCAGCGCCAGCACGACGAAGCTGTTCCCACCGCCGAAATAGCCGCCGTAGATTGACGACAGCGACAGCGCGGCGAGCAGTACCGGCCGGGACAGGCGCGGCCGCGAGTTGGCCTCCATGCGATGCCCACCCCAGGCGTAGAGCGCGGTGGCGAGCAGCACCAGCCAGGGCACGATGGCAGCGAAGCCGGCGGGCGGGGTCCACAGCAGCAGCAGTCCGCCAATTGCCCCGCCGACCAGGGCCAGCAACGGCACGACCTGCCGAGACGTCCCATCGCCGTTCAGGGCATCAAGTGCGCGGCGGGCGCGGAAACCTGCGATAAGCTGCCCGGGACACAGCGCCACAGTGGACGTGAGATTCGCCGTGCGCGGATCGATCCCGACCGCCGTGAGCGCCGCAAGCGTCAACAGCGGGCCACCACCCGCGATGGCATTGATCAGTCCGGCAAGAAGGCCTGCCAGGCAAAGCCAAATCTCACTCATGGGCATCCGGGCAAGGGCGAGCAGAGGGGTCGTGTATCGAGCACAACGGGCGTTCACCACAAGCCCCCCGGCCATCGCCTGGGTGCAGGAGACATTCCCGCGCGCCCTCGATAAAGGCCGGCGGGTGGCTCGGCTGATCCTGTTCAACAAGCCCTTCGGGGTCCTGTCGCAATTCACCGATCGCGGATCGCCGACCAGCCGGCCGACCTTGTCCGACTATATCGCGGTGAAAGGCTTCTATCCCGCCGGACGGCTCGACCGCGATAGTGAGGGCTTGCTCTTGCTGTGCGACGACGGGCGGCTTCAAGCGCGCATCGCCGACCCGCGGTTCAAGCTGCCCAAGACCTACCTCGTGCAGGTCGAAGGCGACCCCAAGGACGATCAGCTCGAGCGCCTGCGCCAAGGGGTCGAGCTCAACGATGGTCCGACCCGCCCCGCCGAGGTCGAACGCATCGACGATCCTCGACTGTGGCCACGTGACCCGCCGATCCGGGTGCGCAAGGCGATTCCCGACGACTGGCTGCGCATCACCATTCGCGAAGGACGCAACCGGCAGGTGCGGCGAATGACCGCGGCGGTGGGCTTGCCGACGCTACGGCTGGTGCGCTGGTCGGTCGGCGACTGGACGCTCGAGGGCATCGCGCCCGGCGACGTCACTGAAATCTCGGTCTAGCTGCCGGCGAGCGCCCGGCTATAGGCGAACCGCCGATGAACTATCGCCATTCCTTTCATGCTGGAAACAGCGCCGACGTGGTCAAGCACAGCTTGCTGATCGCGCTGATCCGCGCCTTGCAGCAAAAGCCCGGCGCGCTGACCCTGATCGACACGCACGCCGGCTGCGGGCTCTACGATCTCCAGGACGACACGGCGCAGCGGACCGGCGAGGCGGAGCACGGCGTGGTGCGCGCGTTGACCGATAAGAACCCTCTCCTCGACGATTATCGTACAGCAGTGAGAGCGGCGAACGGCGGGACCGACGGGCATCTCTATCCGGGCTCGCCGCACGTGCTGGCGCAGCTGTTGCGGCCGCAGGACGTGCTGATCGTCAACGAGAAACATCCCGAAGACATCGCCGCCCTTCGCCGGGCGATGCGCGGGACGCCCGCCGCCGTGCACGGGCGCGACGCCTACGAGCTATGGCTGGCGATGCTGCCGACCAAGACGCCGCGCGGGGTAGTGGTGGTCGACCCGCCTTACGAGAAGACCGATGAGCGCGAGCGGATCACTGCCACCCTCGCCGCCGCCCATCGCAAATGGTCGCACGGCGTCACCGTCGTCTGGTATCCGCTGAAGGATCGCGAGACGCACCAGCGATGGAAGCAGCAGCTGCGCCGCATCGGCCTGCCGAAGCTGCTGACCATCGAACATTGGCTCTACGATGCCGACCAGCCCGGCATCTACAACGGAGCTGGGCTGTTCATCGTCAACCCGCCCTATGCGTTCATGCAGGAACTGCCGCCGCTGCTGGAAGCCCTGCGCACGGCCCTGGCACCCGACGGCCATCGCGGCACGCTGACGGCAGAATGGCTGAGCTGATCAACTAGCCCTGTTGCCTTCAGCCGGCTCTTCGGCCGGAAGCTCATTGACGATATTCTGATCGATCGCGCGCGCGCGCTGCTCGAGCTCGCTTCCTGCGTCGTTATATCGCTCGTCGAAGCTCCGCCGGTCCCCGCACGCCGCGACCGCCAGCGCGCACGCCGCCACCGCCGCGACGCGCATCAATAGGTCTTCCGATAGCGCACGTTGACGTTGGTGCTGTTCGATCCTCCCGCCTGGCTGAGGATGGACAGGCTCCGGCTGAGCGTCACTTCAAGCTGGGTCGCGGTGAAGCCGCGGGCGTCGGTCACGACCTCGAGATAGATGTCGTCGCCGATATACTTGCCCGCCGCCAGCGCCGTGCCGCGCCCTTGCGTATCGTCGGGCCCGAGGATGCGCAGCCGGTCGATGCCCGCCACTTGGCGCAGCTTGCCGAGCGGATTGAGCCCGCCCCCGCCCGACCCGCGCAGCGTGTTGAGCGAAGCCGCCAGTTGCACCGCCTGGATCGCCGACAGCTGCCCGACCGAATTGCCGAACAGGATGCGCGACACGATCTCGTCCTGCGGCAGGCCGGGCGAACTGCTGAACGTAATTCGCGGGTCGAGCGCCGAGCCCACGACATTCACCGTTACGTCGACATCCTCGATCGTCTCAGTCGCGCTCATCGTCACCGTCGCGTCCGACGCGCTGCCGCCAATGAAGCGCACGGTGCCTTCCTGAAGCTCGAACGAGCGGCCGGCGAAGCCCAAGGTGCCGCGCACGAGATTGATGTCACCGGTGATCCGCGGTGCCTGGCTGGTGCCTGTCACCCGCATGTCGGCGCGCCATTCGCTTTCGAGACCCATGCCCGACACGAACAGCTGCCCCGGCGCGACGATGTTGAGGTCGAGGCGGACGTCGCCGAAGCTGGCGGCGGCCGATTGCGGCGCGGCATCGCCGGTGACCCGCGGGCGGCCCCTCGGCGGCTTGAACCGGACGCCGGTCAACTCGGGCACCTGGGCCGATCCCTGCCGTACGATCTGATAGCGCGTCGCGGGCAGTCGTACCGTGCCGCTCAGCACCGGCGACTGGTTGGCGGCCTTGATCAGCCGGACATTGCCGGTCGCCGTCACCCGCAGCGCATCGCTGTCGGCCAGCCGCGCATTGTCGAGCGACAGGTCGAAATTGGCCGGATAGCCGCTCGCGGCGGCAAGGCTGACATAGCCCTTTCCGGCCACCGTGCCGCCACCCGCTCGGCCGGTAAGCTGGTCGATCTGCAATCGCTCGCCGGTGAAGCGGCCTTGCAGGGCCATGTCGGTAATGCGGGTGCCATAGGTGGCGTTGGCGTAGGTCAGATTGCGCCCGCGTACCACGCCGGCGAGGCTCGGCTGATCGACCCGACCGCCGAAATCGGCGGCGACGCCGAGCGAGCCCGACAGGCTCTGGTCGGCAAGTCCCGCGAAGGAGAACAAGGCGTCGGCCGGGCCGATGTAGCGGATCCCGCCGGTCAGCGGCGCGCCGGCGATGCGGCTGGTCCAGCTGCCCGACCCCAGCGGCTGGATCGCGGCCTGAACCCGTCCGACCACCGTGCCGCGGGTCCGCATCACGGCGTTGAGGGTACCGGTGCCCGGCGCCAGCCTGGCGACCAGATTGACGTCGAGAGGGCGGCTGACCGACGCCGCGGTGGTGCGGGTGAAATTGCGGATCGCAAGACTCGCGTCGAGGCGCGGGAAGGCGTTGCCGCTCTGAACGAAATCGATACTTCCCGTCGCGGCACCCCCGATGCCGAGGCCGGGCGCGAAGACGTTGATCAGGCTCATGTCGACCGCATCGATCCGGCTTTGCAGACTGAGCTCGCGGCCATAGCTGCCGGCCAGCCGCATGCTGCCCCGATCGAAGGCGAGCCGGGTCGGCAGCAGTTCGTAGGTGCCGTTTCGCGGCACAATCCGCGCCGGGCTCTCGGTGCGGACGTCGATGCCGTTGACCCGGCCCTTGAGCGACGCGCGCCACAGTTGCGGGGTCAGTTCGCTGTTGAAGGCCATGCGGAAGGGCACGCCCGACGTTCCCTCGGCGACACCGCGGGCAAAGCCCTGCCCACCACGATAATTGATGATCGTGCGCAGCGCCGCGATGTTGGTCGACCCGAAGCGCGCGTCGGCGATCTGCGCGTCGGCGACGATCTCGGGCTGGTCGTAAAGGATGACGCGCGCATCGACGATCGCCGCGCCGACCGCGATGCCCGCCGGCTCGGGCAGCAGCGCATTGCGCGCGCGGAGGTTAATGATCGCCTGCTGATACCGCCCGGCCGCCGCCAACCGCACGACCCCGCCGATCCCCTGGCCTTGCGCATTGAGCTGCCCGGCGAATGGCCCCGCCGGTGTCTGCCTGACCCGGCCTTGCACATTGATCCCTGCCAGCGTCGCGCGGCGGATGTCGATCGTCAGCGGCCCGGCCGCGGTTTGGACCGATACGTCGGCGGTAAAATCGCCGTAATCGCTCCGCCCGCGCGCAAGGATGGCGTAGGCGTTGCCGGTGCTGCGGATGTCGGCGGTGAGGCCGGCGATGCCGATCCCGAAGCCGGGATTGGCCGCAGTGACGATCGCACGCGGGTTGCTGACGGTGCCGGCCACTTGGACGCCAACCGGCCCATATTGCTGCGACACGCCCTGAGCGCGCAGCTCGATCCGGCCGTCGGGCGAATAACTCCCCCGCCCGTCGGTCACGCGCAACAGCGGCGCATTCAGCCGTAGCCGCGAGAAACGGATAAAACCGTCGGTGCCGTAAGCGACATCGCTCGATGTCACGACATTGCCGCCGAGGAAGCTACGCACGCCGTCATTGAACAGCCGCGTTGATTGCGCGCGAACCCGCCCGACCAGCGCGAAGCCGCCGCTCGGTACCGTCTTCACATCGGCGTTGGTGACGATGTTGAAGATGCCGACGCTGTCGATCCGGTAATCGTTGACCCGGCCGTCGATCGCGCCGGTATAGAGGCCCTTGGCGACGTCGGCGAGGACGATGGCCTTGGCGTCGATCCGGTTCGAACGGATGCGCAGATTGTCCGACACGATCCGCGGCCAGTCGACCGCCAGATCGCCATCGAGCCGGACGTTGGTGATCGCGCCCCCGGCCGCGACGTCGAGCCCGGTGATCGCCCGCGCGGTGGCGGCGATGGGGACGATCATCTGGTTCTTGTCGAACCGCGCCTGCCCTTGCGCATCGAAGGCCTGCAGGCCCATGTCGTTGAAGGCCAGCGTCGCCGCATTGATGCGGTAATCGACCGTGGGCCGCCTGAGCGCCCCGTTCAGCGTCAGCGCGGCGCGAAGGTCGCGCCCGGCAAAGTTGGGCGCCAGCACCTGCGGCTTCAGCAGGCCGAAATTGAGCTTCATCTCCTCGAACCGGTCGCGGCCGAGGTCGGCGACGCCGTTGGCGACGAGCGTAAAGGCATCGCTCGAGAAGCGGCCGTTCAAGTCCGCACGGCGATTGGCCCAGGTCGATTGCACCGCGACATTGGTGATCGGCCCCAGCAGCGCCGCCGTCGGCCCCTCGACCAGCCGCGCCACCCGCGTCGGCCCGCGCACCCCGAACGTCCCGTCGCGCGCGCTCAGCACCAGCCGAGCGAAGGGCTGATTGTCCATGTCGGCGAGCAACCGCCCGTCCCACTTCTTCCAGTCGCCGCTGCCCTGCACTCGCGCGCGGACCGGCGCAGTCAGCCCGGACATCGTCGCCAGCACCCCGCCCGCCGGCGCGCTGACAAAGGCGTCGAGCGTCAGCTTGTTGTCGTCGGGCACGGCATCGAGGTTGAGCGCCAGCCGGTCGCCACCGGCGCGGCCCTCGCCGCCGATCACCGCCGCCTGCAGCGTGACCTGCGCGCGGCGGTCGGCAATTCGGACCCGGCCGTCGATCGACCCGACCCGCTCTTCACCGGTCACCGACGGGCCGATGATCAAGCGGTCGACTTTCAGCCGCCCAATGTCGATGTCGAGGTCGGGCAGCAGCGGCCCGTCGCTCGGCGGAGAAGCCTTGAACTCGGGCAGGCGCGCCAGCGTGGCGGTCGGCGCGATCAGGCTGCGAATATCGACCCGGTTGTTGAGATAATCGAGCGGCCGCCAGTCGAGCCGCACCAGCGGTGCCTGAAAGAACACACCTTTCGGATCGGACAGCGTGAAGTCGTGAATGGTCGACGCGCCGGTCAGCGAACCGTCGATCCGCCCCACCCCGATCTTCATCCCGTTGGCGAATTCGAGCGCCTCGATCCGGTCAGCAGCGAAGCGGCGCCCGGGGTCGGTGTTGATAAAGGCGAACAGCGCCAGCACCAGCAGGGCCAGCGCAACGACGATGCCCAGCAGCACCTTGGCGATGGTCAGCGGCCAGTTGCGGTGGCGGCGGATGACGACCGTCTCTTCGGTCAGCCCGTCGGCGGTGGCGGCGGTCTCGCTCATCAGAAGGCCTGGCCGATCGAGATGTAGACGTTGAACCGGCTCTCGCCCGCACGCCGGCCAAGCGGCGTCGCGACATCGACCCGCAGCGGCCCGAAGCTGGTATAGTAGCGCGCGCCGATCCCGACGCCGGTGCGCAGGTCCTTGAAGGTCGGCACCCGGTCTTCATAGACCTGGCCCATGTCGACAAAGCCGACCACGCCGAAGTCGCCGAAGCGATAGCGTACTTCGCCCGCCGCCTCGACCAGACTCAGCCCGCCAAGCGGCCGCCCGTCCGGGTCCTTGGGTCCGAGCTGCTGATACGCAAAGCCGCGCACCGACCCGCCGCCGCCAGCGTAAGTTCGCCGCGACGGTGCCAGCTGGAAGCGATCGATCCCGAGCGTGGTGCCCGCCCGGGCGCGGCCCGCGATCACGATGCTGTCTCCGACCGGATGATAGGCGCTACCGTCGAGCTGGCTGCGCACATACGGACGGAAGCCATCGCTCAGCGCGCCTTCGGGCTGCACCAGGATCTGCGCCCGGAACCCCTTGGTCGGGTCGAGCAGGCTGTCGGTCTTGTCGAAGCCGACCTGCCCGGTCAGCGCGCCGATCAGGAACTTGCGGTCGTCGCGGCGGCCCAGCGCGAAATTATAATCCTTTTCGATCGTACCGAGAATTTCGGCGCCGATCCCCCAGGTAAAGGTCTTCCGCCAGATCGGCGTGCTGTCGTAGCTCAACCGCCCGAAAATCCGCCCGGTCAGCGCTTCGAACGCGTCATAGTCGCTCCGCCGCGCCTCGATCCCCGCCTGCAAGGTACGGTCGCGCTTGCCCGCGTTGGACCGGCGGAAGATCGCGCTCGCGCCGAGCTCCTGCGTGCCCGCCACCGCGCTGGCTATCAACGCGCCCTCGGGCGGGAACAGGTTGCGGTGGGTCCAACTGCCCTCGACCCGGAACCCCTGCCCCGTGCCATAACCCGCGCTCGCCGCCAGCGTGCGCGGCGGGCCGGCATCCTGCGTCACCAGCATGGTCACCGTCTCGGTCCCGTCGGGATTGCGCTGCCCGCTGCGCTCGGGCTCGACCGCGACGGTGGTGAACAGTCCGGTGGCGACCAATGCCTCGCGCAGGTCGTCGACATCGCGGCTGTCGTAAAGCTCACCGGCCTTGAACCGCGACAAGGTCTTCACATGGCTCGCCCCGAACGCCAAGTCGCCCGTCGTCCGGAACCCGCCGAATCGCGCCCGCGGGCCAAGCGTGATCGGCAGCGTGTAATCGCCAAGATGGGTGTCGGGATCGAGCAGCACGTCTCGCTGCCCGACGGTGGCGAAGGGATAGCCTTCCTGCGGAAGGACAATGGCGAGATTGGCCTCGGCACCCTGGATGCGCTGCGCGACGATCGGCTCGCCGACCTTGAGCGCAAGATTGCTGGTGATGAGGTCCGGCGGGGTCGGCGAATCGGCCTCAACCGCGATGGTGCCGATGGTGTAGCGCGTGCCGGGCGACACCTGCAGCACGGCGGTGACCTGCCCGCCGGTTTCGCTCGGCGCCCGCTCGATACTGGTCTGCACCGCGCCGTCGTACCAGCCTTCGGCCTGAAGGATCCGCTGAAGCAGCTTGCTGTCCTCTGTCAACCGCGCCGACAGCATCGCCTCGTTCGCCGCCTTGCCGTCGCCTTCGTCGAGTGCCGACAGTCTGTCGAACTCGCCCTGCATGTCGACGTCGGTCAGCGCATCGGCCTCGGCGAGACCGTCGATCCGCACCGCATAGCGAAGCTCGGGCGCCGCCTCGGTCGGCTCGGGCTGCGCGAGCTCGACTTCGCGGACGTCGAACTGGCTCAAGGGCGGCAGCGGCTGGGACAGCTCGGGATCGGCGGTCGGCGCGACACCCAGCCCGGCCGCTTCCTGCGCCCGAAGCCGCGCCTCGAACTCGGCGACACTTTCCAGCGGACCGCTGAGCGCCGGGTCGTCGGCCCCGAGCGGCGGGACTTCCTTGGCCAGTTCTTCCTGGCAAATGATCGGATCGACCTCGGGCAGGTTCGCGCCCGCTGGCGGAGCCGGTGCGACGGTGGGCGGCTCGGGCGCGCAGACCGGGCGCGTCGGCTCCGGGCGCTTCACCTGCGCGGCGACCGGCGAAGCGAAGAGAAACAAAGTGGCGCTGCCGGCCAGCAGGGCCGTTCGGTAGGAAATCAGAAAATAACGTCGCAAAAGAAGGCGTTCCCGGTTGCTCCACGTTGCCAATGCGCCAGAGGAACGATCGTGTCACCCCCTGCCGGGCTAGCGCCCGATTGAACGGCAGTGTCGCCGATCGGCCACATGGCGCACCGCTGGTGCCAGCCCGCCCGCCTGCTCTCGACGGCTAGCGGACCGGTCGTTTCTCGAGCTTCCGGGCGAGTGTGCGGCGGTGCATGCCGAGCCGGCGCGCCGTTTCCGAGATATTGAAGCCGGTGGCGATCAAAGTCTCGTTGATCTTTTCCCATTCCAACGTCCGAAGCGACGTCGCGCGACCATCGACAGGCACGGCGGAATTGCCGGCCGACCGGCCAAAAGCCGCCTCGATGTCGTCGGTGTTACTGGGCTTGGGCAGATAGTGGGCAGCACCCAATTTGATCGCTTCGACCGCGGTGGCGATGCTGGCGAACCCGGTCAGGACGACGATCCGCGTGGAGGGATCGGCCTCGGCGATCGCGGCGACGCAGGGCAGGCCCGAATGCGTGCCAAGCTTGAGATCGACGACTGCGTAGTCGAACTCTTCTTCGGCCAGCAACGCGCCAAGCTCGACCGGACCGATCGCAGTGCGCACCGCATAACCGCGCCGCTCGAACGAGCGGGCCAGCGTGCGGGCGAAATCTTCGTCGTCCTCGACGATAACCAGCCGTCCGGGCGTGCCGCTCATGGCTTTGGCTCCGAGCCGACCAGCGGGAGCGCGAGCCGAACCGACGCGCCGCCTTCGGCCCGATTGGCGGCGCTCAGCGACCCCCCCAGCCGCCGGGCGACGCTGGCGGCGAGGAACAGCCCGAGGCCGTGGCCGGCACCCTTGACCGAGCGCGAGGCCTGCCCGAGCGCGGCCAGCTGCTGCGGCGCGAAGCCGGGGCCGTCGTCGACGATATCGACCAGCAATTGCTCGCTTTCGACCGAGGCGTGCATCGCGATCCCGCCGGGCGACACTTCACCGGCATTCTCGAGCAGGCTCCACAGCGCCTGGCGCAAGGCCGGCTCGCCTGGGATCCGCGCGCCTCGCACCGTCTCGAACTGGGCATCGAGCGGCACATGCTCATGCAGCGCCTGCCAGTCGGCGACGAGGTCCGCCAGCACGCTCTCGGCGGCAAGGCTGGCCATCGCTTCGCCGCGCGGCAGGCCGGAGGTGTCGAGGATGTCGCTGACGATCTCACGGCAGCGCTCGACCGCACGGCTGGCGTCGGTCAGCTCCTCGCGAAACCGCTCGTCACGGGTAAGCTCGGGGTCGCGCTGCCAGTCGCCGACGAGGACCGACAGCGAGGATAATGGCGTGCCCAATTCATGCGCGGCGCCGCTCGCGAACAGGCCCATGCGGACGATCGAATCCTCTTCCGCCGCCCGCTGGCGAAGCTCCGCCACATAATCGTCGCGGGCGCGCAGGTTGCGGCTGATGCGGGTCATGAACAGCACCAGCAGCACCGCCACCATCACGAACGCAATCTCCTGCCCGATCAGCGCCAGATCGATCTCGTCGGCAAGCTGCGGCGGAAAGTTGAGCGGCAAGTGATAGGTCGCCAGGAAAAAGAAAGCGGCGATCGAGGCCGCGACCAGCAGCCAGGCGCGGCTTGCGGGCAGCAGAATGGCGCCGAGCACGATCTGCAGCAGGTAGAGCGAGATGAAAGGATTGCGGGTGCCGCCGCTGAGATAGAGTTGGGCGGTCAGCGCGGCCATGTCGAGCAACAGCGCCAGCAGCAGCTCTCCCGGCACCACCCATGCTTCGCGCAGAGTCACCGTGAACAGAAGGTTTCCCAGCGCCAGCAGCCCGGCAATGCTCAGCATGGCCTCGATCGGCAGGACGACGCCGAGGAGGTGATGCGCGACCAGGATCGCCAGCACCTGCCCCGCGACCGCGATCCAGCGGAGCTGGACCAGCAGTCGCATGTTCTCGACCACCGCATCACGGGGGCTTCGACCGGGAAGCCGCACCGGACTTCGCGACAGGGCGAGCAGGGGCACGTCCATCACCCTCGCTTGTGCTTGCTTTTCCAGGTCAGCACCAGCCCGAACAGACTGAGCGCCGACAGCGCGAACCAGGTCAGTGCGTAGACGAGGTGGGAATTGCGAAAACGCACCACCGTCAGTCCGCCGATCGGCAGCCCACCGGGGTTGGGGGACGCGTCGGCGTCGAGGAAGAAAGGCTCGACGCGACCGAAGCCACGGGCTCGGGCGATGGCGGCGACATCGCGCGAATACCACAGGTCGGCCCCCGGCCGGTTGGCGCGAAGGAAGCGGCCGCCGGGCTCGGTCAGGCGAATGAGGCCGGTGACCGTCACCTCGCCCGCGATTTGCCCCACCGCGCGGGTCGCGGGCTTCGCCCGGTCACTCGGGACGAAGCCGCGATTGACGAGCAGGGTCCGCTCGGCGGTCCTGAGCGGCGTCAGCACCCAATAGCCCTTACCGCGCTCGGTCAGCGCATCGACCAGCGTTTCCTTGCCGTGATCGAAGCGTCCGGTCACTCGAACCTTCAGATATTCGGCATCCGTGCCGACGAACGTCTCGCCCCGGGCGAGCGGCACCGGTTCGGCGGCGAGGCGAGCATCGACCCGCGCGATGAGATCGGTCTTCCACCGCAGCCGCTCGACCTGCCAGACGCCGAGCCCGGCGAAGAGCAGCGCGAACACCCCGCACAGGGCAAGCAGGAACCACCGCTTGCCCCGGTGCGCGCTCACGGCGTGGTGCTGACCTCGCCGGTCATCATCCCGGGCATCATGTTGGTGTTGAGGTGATACATGATCCACATCGACCCCGCGATGGTGATCACCAGCAGCACGGTGGTGAAGGCATAGGCGAGCAGGGTCCAGCCGCCCTCCCCGCTGGTGGTGACGTGAAGGAAGCAGACGGTGTGAACGAGGATCTGCGCCACCGCGAACAGAATGATCAGGATCGCGACCAGGCCCGGATTGCCGACGGGCTTGGCCATCACCAGCCAAAAGGGAATAAAGGTCAGGATCCCCGACAAAGCGAAGCCGACGAGATAGCTCTTCTTCGAGCCATGGCCGTGCTCGCTGCCGTGGGCCTCGTCATGGTCGGTTGCAGCGCTCATCGCACCATTCCCATCAGATAGACAAAGGAGAAGACGCCGATCCAAATGACGTCGAGGAAGTGCCAGAACATGCTAAGGCAGGTCAGGCGGCGCCGATTGATCGTGTTCAGGCCATGCTTGCCGACCTGGACCAGCATGATGCCGATCCAGATGATCCCCAACGTGACGTGCAGCCCGTGGGTGCCGACGAGGGTGAAGAAGGCGCTGAGGAAGCCCGACCGCTGCGGAGTCGCGCCTTCGCCGATCAGAACGCCGAATTCGTACAGCTCGATCGACACGAAGCTTATACCGAGCAGCGCGGTCAGCGCCAGCCAGCCCTGCGTGGCTTTTTGTCGCCCCTTGTCCATCGCCAGCATGGCAAAGCCGTAGGTGATGGAGGAGACGAGCAGGATCGCGGTGTTGAGCGCGACCAGCTCCAGCTCGAAGATGTCGCGCGGCGCGGGGCCGCCGGCGAAGCTGGTCGAAAGGACGCCGTAGGTCGCGAACAACGCCGCGAACAGCAGCGCGTCGCTCATCAGGTAAATCCAGAAGCCGAGCAGGACCGGGCTGGCGTGAGCCGAGCCATGGTCGTGCGCGTCCTCCTCCACCAGGTGGAAGGTGTCGCGGTCGAAACGGGCGTTGGGTGCGGTGGTGGCCATGGATTCTCAGGCTCCCGCCGGGGCCGCGGCGCCGGGCTTGCGGACCGGCAGCAGCGCGGGCTCGGGCGCGTAGTTGATGTCGAGGAAGCCGATCTTCTCGCGCTCCACCCGGGCGACTTCGTCCACCGGAATGTGATAATCCCGGTTGTAGTCGAAGCTGTGCCAGATCGTCACCGCGACCAGGGCGACGAAGGCGAGGATCGCCAGCCACCAGATGTACCAGATCATCCCGAAGCCGAGCGCTGCGGCGAGGCCGGCCTGGATGATCGCGGTGCCGGTGTTGCGCGGCATGTGGACCGGCCGGTAGCCGTCGCGCGGATGGTCGTAGCCGCGGCACTTCATGTCGTACCAGGCGTCGAGATCGTGGACGACCGGCGTGAACGCGAAGTTGTAGCTTGGCGGCGGCGAGGTGGTCGACCATTCGAGCGTACGGCCATCCCAGGGATCGTTGCCGACCTTGAGCTGGGCGCGCTTGCGATAGCTAACCACCAGCCCGATCAGCAGGCCGAGAATGCCGACCAGAATGATCGCGGCGCCGATCGCGGCGACGATGAAATAAGGCTGCAGCGTCGGATCGTCGAACAGGCGCACCCGCCGCGTCGTCCCCATCAGGCCGACGATGTAGATCGGCGTCCAGGCGACCCAGTAGCCGATGACCCAGCCCCAGAAGTGGACCTTGCCCCAGAACTTGTCGATCGTGAACCCGAACGCCTTGGGGAACCAGTATTCGATCCCGGCGAACAGGCCGAAGATCACCCCGCCGATGATCACGTTATGGAAGTGCGCGACCAGGAACAGGCTGTTGTGGAGCACGAAGTCGGCCGGCGGCACCGCCAGCAGCACGCCCGTCATGCCGCCGACCGTGAAGGTCAGCATGAAGGCGACCACCCACATCATCGGCAACTCGAAGCGGATCTCGCCTCGGTACATCGTGAACAGCCAATTGAAGATCTTGGCGCCCGTGGGAATGGCGATCACCATCGTCGCGATGCCGAAGAAGCTGTTGACGCTGGCCCCCGACCCCATGGTGAAGAAGTGGTGCAGCCAGACGAGGTAGCTGAGGATCGTGATGACCACCGTCGCGTAGACCATCGACGAATAGCCGAACAGCCGCTTGCCGGTGAAGGTCGAGGTGATCTCGGAATAGATGCCGAACACCGGCAGGATCAGGACATAGACCTCGGGATGACCCCACAGCCAGACGAGATTCCAGTACATCATCGGGTTTCCACCAAGGTCGTTGGTGAAGAAGTTGGTCCCGATGTACCGATCCAGCATCAGCATCGCGAAGGCGCCGGTTAGGACCGGGAAGATGGCGATCGCCAGCACCTGGCTGCAGAAGGCGGTCCAGGTGAACACCGGCATTTTCATCATGGTCATGCCGGGCGCGCGCATCTTGATGACGGTGGTCACCATATTGAGCGCGGACAGGGTCGTGCCGATGCCCGCTATCTGTAGCGCCCACAGGTAGTAATCAGGCCCGACCCCCGGCGAATTTTCGAGATTGGCGACCGGCACGTAATTGAGCCAGCCCGCGGTCGAGAATTCGCCGATAAACAGCGACACCATGACCAGCCCCGCGCCCGCGGCGGTCAGCCAGAAGCTCAGCGAATTCAGATACGGAAAGGCGACGTCGCGCGCGCCGATCTGCAGCGGCATGACGAAGTTGATGACGCCCGACACCAGCGGGATCGCCACGAAGAAGATCATGATCGTCCCGTGGGCGGTGAAGACCTGATCGTAGTGGTGGGCGTTCAAGTACCCTTCGCTCCCGCCGAACGCCATCGCCTGCTGCAGCCGCATCATGATCGCATCGGCAAAGCCACGCAGCAGCATGACGATGCCGAGGATGAAATACATGATGCCGATTTTCTTGTGGTCGACGGTGGTGAACCACTCGCGCCACAGATAGCCCCACAGCTTGAACTTGGTGATGGCGCCCAGCACCGCGATCCCGCCCAGCGCCACCACCGCGAAGGTGACGAGCAGGATGGGCTCGTGGATGGGAAAGCTTTCCCAACCCAGCCGGCCGAAGATGGTCTTTGCGTCGATCACAGGGGCTACTTTCGATCAGCTCATGTTGCGATTGGCAGCGTCGCCGGGATTGGTGGCGCCGGGGGCCTTGCGCGTGTCGGTGGGCTTGGTGAGGTGCGAGCCGGTGCCCTTCTCCTCATTCGATTTGAAGATGGCGCCTTCGGGCTTCTGGCCGTGCGGAGGCACGGAGCCGCCACGCGGGGTCATGCCTTCATGCCCGCCGCCGCCATGGCCCATGTCCTTGCGCATGGTATCGCCCATGCACGGCTTGCCGGGCTCGACGCAGCGTTCGACGATCCGGCGGTAAAGGTCGGGGTCTCCGACCGCGAACAGCATCGAGGGCACCTTCTCGCTCGGCTTGACCAGCTGCATGTACGTGGCGGTGTCGAGCACCCGGCCGCTGGCCTTCGCCTGCGCGACCCAGCCGGCAAACTGCTGCTCGGGCACGCCGCGGATGCGGAAGCGCATGTGGGAGAAGCCCGCGCCGCTGTAATTGCCCGAATAGCCCGTGCTATCGACCGGCCGGTCGAGCACCGCGTGAAGCGTGCTCTGCATCCCCGGCATGGTGTAGATCATGCCCGCCATGGTCGGCGCGTAGAAGGTGTTCATCATGTTCGACGAGGTGAGGTCGAAGCGCACCTCGCGGTCCACGGGCAGCACCAGATCGTTGACGGTGGCGATGCCGAGGTCGGGATAGATGAACAGCCACTTCCAATCGAGGCTGACAACCTGCACGCGCAACGCCTGGCTGTTCTCGGCGCGGGCTTCGAGCGCGGTCGCCTTGCGGTCGAGCGGACGGAAGGGATCGAGCAGGTGCGTGCTCGCCCAGGTCAGCGCGCCCAGTGCGATGATGATCAGCAGCGGCGCGGACCAGATCGCCAGCTCGAGCGTGGTCGAATGGTCGAAATTGGGGTCGTAAGTGCCGCCCTTCCCCTTGCGATAGCGCCACGCGAAGACGACGATCAGCACCATCACCGGCACGATGATCAGCAGCATCAGCCCGGTCGAGATGATGATGAGGTCGCGCTGCTGGCGCGCGATGTCCCCGGCCGGGTTGAACACGGCATGGTTGCAGCCCGCCAGCAGCAGGGCGGCAAGGGCCACGGTCAGCGTTCGCACTGCCGGGATGGGGGAGATCGACCTCATGATGCTGCGTCCTAGGCCTGTCCCGGCGCGCGCGACATTGGACAAAATGTCCAATCCCTTCCTGTCGCGAGCTCGGGCAAAGAGGTATGCATATTGGATATTCGCGCGCCCCGTGCCCGCGATGCGAAGCGAGAGATGACGCCCAACATGAGCACCACCGCCGCCGACACTGGCAATTCCGAGGCGCTCGAGCGTGACGCACGGGTGGTGCATTCAACCCATCACGACGTCCGCCCCGGCGAAATCGCGATCGGGGTGATCATCGGGCGGACGACCGAATTCTTCGATTTCTTCGTGTTTGCGATCGCCTCGGTGCTGGTGTTCCCGGCGTTCGTGTTTCCCTATCTCGACCCGGTCGAGGGTACGCTCGCCAGCTTCGCGCTGTTCAGCCTGGCATTTTTCGGGCGTCCGCTCGGGACCTTCCTGTTCACCTACATCGACCAGAATCACGGCCGCGGGGTGAAGCTTACCATTGCGCTGTTCCTGCTTGGCGGGTCGACCATGGCGATCGCGCTGCTACCCAGCCACGCGCAGGTCGGCGCAGCGAGCGCCTGGCTGCTCGGCCTGTTCCGGCTGTTGCAAGGCGTCGCGCTGGGCGGCGCGTGGGACGGCCTTCCCTCGCTGCTCGCCCTCACCGCCTCCAAGGAAAAGCGCGGCTGGTATTCGATGATCCCGCAGATCGGTGCGCCGCTCGGGCTTGCGCTGGCCTGTGCCCTGTTCGCCTATTTCCTGGCCCTGCTCGAAACGGCGGACTTCCTACGCTGGGGCTGGCGCTACCCCTTCTTCGTCGCGCTGGCATTGAACGTCGTCGCGCTGTTCGCGCGGCTGCGGATCGTCGCCACGCCCGAATTCAAGCGTCTGTTCGACAATCGCGAGCTTCAGCCCTCGCCCCCATTCGAGACCCTGTTCGCCGAATGGCGGGTGATCCTGCTCGGTGCCTTTGCCCCGCTCGCGAGCTTCGCGCTGTTCCACCTCGTTGCGGTGTTTCCGCTGTCCTACAATCAGCTCTTCACCACCGAGAGCCCGGTGCGCTTCCTCATTTTCGAAGGCATCGGCGCGCTGGTCTGCGTCGTGGCGATCCTTCTGTCGGGCGTGCTTGCCGACAAGGTCGGGCGGCGCGCGGTGCTGGGTGTGTCGGCGGCGCTGATCGGGACCTTCTGCTTCGCACCGATCATGCTGAGCTTCGGCCAGTTCGGCGAGGCGCTCTACCTCCTGCTCGGCTTCGTGCTACTGGGTCTCAGCTTCGGCCAGGCCGCGGGCGCGGTGAATTCGAGCTTCCAGCAGAAGTATCGCTATACGGGCGCGGCCATCGTCTCCAACTCGGCCTGGTTCATCGGTGCCGGTTTCGCGCCCTTCGTGGCGCTTTGGCTGACCGCCAATCTGGGTCTCTGGTCGGTCGGCCTTTACCTGCTCTCGGGCGTCATCTGCACGCTGGGTGCGCTGGCCATCAATCGGGAATGGGGACAGCGCGACCAGGGCACGAGCGACGAACCGGTCATCGCCGACTAGGCATCGGCAAGCTCGGCCAGCACGTCTTCCAGCGCCGCCAGCCGCTCGGTCGGTTGCTCGCTGTCCGGCCGGAACAGCCAGCGACCCTCCTTGTCCTCCAGCCCGGCCGGTGCCTTGCTGGACGCGTCGACCGGGGTGATGGCAATGGCGGCCGGTCCGGCGTCGATCCGCCGCACGCCGGCATCCTGCGCCAGCATCCGCACCTGCGCCGCGCCGAGCAGCGCCTCGGCCTCTTCCGGCAGCTCGCCGAACCGGTCCGCCAGCTCGGCACGCAGCGCGTCGAGCCCGGCACTATCCTCGACCCGCGCGAGGCGGAGATAGAGCGACAGGCGTACTTCCTCTTCCGGAATCCATTCGTTGGGCAGGCGTCCGGCCAGCCCCAGGCGAAGCTCGGGCTCGGGCACATCCGTGTCTTCGCCGCGGGCGTGGCGCAGCGCCTTGCCGAGAAGATCCTGATACAGGTCGATGCCGATGAGCTTGAGGTGGCCCGACTGCTCTTCACCCAGAAGATCGCCGGCGCCGCGCAGATCGAGATCGCGGGCACTGATCGCAAACCCGGCCCCGAGCCGGTCGAACGCCGCCAGCGTATTCAGCCGGTCGAGCGTGCGCTTGGGAATGTCGGCCTTGCCGGTCATCAGCAGGATATGCCCGCGCCGCGCGCCGCGCCCGACCCGGCCGCGCAACTGGTGCAGCTGAGCGAGACCGAAATGCTCGGCCCGCATTACGACCATCGTATTCGCCCGCGGCACGTCGAGCCCGGCCTCGATGATGTTGGTCGCCAGCAGCACGTCGCCGTCACCGGCCGCGAAATTGACCATCGCCTCATCGATCTCGGCGGCCGGCATCTTGCCATGCGCCCGCACCAGCGACAGCTCGGGAACCAGCCGATCGAGCATCGTGCCGAGCCCCTCCATGTCCTCGATCCGCGGCACCACCACGAAGCTTTGCCCACCGCGCGTCCGTTCGCGCATCAGCGCGGTGCGCAGCTTGGCTTCGTCCA
Source organism: Sphingomonas kaistensis (assembly GCF_036884275.1). Taxonomy (NCBI): domain Bacteria; kingdom Pseudomonadati; phylum Pseudomonadota; class Alphaproteobacteria; order Sphingomonadales; family Sphingomonadaceae; genus Sphingomonas; species Sphingomonas kaistensis. Next base: position 1,337,163 of record NZ_CP145607.1, on the reverse strand, counting down.
TGCCGCCGACCTCGGTACGGATCGGCTGCCGCCGGGCAGGCGCCGTCGCGAGGATGCTTACCGGTTGCAGCCCGACCAGCGCCGACTGGAGCGTGCGCGGAATTGGCGTGGCGGTCAGGCTCAGCGCGTGCGGCGCGCCCAGACCGCGCAGCTTGTCCTTGTCCTTGGCGCCGAAGCGCTGTTCCTCGTCGATGATGACCAGGCCCAAGTCCTTGTAGGCGGTTCCCTTGCCGGCAACCGCGCCCGTGCCGACCACGATTCCGATGCTGCCGTCCTTGATCCCGGCAAGCACCCGCTTCTTCTCGGCCGCGGTGACCAGCCGCGACAACATCGCGACCTCGACTCCGAGATCGGCAAAGCGGCTTCGGAACGTCTCCAAATGCTGCCGCGCCAGCACCGTCGTCGGCGCGGCCAGGACGACCTGCTTGCCCGCGAACACCGCCATGGCGGCAGCGCGCAGGGCGACCTCGGTCTTGCCGAAGCCGACGTCGCCGACCACCAGCCGGTCCATCGGCTTACCCGAAGCAAGATCGCCGCGGATGGCCGCGACCGCTTTCAATTGGTCGGCAGTTTCGGTGAAGGGAAAGCCCGCGACCAGCTGTTCGAAGCGGGCGGCCTCGGGCTCGATCGGCGGCGCTTCGGCCTTGGCCCGCTCGGCCGCGAGTGCGACCAGGTCGCGCGCCGTTTCGGCCACCGCGGCCAGCACCTCGCCGCGGCGCTTTTCCCAGGACGAACCGTCGAGCTTGTCGAGGGTGACGCTCTCCTCGTCGGAGCCGTAGCGCCACAACTTGCCAGCATCGGCCACCGGCACCAGCCGCCGCGCGTCCCCGGCAAAGCGCAGGACGATGGCGTCGCCGCCGTCGTCGGGCAGTTCGGTCAGCCCGGTAACGCTGGCAAGGCCGTGGTCTTCGTGAATAACGATGTCGCCAGGCCTGATCTCCGGCGCCGCAAACAGCTCGCTCGCCGCCGCCGACAGACTTTGGTCATGCGCGGCGCGCGAACCAATGAGGTCGCCGGCGGCGATCGCCACGACAGAGCCCCGGGTAAAGCCGCGCGGCACCGCCATCGGAAGGGTCAGCGCGGTACCCGGAGGCGCCGCCAGAACGTCGTCCCAGCTCTCGGCTGCGACGACCTCCGTCTTGAGCCCACGAGCGATGCGCGGTCCGAGGAAGCGGACATCGCGTGGGCTGCCAAGCAGAGCGAGAATTTTGCCCTCGGCCAGCGCGGCCTTGGCGAAACGGGTAAAGCCACGTTCCGGCGTACGCTGCTCGACAAAGCGCGGCGGTGCATCGCCAAGCCCTTCGCCGAGATCGAGTTGCTCGAGCCCGGCCGTCGCCTTCTGCCAGCGCTTGTCGTCGCAGATCTCGGCGGTGGCGCGGGCAGGCCTGCGCTTGCCGGTATCGGCGGCGAGCGCGAGGAACAATGTGCGGCGCTTGTCGGCGCCAGGATCGAGGGCAATCACTGCGCCGGGCAGGTGATCGATCATCGTCACCCCGTCGCCGACCCGCGGTTCGGCGACGGTGCCGATTTCCAGCGTGTCGAGGTCGTCGGTCGTAAGCTGCGTCAGCGGGTCGAAGCTGCGGATGGCGGTGATCGCGCCGTCGGCGACCTCGATCCTGACCGGAAGCGGGCGATCGCCGGGAAACAGGTCGGCCACGTTACCGCGCACGGCAACCTCTCCGGGTTCGTCAATCCGGTCGTCGTCGTGGTAGCCAAGCTTGTGCGCCTGCTCGGCGAGCTGCTCGAAATCGAGCTTGTCGCCGACGCTCAGCACCGGGGGCTTGCCGATATAAGCTTCCGGACGCGCGATCAGGCGTCCGGCGGCTTCCCCGCTGCTGACGAGCAGGACCGGGCGATCTTCCGCCAGCGCTTCGGCGAGATGGCGAAGCGCAGTGGTGCGCTGGCCGGCGACGCTGGGCGATGTCGGCGCATCGTCGCCGGGGAGGACGTCGGACGCGGGAAGATAGAGCACCTCGCGCATGCCCGCCCCTTGCGCGGCGGCGCGGGCGATTGCCGCGGCGCGGACTTCGTCGCGGGCCAGGAACAGCAGCCGGGGCGCCTCCGCCGACAGCAAGGCTGCCACGACTTCGCCGATTTCGAGTGTTTCAGTTGTCGCCATAATCGCGGAACGGGTCGCCCCCGCCGCTGTTCCTGCCGCCCTTTAGACCAGCTTGCCGGGATTGAAGACGCCGTGGGGGTCCATCGCCGCCTTGATTGCCCGGAGCGCCTGCATCCGCGCCGGCGGCGCGAGACGGGCAAGCTCGTCTTTCTTCATCTGGCCGATGCCGTGTTCGGCCGAGATCGAGCCGCCCGCCGCGGTGACGAGATCGTGGACAAAGGCGCTGACCGCCTTGCCCTCGGCGCTGTCGGCCCAGCCCGGTGGCGCGCCAGCGGGCGCGCGGACGTGGAAATGGACGTTGCCGTCGCCGAGGTGGCCGTAGCCGCTGGCCTTGGTGCCGGGAAAACGCCGCTCGATCAGTCGGGCTTCGTCGAGGAGGAAGCCCGGCACCCGGTCGATCGGCAGCGAAATGTCATGCTGCGCCGCCGGGCCGGCCGCGCGTTCGGCCTCCGAGATCGAATGGCGGAGCCGCCACAAGGCTTCGGTCTGTGCGTCGCTCTGGGCGATCACTGCGTCGGTGAGTAGATCGGTCGACTCGCCCAGCAACCGCTCGAGCAGCTGTTGCGGCGGCTCTTCGGCGGCACCGGTGACGGCCTCGATCAGCACGTGCCACGGCGCGTTGGTTGTCAGCGGGGCGCGGGTTTGCGGGATGTGCTCGAGAACGCGGGTGAGGCTGACATCGGGGATGAGTTCGAAGCCTTCGATCGTATCGGTTGCGGCCTCGAGACAGCGAAGCAGCGCCAGCGCGTGGTGTGGGTTCGCTACCCCGACCCACGCCGCGCCGCGCTGTCCGGCGCCCGGCACCAACCGCAGACGCAGCGCGGTGATGATCCCGAGCGTTCCTTCCGCCCCGATCAGCAGATGGTCGAGGCTGACCCCGCGATTGTCCTTTTTCAGCCCGCCAAGACTGTCGTGGACGAGCCCGCCCGACAGCACGGATTCCATCCCCAGCACCTGCGCCCGCATGGTCCCGAAGCGCAGCACCTGCGTCCCACCGGCATTGGTCGCCGCAAGCCCGCCGACGGTGGCCGATCCCCTTGCCCCGAGATCGAGCGGGAAGCGAGCGCCCTCCCCCGCCGCGGCCTGTTGCAGGGTGTCGAGGATGACCCCGGCTTCGGCGACTGCATGATCGGAGTCGAGACTGCGCAGGCGGTTCAGGCGCCGCAGCGACAGCAGCACCGCCGAGCCGTCCGCCGGCGGGGTCGCGCCGCCGACCATCGAGCTGTTGCCGCCTTGGGGGACGAGCCCGACGCCATGCGCTTCGGCGGCCCGGACGATCACCGCCACTTCCTCGGTGGTGGACGGTTGCAGCAGCAGCGGGCTCGTCCCCGTCCAGCGGCCGCGCCAGTCGGTCAGCCACGGGGCGATGTCGCCGGGATCGGTGACGATCGCATTGGCAGGAAGCTGATCGGCGAGGGCAGCACAAAAGGCGGCGAGGGTCATGCCGCGCAGGCCAAAAAGACACAGGGTCTACTTTGTCCACTTCGCTTTCCACGGCGCGAGATGGGCGGCAGGGCAACGAGGGTCTGGCGGACGATCGGCATGGGCACCGGGATGGCAAACGCTTCCCTATTGTTCAAGCCGGGGTCAGCGGCCAAGACAGCGTCATGAAGGTGCAAGCATGATCCAGCTGGTTGTCGCCCGCGCGCGGAACGGGGTCATCGGTCGCGACGGAACCCTCCCCTGGCACCTTCCCGAGGATTTGAAGCGCTTCAAGCGGCTGACACTCGGCACCGCGATGGTGATGGGCCGCAAGACCTTCGACAGCCTGCCCGGGCTACTGCCTAGGCGCCGGCACATCGTGATCACGCGCGACCGCGACTGGCGAGCCGAGGGCGCCGAGGTGGCGCATTCCTTGCCCGACGCCTTTGCGCTGGCCGCGCCGGACGACGTCAGCATCATCGGCGGCGCGGAAATCTTCGGCCTCGGCCTGGCCTTTGCCGAGCGGGTCGAACTGACCGAGGTCCTGGCCGATATCGACGGCGACACGGCGATGCCCGACCCGCGCGACAGCGGCTTCTGGCGGGAGACCTTCCGGGAGGAGCATGGCGCCGACGGAGCCAGCCCCGCCTACGCCTTCGTCACGCTGGAACGCGCATAGGCCGCATAGCGCGCGACGCCGGCCGCAAGCACGGCGTCGACCGGTCCGGCAAGCTTGTCGGCGCCGCCCTCCGCAAAGCCCGCGACGCGATAATGGATCGTGACGGACGCACCCGAAGCAGTGTCGGCGAAGCCCACATCCATCGTCGCCGCGACGCCCTGATAGAGCAACGGCCCGAGCCCGCCGCTCATCACCAGCCGCTTGGCCGGCTGGACCAGCAAGACGCGCATGTGCTCCACGCTTCCGCCGCCGTCGAGCCGCTCGCACCAGCAGCCCCCCGCCCTGGCATCGAAGCTCAGTGCCGACGCCTTGCCCGAATAGCTGTGCGCCGGGTCCCACCAGGCGGGAAGCGCGACGAACCGGCGATACGCCTGTGCCGCCGACACGCCGGGCAGGGCGAGGCTGTGGGAACTGACAAAGCCATTGGGCGAAACGGCGGAAACCGAGGCATGGCCCGGTGCGGCCAGCGCCAGCAGCACCGTGGCTGCAAACAGACGGACGGTCAGCGGCACGATCTTGTCCCTCCCTCAAGCGAGGAAGAACGTGCCGTAAGCCGGCTTACCTGTCGAGCACCGTGTCGATCTGGCGGGTGACCTCGTCCATGCTGGCCATGCCGTCGACCCGGGCCACCAGCCCGCGGGCTTCGTAATAAGGCAGGATCGGAGCGGTCTTGGCGCGATATTCGGCCATGCGGGTGCGCACGGTCTGTTCGTTGTCGTCGGGACGGCGCTTGAATTCATGTCCGCCGCAGACGTCGCACTGATCCTGGATCTGCGTCGGCCGGAACCGCTCGTGATAGGGCGCCCCGCACGACGCGCAGGTGAAGCGGCCGGTGATGCGTTCGACCAGCGCCTCCTCGTCGACCTCGAGCTCGATCACGTACGCAAGCTTGCGGCCGCGCTCGTCGAGCAGGATGTCGAGCGCTTCGGCCTGATGCTGGGTGCGCGGAAAGCCGTCGAAGATCGCGCCCTTGTCGCGGCTCTGGTCGAGATGCTCGCCGATCAGCGCGGAGACGATCGCGTCGCTGACCAGCTCACCCGCTTCCATGACCGCCTTGGCCTTGAGCCCGACCGGGGTGCCGGCCTTCACCGCCGCACGCAGCATGTCGCCGGTCGATAGCTGGACCATGCCGCGGGTCTCGACCAGCCGCTGCGACTGTGTGCCCTTGCCCGCACCCGGCGGTCCCAACAGGATGATATCCAAGACCGAAACGCTCCCCTGGTAGCTAAGGCTCGCTTGTCGGGGTCACGGCGGACCCCGTCAAGCATCAGCGGCGCGCCGGCCGCCCGCCCTTCAGCTTCGCCTTCTTGATGAGGTCACCATATTGGTGGGCGATGAGATGGCCCTGAATCTGGCTGACTGTGTCCATCGTCACATTGACAACGATGAGCAGGCTGGTGCCGCCGAGATAGAAGGGAATGCCGGCCTGGGTGAACATGATCTCGGGCACGAGGCAGATCAGGGTCAGATAGGCCGCGCCGATCACCGTCAGCCGGGTCAGCAGGTGATCGAAATAGCTTTCGGTCGCCTTGCCAGGACGAACGCCCGGGATAAAGCCGCCATGCTTCTTCAGGTTGTCGGCAGTTTCTTCCGAGTTGAACTGCACCGAGGTGTAGAAGAAACAGAAGAAGATGATGCCGAGCCCGTAAAGGGTCATGAACACCGGGCTGCCGTGCTGCAGATAGGTGCTGAGCGTCACCAGCCATTCCGACTGGCCTTCGGCCCCCGGGGTCGCACCGGCCATCTGGATGACGGTCAGCGGCATCAGCAGTAGCGAGGAGGCGAAGATCGGCGGGATGACGCCGGCAGTGTTGATCTTGATCGGCAGGTGCGAGCGCTCCTGCGCCATCATCCCGCGGGCCGTGGCGCGCTTGGGATACTGGATCAGGACGCGGCGCTGGGCGCGTTCCATGAAGCAGATGAACAGGATTAGGCCGACGACCAGCGCGATCACCAGGATGATCAGCAGCGGGTCGATGGTGTTGCTGCGGCCGCCTTCGAACAATTGCGCCAGCGTGCGCGGCAAGGTGGCGACGATGCCGGCCATGATGATCAGGCTGATGCCGTTGCCGATCCCGCGGCTGGTGATCTGCTCACCGATCCACATCAGGAACAGGGTGCCGCCGACGAGGCTGATGGTGGCGGCAACCCGGAACAGAATGCCGGGATCGACCACCGCGGCGATGCTCTGATTGGCGCCGAGCCCTTCGAGGCCGACCGCGATGAAATAACCCTGCACCATGGTCAGCGCGACCGTCAGGAAGCGGGTGTATTGGTTGAGCTTCTTGCGCCCGGTCTCGCCCTCTTTCTTGAGGGCCATCAGCGGCGCGTACATGGTCGCGCCAAGCTGCACCACGATCGATGCGGTGATGTAGGGCATGACGCCGAGCGCGATGATGCTCATCCGCTCCAGGCTGCCGCCCGAGAAGGTGTTGAAGAAATCGAGGACGCCGCCGCGCTGCGTGTTGAACAGCTGAGCCATGGCGCGCGGGTCGATGCCCGGCATCGGCACGTGGCTCAACAGCCGGAACAGGATCAGCGCACCGATCGTGAACCAGATGCGCTTCTTGAGCTCGGTCGCCTTGCCGAAATTGGCGAGGCTGATGTTCGAAGCCAGTTGTTCGGCTTGGCTTGCCATGTGCTTGTTCGTCCCTACCCCCGAAAGGGGCCCATATAGGCGTTGACGCGCCTGATGTAAGCGCCGTCGGTCAGGCGGCGAAGGCTGGGGTCCTGACGCGGACCCCGGCCTTCGCCGGGTGACGGCTTACTTGGCCGCCTTGGCCGCGTCCTGCTTGGACGACTTGTCGGCGAGGCGCGCTTCGCGAGTCTTGCCCTTCTTGGCCTTGGCCAGCTCGGCCTTGTCCTTGCGCTCGATCAGCTCGACGGTGCCGCCGGCCTTTTCGATCGCTTCACGGGCGCCCTTGCTGACGCCGGCGACCTTGAAGTTGAGCTTGGCCGAATAATCGCCCTTGCCGAGGATGCGAACGCCGTCCTTGCCGCCGCGACCAACGCCAGCGGCCTTGAGCGCGTCATGGTCGACGGTGCTGCCCGCGTCGAGCGTGCCGGCATCGACCAGCTTCTGGATCGCGCCAAGGTTCACTTCGGCATGATCGCGCGCGAAGATGTTGTTGAAGCCGCGCTTCGGCAGCCGCATGTGAAGCGGCATCTGGCCGCCTTCGAAGCCCTTGATCGACACGCCCGAACGGCTCTTCTGGCCCTTCTGGCCGCGCCCAGCAGTCTTGCCGACACCCGAACCGATACCGCGGCCGACACGGACCTTGTCCTTGCGGGCGCCGGGATTGTCGCGGAGGTCGTTGAGCTTGAGAGTCATGGTTTGCACTCGCTTTCGCTTTTTGCGCGCATCCGGACCCCCGCCAAGGCGGGAGCCCGGTCACTGTGGATTGAAACGGAAAAGAGCCCCTGCACCGGCAGAGGCTCGATTCCAACTACTTTTCGACGCTCAGCAGATGCGCCACCTTGCGGATCTGGCCGAGGACCTCGGGGGTCTCTTCCACTTCCACGGTGCGGTGCATCTTGTTGAGGCCGAGACCGACCAGCGTCGCGCGCTGGGTCTTGTCGCGACGGATCGGCGAACCGGTCTGGGTGATCTTGATGGTCGCCACGTTACGTTACTCCGTGATGCTGTCGGCGGTGGCCTCGGCCTCCGCCTGGCTCACGCCAGAACGGCCGAGCAGGTCGGCGACCTTCTTGCCGCGACGCTGCGCCACCGAACGGGGGCTGGTCTGTTCCTTGAGCGCCTCGAAGGTCGCCCGGATCATGTTGTACGGGTTCGAGGTGCCGACCGACTTGGTCACCACGTCGGCCACGCCCAGGCTTTCGAAGATGGCGCGCATCGGGCCACCCGCGATGATGCCGGTGCCGCTCGGCGCCGAACGAACGGTCACCTTGCCCGCGCCGAAATGGCCGTTGCCATCATGGTGCAGGGTGCGGCCGTCGCGCAGCGGAACGCGGATCATGGCCTTCTTGGCCGCCGCGGTCGCCTTGCTGATGGCTTCCGGCACTTCGCGGGCCTTGCCGTGACCGAAGCCCGCACGACCCTTGCCGTCGCCGACCACGACCAGCGCGGCAAAGCCGAAGCGCTTACCACCCTTCACGGTCTTGGAGACGCGGTTGATGTGGACGAGCTTTTCGATCAGCTCCTCGCCGCCATCGTCGTCGCCGCCACGGCCGCCACGGCGGTCGTCACGACGTCCACCACGATTGCCACCGCGACCACCGTCACGGCCACCGCCGCGACCGCCGCGATTGCCGCCACGAGGACCACGATTGTCCTGCTGCGCCGGAGCAGTCTCGGCAGCCGCCACCGTTTCCGGGGTGCCCTGCGGATTGGTCGCCGCGGGCGGCTCGGTGCCGGCGGCCTGCGGGTTCTGGGTTTCGTCAGCCATTCTTAGAACTCCAGCCCGCCTTCACGGGCGGCATCGGCGAGGGCCTTGACCCGGCCATGGAACAGGAAGCCACCGCGGTCGAACACGACCCGGTCGACGCCGGCAGCCTTGGCACGCTCGGCCAGGGTCTTGCCGACGAGCTTGGCGCCCTCGGTGGTCGCATTGGCGGTGCCGCGCAGATCCTTGTCCAGGGTCGAAGCGGCGGCGACCGTGTGGCCGGCGGCGTCATCGATGATCTGGGCGTAGATATGACGACCCGAACGGTGAACCGACAAGCGCGGCTTGCCGGCCGAGCGGGCCCGCAGCGCCGTGCGCACGCGGCGCCGGCGACGTTCGAAGAGGGAAAGCTTGGCCATTACTTCTTCTTCCCTTCCTTGCGGAAGATGAACTCGCCGCGATACTTGATGCCCTTGCCCTTATACGGCTCGGGCTTGCGCCAGCGACGGATCTCGGCCGCGACCTGACCGACCTTCTGCTTGTCGATGCCGCTGATCTCGACCGTGTTGGGGTCGGGAGTCTTGACGTCGATGCCTTCGGGGATCGCGTAGTTGACGTCGTGGCTGTAGCCGAGCTGCAGCTTCAGGTTCTTGCCCTGGGCCGCGGCGCGATAGCCGACGCCGGTGATCTCGAGCACCTTGGTGAACCCTTCGGTCACGCCGGTGACGAGGTTCAGCACGTTGGTGCGCTGCATGCCCCACGCCGCGCGCGAACGCTGGCTGTCGTTGACCGGCTGCACGCTGATCTGACCGTCCTCGACCGAGGTACGGACCAGGTCATCGAGGACCTTCATCGAAAGAGTGCCCTTGGGGCCCTTGACGCTGAGCGTCTGGCCTTCGAGGTTCGCCGTCACCCCGGTCGGAACCGGGACCGGCTTTTTGCCGATACGGGACATCTTAGAACACCTCCGCCAGGACTTCGCCGCCGACGTTCTGCTCACGCGCTTCCGCATCGGAAAGCACGCCGCGAGGCGTCGAAACGATGGTCATGCCAAGGCCGTTGCGTACCCGCGGCAGCTTGGCGGCGCCTGAGTAAACCCGGCGACCGGGCTTCGAGACACGCGCCAGGTGCTGGATCGCAGGCTGGCCTTCGAAATACTTGAGTTCGATCCGCAGGCCCTTCTGGCCCGCCAGCTCCTCTTCCGAGTAGCCGCGGATATAGCCTTCACGCTGAAGCACGTCGAGGACGTGAGCGCGCAGCTTGGAAGCCGGCGTCAGGACGCTGTCCTTCTTCGCCTGCTGGCCGTTGCGGATGCGGGTGAGCATATCACCCAGGGGATCGGTCATCGCCATCTTGCGGTGTCCTTACCAGCTCGACTTGGTGAGGCCTGGAATCAGGCCCTTGTTGCCCATCTCACGCAGCATGATGCGCGAAAGACGGAACTTGCGGTACACGCCGCGGGACCGGCCCGTCAGCTCGCACCGATTGCGGATGCGGGTCGGATTGCCGTTACGGGGCAGCTCCGCCATCTTCAGACGCGCGATCAGACGCTCGGTCTCGTCGAGGCTCTCGTCGTTCGCGAGAGTCTTCAGCTTGGCGTACTTGGCCGCCTGCTTTTCGACGAGCTTCTTGCGACGCTCGTTCTTGTTGATGGAACTCAGTTTCGCCATGACTTAAGTTCTCCTAACCGCTTACGCGGCAGCCTTTTGCTGGTCAGCGTCTGCGGGGAACGGGAAGTTGAAGAGGCGGAGCAATTCGCGCGCTTCCTCGTCGGTCTTCGCCGTGGTGGTAACGATGATGTCCATGCCGCGGACCTTTTCGATCCGGTCATATTCGATCTCGGGGAACACGATCTGTTCCTTGAGACCCATCGCATAATTGCCGCGCCCGTCGAAGCTCTTCGGGTTGAGGCCGCGGAAATCGCGGACCCGCGGAAGGGCAACGGTCACGAGACGGTCGAGGAACTCGTACATGCGCTCGCGGCGAAGGGTGACCTTGCAACCGATCGGCATGCCTTCACGCAGCTTGAACTGCGCGATCGAGGTCTTGGCCTTGGTGATCACCGGCTTCTGCCCGGCGATCAGCTGCATTTCGGCAGCGGCCGCTTCGACCTTCTTCTTGTCCTGGGTGGCTTCGCCAACGCCCATGTTGATGACGATCTTGTCGAGGCGCGGAACTTCCATCCGGTTCTTGTAACCGAACTTCTCGGTCATCGCCTTGACGATGCGATCGTCGTAATCCTTCCGCAAACGCGGCGTGTAAGTGGCCTCGGCCATTAGATCAGCTCCCCGGACTTGACCGCGACCCGGACCTTCTTGCCGTCGCGTTCCTCGAAGCGGACGCGGGTGGCCGCGCCGGACTTCGGATCAGCGAGCGCCACGTTGGACACGTGAAGCGGTGCTTCCTTGGTGACCTTACCGCCCTGAGGGGCAGCCTGGGTCGGCTTGATGTGGCGCGTCGCGACGTTGATGCCGCTCACCACCACCTTGTTTTCCTTGGGCATGGAACGGACGACCTCACCGGTCTTGCCCTTGTCCTTGCCCGACAGGACGACGACCTTGTCGCCCTTCTTGATCTTCGCGGTGGCCATTACAGCACCTCCGGCGCGAGGCTGATGATCTTCATGTGCTTCTTGGCACGGAGCTCACGCACGACCGGGCCGAAGATACGGGTGCCGATCGGCTCCTCGTTCTTGTTGACGAGCACGGCGGCGTTGCTGTCGAAGCGGATCACCGAACCGTCGGGACGGCGGATGTCCTTGGCGGTGCGAACGATCACGGCGCGGTGCACGTCACCCTTCTTCACGCGGCCCTTCGGAGCGGCTTCCTTGACGGACACGACGATGATGTCGCCGACGCCCGCGGTGCGGCGCTTGGAACCACCGAGCACCTTGATGCACATGACGCGCTTGGCGCCGCTGTTGTCAGCCACGTCGAGGTTGGACTGCATCTGGATCATGGGTCTATCCTATCCTTTTCTGCAGTCGCTCAGACGTTGGCCGCTTCGGCCAGGTCGGAGGCCTTGGCCTCACCAACCAGCCCGGCAACGGTCCAGGTCTTGAGCTTCGACAACGGCGCGCATTCTTCAATGCGAACCTGCTGACCCACGCTGTAGGCATTCGCCTCATCGTGGGCATGATACTTCTTCGACAGCTTGATGATCTTGCCGTACAACGGGTGCTTCACCCGCCGCTCGACACGAACCACCACGGTCTTGTCACCCTTGTCGGACACCACGGTGCCGGTGAGGACGCGCTTTGGCATCTGTTCTCTCCTCAGCCCTGCGCCGGCGCGCTGTTCGAGCGCTGGCCTTGCAGGGTCTTGATGCGGGCGATGGTCCGGCGGACCTCACGCACGCGGCTCGGCTTCTCAAGCTGGTTGGTGGCCGCCTGGAAGCGCAGGTTGAACTGCTCGCGCTTCAGCTCACCGAGCTGAACCGACAGTTGGTCGTCGGTCTTCACCGACAGGTCTTCACGCTTCGCCATGATCAATCGGCCTCGACCAGGGTTTCGCCAAGGCGGGCGACCACCTTGACCTTGATGGGGAGCTTTTCCGCCGCACGCTCGAAAGCGGTCTTGGCGAGCGGGCCCGGAACACCGTCCAGCTCGAACAGGATGCGGCCGGGCTTGACCCGGGCGACCCAGAATTCGGGCGAGCCCTTACCCTTACCCATGCGGACTTCGGCAGGCTTGCTCGACACCGGCAGATCCGGGAAGATCCGGATCCACAAACGCCCCTGGCGCTTGATGTGACGGGTGATCGCGCGGCGGGCCGCTTCGATCTGACGGGCGGTGATCCGCTCCGGCTCCATGGCCTTGAGGCCGAAGGCGCCGAAGTTCAGCTCGGTTCCGCCCTTGGCAACGCCATGGATGCGGCCCTTGAAGGCCTTGCGGAACTTGGTGCGCTTTGGTTGCAACATGACTTAAGATCCTTACCGGCGACGATCGTCGTCGCGCGCGGGGCGGACGCCGGAGGTCTGCGCTTCCATCATCAGCCGGTCCTGGGCGAGCGGGTCGTGACCCAGGATCTCGCCCTTGAACACCCACACCTTGACCCCGCACACGCCATAAGCGGTGTGGGCCTGGGCTTCGGCATAATCGACATTGCCGCGCAGCGTGTGAAGCGGCACGCGGCCTTCACGATAGCGCTCGGAGCGAGCGATTTCCGCGCCGCCGAGACGGCCGCCGCACTCGATACGAATGCCTTCCGCGCCGAGGCGAAGGGCCGACTGAACGGCGCGCTTCATGGCGCGGCGGAACGCGATACGGCGCTCCAGCTGGTCAGCGATGCCCTGCGCCACGAGACGCGCATCGACTTCCGGCTTGCGGATTTCGACGATGTTGAGGCTGACTTCCGAACCCGTCATCTTGGACAGGGTCTTCTTCAGCTTCTCGATGTCGGTGCCCTTCTTGCCGATGATCACGCCGGGGCGCGCAGCATAGATGGACACGCGGCACAGCTTGGCCGGACGCTCGATGACAACCTTGGAGATCGCGGCCTGCGGCAGCGACTTCATGATGTACTGGCGGATCTTGAGATCCTCGAGCAGCAGGCGGCCGTAATCCTGGCCTTCCGCGAACCAGCGGCTGTCCCAGGTACGGTTGATCTGCAGCCGGAGGCCGATCGGATTGCTCTTCTGACCCATTAGGCTTCTTCCTGCTCGGACACGACGACGCGGATGCGGCTGAACGGCTTGACGATCCGGCTCGACCGACCGCGGGCGCGTGTGGCGAAACGCTTCATCGAGATCGACTTGCCGACGCTCGCCTCGGTGACGATCAGGGCGTCGACGTCGAGGTTGTGATTGTTCTCGGCATTGGCGACAGCCGAAGCGAGAACCTTGTACACGTCGTCGGCCATGCCCTTGGGGCTGAACTTCAGGATGTTCAGCGCTTCCTCGACCTTGCGGCCGCGGATCAGCTGAGCCACCAGGTTCAGCTTGCGCGCCGAGCCACGAATGGTGTTGCCAACGGCGAGCGCTTCCTTGTCGCCCACCTTGCGGGGTGCAGCTGGCTTGCTCATTAGCGCTTGCCCTTCTTGTCGGCGGCGTGACCCGGGAAGTACCGGGTCGGCGCGAACTCGCCGAGCTTCATGCCGACCATGTCTTCATTGACCGACACCGGCACGAACTTGCGGCCGTTGTAGACATTGAAGGTCAGGCCGACGAACTGCGGCAGAATGGTGGAACGGCGCGACCAGGTCTTGATCGGCGCGCGAGCACCGGCGTCCTGGGCGGTTTCGGCCTTCTTGAGGAGCGAGAGCTCCACGAACGGACCCTTCCAGACGGAGCGAGCCATCTTTTAGCCCTTCTTCTTGGCGTGACGGCTACGGATGATCATCTTGTCCGTTGCCTTGTTGTGACGGGTGCGGGCACCCTTGGTCGGCTTGCCCCACGGGGTGACCGGGTGACGGCCGCCCGAGGTCCGGCCTTCACCACCGCCGTGCGGGTGGTCGACCGGGTTCTTGGCGACGCCGCGGGTCAGCGGGCGCTTGCCGAGCCAGCGGGTACGACCGGCCTTGGCGAGGGTGGTGTTGCCGTTGTCGGGGTTCGACACGGCACCGACGGTGGCCATGCAGTCCGAGCGGATATAGCGCTGTTCACCCGAATTCAGGCGCACGATCACCATGCCCTTGTCGCGACCGACGACCTGAACGTAGGTGCCGGCGGCACGAGCGATCTGGCCGCCCTTGCCGGGCTTCATCTCGACGTTGTGGACAATGGTGCCGACCGGCATCTGGCCGATCTCCATCGCATTGCCCGGCTTCACGTCGACCTTCTTGCCGGCAACGACCTTGTCGCCCGGAGCAAGCCGCTGCGGCGCGATGATATAGGCCTGCTCGCCGCCCTCGTAAGTCACGAGCGCGATGAACGCCGACCGATTGGGGTCGTACTCGAGCCGCTCGACGGTAGCCGAAACGTCCCAGGTCCGACGCTTGAAGTCGATGATCCGGTACTTCTGCTTGTGGCCGCCCGCGATGCCGCGGCTGGTCACATGGCCCTTGTTGTTGCGGCCACCGGTCTTGCGCTTGCCTTCGGTCAGCGCCTTGACGGGCTTGCCCTTCCACAGCGCGCTCTTGTCGACGAGGATCAGGCCACGGCGGGCCGGGCTCGTCGGCTTATATGCTTTGAGTGCCATCGGTCCTTAGATCCCGCTCGTGACGTCGATCGGGTCCTGGCCGGGGGCCAGGGTGACGATCGCCTTCTTTTCGTCCGACCGCTGATAGGGCTTGCCCTTCCAGCGCTTCGACTTGCCCTTGGTGACCATGGTGTTCACGTTGACGACCTTGCGGTCGAACAGGGCCTCGACGGCCGCCTTGATCTCCGGCTTGCTGGCATCGCCAGCCACCTTGAACACGACCGCATTGAACTCGGAGAGCAGGGTCGACTTCTCGGTGATGTGCGGCCCGCGGATCACGTCGTAATGACGCAGGTCCACGGCCTTGGTTTCTGCCTTAGCCATTGAAACGGGCCTCCAGCTTTTCGACCGCGGCCCGGGTCAGGACCAGGGTCTCGTGGCGCATGATGTCATAGACGTTGGCACCGACCGCCGGGATGAGGTTCATCCCCGGAAGGTTCGACGAAGCGTGCGCGAAGCTGACGTTCAGCGCGTCGCCGTCGATCACCAGCGCGGTCTTGCCGAAGCCGAGGTTGCCCAGCTTTTCGACCAGGTTCTTGGTCTTGCCTTCGGCGACATCGAGGTTGTCGACGATGACCAGCTGACCGCCCTGAGCCTTGCTGCTCAGCGCCATCTTGAGGCCAAGCGCGCGAACCTTCTTGTTCAGCGACAGCGTGAACAGGCGGGCACGCGGGCCGTGGGCCTTGCCGCCGCCGATGAAGATCGGGGCGCGGCGATCGCCGTGACGAGCGGTACCGCCGCCCTTCTGCTTGCCGAACTTCTTGCCGGTGCGGGCAACGTCCGACCGCTCACGAGCGGCGCGAGCCATGCCGCGGCGGTTGGCGAGCTGCCAGGTGACGACGCGATGCAGGATGTCGGCGCGGGGCTCGACACCGAACACGGCGTCATTGAGCTCGACCTCACCGGATCCGGCAGCGTCGAGGGTCTTGACTTCGACCTTCATCGCTTAGCCTTCCGTGCTCTCGTCGGTGGCCGGCGTAGCGTCGGTCACCTGAGCGTCGTTGTTCTGGGGAGCCGCAGCGGCGGTGCGAAGACCGGCCGGATACGGCGCATTCTCGTTGCGGGCGAGCTTGACCGCGTCCTTGACGGTCAGCCAGCTGCCCTTGTGACCGGGCACCGAGCCCTTCACGAACAGCAGGCCACGCTCCACGTCCGTGCGGACGATCTCGAGGTTCTGCTGGGTGCGGTTGCGGGCGCCCATGTGGCCGGCCATCTTCTTGTTCTTGAAGACGCGGCCCGGATCCTGGCGGTTACCGGTCGAGCCGTGCGAACGGTGCGAGACGGAGACGCCGTGGGTGGCGCGAAGACCACCGAAGCCCCAGCGCTTCATGGCGCCGGCAAAGCCCTTACCCTGGGTGACACCCGAGATGTCGACCATCTGGCCTTCGACGAAGTGATCGGCCGCAATTTCCGAACCGACGTCGAGGAGCGCGTCCTCGGCGACCCGGAATTCGACCAGCTTGGCCTTGAGCTCGACCTCGGCCTTGCCGAAGGCACCGCGCTGCGGCTTGTTGACATTCTTTGCCTTGGCCGAACCGGCACCGAGCTGAACGGCGGTGTAGCCGTCCTTCTCGTTTTCGCGGCGGCTGACAACCTGGACGCCATCGAGCTGGAGTACCGTCACGGGAACGTGACGTCCGTCCGCCTGAAACAGACGGGTCATTCCAACCTTCTTGGCGATCACGCCAGTGCGCATGATCTTGCACTCCTCACAGAGGCCTGACCCGTTACCGGGAAAGGCATGCAGCCCGTGAAATAGTGCGTCGCCCCGCCTGGGCTATTCCTGCCGAAGCAGGAAGCGGGGGACGCAGACCGGGCAACCTCGAAAGAGGCCTCCCGCGGTATCCCGTAGTTCTTGGCGCAGCAGGATCGCTTCAGAAGCGATTCAACCGCCGCTCCGCAGCCCTTAGGCCAGTTTGATCTCGACGTCCACCCCGGCAGCGAGATCAAGCTTCATTAGTGCATCAACCGTCTGGGGGGTCGGCTGAACGATATCGAGCAAGCGCTTGTAGGTGCGCACCTCGAACTGCTCGCGCGACTTCTTGTCGACGTGCGGCGAGCGGTTGACGGTGAACTTCTCGATGCGGGTCGGGAGCGGAATGGGACCACGGATGAGCGCGCCGGTGCGGCGGGCGGTGTCAGCGATGTCGCCGGTGGCCTGATCGAGCACGCGGTGATCGAAGGCTTTCAGACGAATCCGAATATTCTGAGTTTCCATGGGTTCCACTACCGATTGCAAAGAGCCGCTGGACGGTTGCCCGCCCAAGAGAACAAGAGGCCGCAGCCGACTGGTCCCGGTTGCCCGGGTCGGTGTGACCCCTACGCTGAAACTTGGTGACGGGGACGAGTCTCCGTCGGAAGGGCGCCTCTACAGAGGACGCGGGGGGAGATCAAGCCCTCTCCGGCATTTGTTCCCGCGTGCCGGCGCGCCCCGCTTACCGGCTCCGGGCGATCCTGAGCCGCGCCTTCAACAGCGCTTCCACCGCAACCCGCTCGGAACGCTCGATCAATTCGTCCTTGGAGGTGCCGACCCACGAACCGTTGGGATCGCTGTAATTGCGGCTTGCCGTGGTCTCGCCGTCGAGCGCTCGCTCATAGGCAATGCATTTGGTCCGGGCCTTGGCAAGGACGCTCGACGCCGCCTCGTCGGTATATGCGCCGATCCGCTGCACCTGGGTGATCAGGCACCGCGCATGCGCCCGGTCGCGGGTCAGCAAAGGCGAGGCCGAAGCCGCCTGTGCCAAGCCGAGGAGACAGATCGACGCGGCGACGGAAAGCGACAGGCGCATGGGCTGGCTCCTCATTGTGCCCCATGGAATATCATGCCGGCCCCCTGCGGAAAAGAAGCGTCCCCCTGCCCCATCAAGAATCATTCGACCTCATAAGCAAGCAGATCGCCCGGTTGGCACCCGAGCTCGCGGCAGATCGCCTGCAAGGTGGAAAAGCGGATCGCCTTGGCCTTGCCGGTCTTGAGGATCGACAGGTTGGCGAGCGTGAGGTCCACCCGCTCGGCCAGTTCGGTCAGGGTCATCCCCCGCTCCTGCAGCAAGCCGTCCAGCCTGACCGTGATCGCGCTTCCGTCGGCACCGGGCATCAGACGGTGCCGTTCAGATCTTCGCGCATGGCCGCGCCCTGGCGAAATACGCGTGCCAGAGTGAAGAGCACCAGCACGATGATCACCGCATTCAGATCGTAGACGCTGAAATCGAGCGAATCCGGGCCACTCCCCTCGGGGCGCACGAGGTTCGCGAGATGCAGGCGCAGCGCTCCGACCAGCAGGCTCAGCACCTTCACGCCGAGGAAGAGCCATGCCATGGTCTTCAGTCGTTCGGCGTTCCGGGGGGTGAACGGGTCGCCTTCACCGGCACTGACGATGATGGCCCGCAGATGGCCGAAAAAGCGGAACAGCGCGGCCAGGATCAGCGCCAGCATCGCAAAGATGGCGACGACCGCCAGCGGAGAGGCGGCGAGGATATCGCTTCGAAAGCCGTCCCCCACCCCCGGCAACAGACCCTGGCTGCGCAACAGGATGACGGGGATTAGAAACACGAGAAGGCCGCACCCCATCCCGCATACCCATTGCAGCAGCCGGACAAACGTCGCGCCGAACGACAGCAGAGTATCTTGGGCATGAGCGGTCATGGCGAGTCTCCGGTTTCGATATCGATTATCGATACAGCGACTCAGACTTATCGGCAAACAATATTATCGTAAAACAATATGCCGCCGCGCGGCCATCTTACATGCCGCATGCAAAAAGCCCGAGGCCTCTTGCGAGATCCCGGGCCTTTCCCCAGCGTTCGGAAGCGTCAGAGAGCCTACTTGATGATGGTGCAGGAGACCGGCACCGACCGACGCCGCGGCCTGCACGAATGGTGAAGCGGAGGCCGTGGTGACCCAGGCCCTAGTGCTCACCCAAGACATGAAAAAGCGAAGCTCACCACTTCAGGCGGCAGACGAGCGTCGCGCAGTCGATCCGGGGCAAACGCTACTTGCGGGCCTTGCGAGCAGCGTAGCGGGCGTCGCGGGCCGCCTTCATCTCCTCGGGCGAGGCTGGCTTGAGGCGGGCCGCCTTCAGCTCGGCGGCTACTCTTGCCGCTTCGGCGTCGGCAGCTTTTCCGGCGGCCTTTTCGGCCTTGAGACGCGCCGTCTCCTCCTTTTTCGCTGCACGCTCGGCGAACAGCCTCTGCTGATCGGCTTCCCAGGCTTCGCGCCGGGCGGCCAGCTCGGCGGCATCGGGCGCGGGCCTCGACGCCAGCTTATCGAGGGCTTTCTGCCTGGCCCGGTCGGCCGCGGCCGCGCGATCCTGAAACGAAGGGTCCTTGAAGGAAGACACGATGGATTCTCTTTTCAATGATTGGTTCTGACCACGTGAAAGGCCCGGCGCCTCTTGCGAGACACCGGGCCTTATCTCACTTGGTTCCCCGCACCATCAAGGTGCGAAGAGCTTACTTGGTGATGGTGCCCACAACGCCGGCGCCGACGGTACGACCGCCTTCACGGATGGCGAAGCGCAGGCCCTGGTCCATCGCGATCGGCGCGATGAGCTTGACGCCCAGGGTCACGTTGTCGCCCGGCATGACCATCTCGGTGCCCTCGGGAAGGGTCACTTCGCCGGTCACGTCGGTGGTGCGGAAGTAGAACTGCGGACGATAGTTGGCGAAGAACGGCGTGTGACGGCCACCTTCGTCCTTCGACAGCACGTACACTTCGGCCGAGAAGTCGGTGTGCGGGGTGATCGAGCCCGGCTTGCAGAGCACCTGACCACGCTCCACGTCGTCGCGAGCGACACCGCGGATCAGCGCGCCGATGTTGTCGCCGGCCTGGCCCTGGTCGAGCAGCTTGCGGAACATCTCAACGCCGGTGACGACGGTCTTCTTGGTGTCCTTGATGCCGACGATCTCGACTTCTTCACCCACCTTGACGATGCCGGTTTCGACACGGCCGGTGACGACGGTGCCGCGACCCGAGATCGAGAACACGTCTTCGATCGGCATCAGGAACGCCTTGTCGAGCGGACGCTCCGGCTGCGGGATCCAGGTGTCGACGGCTTCCATCAGCTTCAGGATGGCCTGCTTGCCGATCTCTTCGTTGCTGTCCTCGAGGACGGCGAGCGCCGAACCGGCAACGATCGGAATGTTGTCGCCGTCGAAACCGCGCTTGGAAAGCTCTTCACGGATTTCGAGCTCGACGAGCTCGAGCAGCTCGGGATCGTCGACCTGGTCGACCTTGTTAAGGAAGACGACCATGGTCGGAACGCCGACCTGCGCCGCGAGCAGGATGTGCTCCTTGGTCTGCGGCATCGGGCCGTCAGCGGCCGACACCACCAGGATCGCGCCGTCCATCTGCGCCGCGCCGGTGATCATGTTCTTCACATAATCGGCGTGGCCCGGGCAATCGACGTGCGCATAGTGGCGGTTCTGAGTCTCATACTCGACGTGCGCGGTCGAGATGGTGATGCCGCGCTCGCGCTCTTCCGGAGCCTTGTCGATGTTCGCGAAATCGACCTTCTGGCTCAGGCCTTCCTCGGCCAGAACCTTGGTGATCGCCGCCGTCAGCGACGTCTTGCCATGGTCGACGTGACCGATGGTGCCGATGTTCACGTGCGGCTTGTTCCGCTCGAATTTCGCCTTCGCCATTTTACGCCTCTTCTTAAGATAAGGTGCTCAGGGCCCGCTCGCCCGATTGCGAGCGCGCCCTTAGCGTCAAAAATCAGGTTACGCCAGCTTCGCCTTGACCTCGTCCGCCACGTTCTGCGGAACTTCGTCATAATGCGAGAACTGCATCGAGTACTGAGCGCGGCCCTGGGTAAAGGACCGCAGCTGGTTCACGTAGCCGAACATATTGGCCAGCGGGACCATGGCTTCAACCACCTGGGCATTGCCCCGGCTGTCGGTGCCCTGGATCTGACCACGGCGGCTGTTGATGTCGCCGATCACGTCGCCGAGATAATCCTCGGGGGTGACCACCTCGACCTTCATCACCGGCTCGAGCAAGGTGATGCCGGCCTTCTGGGCGGCTTCACGCATTGCGCCGCGGGCGGTGATTTCGAACGCCAGCGCCGACGAGTCGACGTCGTGGTAGGCACCGTCATACAGGACGATGTCGAAATCGATGATCGGGAAGCCGACCAGCGAACCCGTCGCCGCCGTTTCACGGAAGCCCTTTTCGATCGCGGGGATATATTCCTTGGGAATATTACCGCCCTTGATCTCGTCCTTGAACACGATGCCCGCGCCGCGCTCACCCGGAGTCAGCTTGACCTTGACGCGGCCGAACTGGCCGGTGCCGCCCGACTGCTTCTTGTGGGTGTAGTCGATGTCGACCGGCTTCTTCAGATATTCGCGATACGCGACCTGCGGAGCGCCGACATTGGCTTCGACCTTGAACTCGCGCTTCATGCGATCGACCAGGATCTCGAGGTGGAGCTCGCCCATCCCCTTGATGATGGTCTGGCCGCTTTCGTGATCGGTGGTGACGCGGAACGAGGGATCCTCGGCGGCCAGGCGATTGAGGGCAACGCCCATCTTCTCCTGGTCGGCCTTGGTCTTCGGCTCCACGGCGACTTCGATCACCGGCTCGGGGAATTCCATGCGCTCGAGCACGATCGGCTTGGCCGGGTCGCACAGCGTATCGCCGGTGGTGGTCTCCTTGAGACCCGCGATCGCGACGATGTCGCCGGCACGCGCTTCATCGATGTCCTCACGCGAATTGGCGTGCATGAGGAGCATACGGCCGATTTTTTCCTTCTTGTCCTTCACCGAGTTCAGGTAGCTGCCCTTTGTCAGCGTGCCCGAATAGATGCGGGTAAAGGTCAGCGAGCCGACGAACGGATCGTTCATGATCTTGAACGCCAGCGCCGAGAACGGCACGTCGTCCGACGCTTCGCGGCTATCGGCTTCCTCGGTGCCCGGCTTGACGCCTTCGACCGGCGGAATGTCGAGCGGGCTCGGCAGATAGTCGACCACGGCGTCGAGCAGGGGCTGGACGCCCTTGTTCTTGAACGCCGAGCCGCAGACGATCGGAACGAAGTCCATCGCCAGCGTGCCCTTGCGGATCAGACGCTTGAGCGTGGCGGTGTCCGGCTCGTTGCCTTCGAGATAGGCTTCCATCGCCTCGTCGTCCTGTTCGACGGCGATTTCGATGAGGTCGCTGCGATACTTGGCGGCCTTTTCCTTCAGGTCATCGGGGATGTCCTGATATTCGAACTTCGCGCCCAGCGATTCTTCGAGCCAGATGATCGCGCGGTTGTTGACCAGGTCGACCAGACCCTTGAAGCCGCCTTCCATGCCGATCGGCAGATACAGGACGGCCGGGCGGGCGCCCAGGCGCTCGACGATGGTGTCGACGCAATAATAGAAATCGGCACCGGTGCGGTCGAGCTTGTTGACGAAGCACATCCGCGGAACGCCGTACTTGTCGGCCTGACGCCACACGGTTTCCGATTGCGGCTCGACGCCGGCAACGCCGTCGAAGCAGGCAACCGCGCCGTCGAGCACGCGCAGCGAACGCTCGACTTCGATGGTGAAGTCGACGTGGCCCGGCGTGTCGATGATGTTGATCAGATGCTCTTCGCCCTGACCGTCCTCGGCCTTCCACTTGCAGGTGGTGGCAGCCGACGTGATCGTGATCCCGCGCTCCTGCTCCTGCTCCATCCAGTCCATGGTGGCGGTGCCTTCGTGCACTTCGCCGATCTTGTAGGACTTGCCGGTGTAATAAAGGATGCGCTCGGTCGTCGTCGTCTTGCCGGCGTCGATGTGCGCCATGATGCCGATATTGCGGTAACGCTCGAGCGGATGGCTGCGGGCCATGATCTTGGGTTCCTTAGCGATGTGGGGAGCCGGCCTTGTGGCCCGCTCCCCACGATATAGGTGCTTGTTTTACCAGCGCCAGTTTTTACCAGCGGTAGTGGCTGAAGGCGCGATTCGCTTCGGCCATGCGGTGGGTGTCTTCGCGCTTCTTCACCGCGTTGCCACGATTCTGGGCGGCGTCCATCAGCTCACCCGACAGGCGGGCGGCCATGGTCTTTTCCGAGCGGGCGCGCGCGGCCGAGATCAGCCAGCGGATCGCCAGCGCCTGGGCGCGAACGTCGCGCACTTCGACCGGGACCTGATAGGTCGCACCGCCGACGCGGCGGCTGCGGACTTCGATGCCGGGCTTCACGTTGTTCAGCGCATCGTGGAAAACACCGATCGGCTCACGCTTCAGGCGGGTCTCCACCACGTCGAGGGCACCGTACACGATGCTCTCGGCAACCGACTTCTTACCGTCGAGCATGATGTTGTTCATGAACTTCGACAGGGTGATGTCACCGAACTTCGGGTCCGGCAGGATCTCGCGCTTTTCTGGGCGACGACGACGGGACATTTCGTATTCCTTCTTCGAGCGGCGCGCCTGCGATTCTCACGCGGCGCGGCCAACACACCAGCTTACTTCGGGCGCTTGGCGCCGTACTTGGAGCGCGACTGACGGCGGTCCTTGACACCCTGGGTGTCGAGCACGCCGCGAAGCACGTGATAGCGCACACCCGGAAGATCGCGCACACGGCCGCCACGGATCAGCACAACGCTGTGCTCCTGGAGGTTGTGGCCTTCGCCCGGAATGTAGCTGATGACTTCGCGCTGGTTGGTCAGGCGGACCTTGGCCACCTTGCGCAACGCCGAGTTCGGCTTCTTCGGAGTGGTCGTATAGACCCGGGTGCAGACGCCGCGCTTTTGCGGGTTCTGTTCCATCGCAGGGACCTTGCTCTTGGCCTTCTGCGGCTCGCGACCCTTGCGGATCAGCTGGTTGATCGTTGGCATGAAGCCCTTCACCTTGTTGCAGCGGGAAGACCCCGCGGTTACTTTGGCTGTTCAAGCGGGAAAACCGGCCAACCCGAAGGCCGCCGGCCAATCCTGCGCACAAACAAACGCAATGTTCAGCTCTGTCCGCGGGATACAGGACCCGTGCGGACGTGCGGCCCCTTAGCGAAGCCCCCGCCGCCGGTCAACCGTTCAGGGCCGGCTGACCATCTCGCCGCGGGCCATCACGAAGGCGATCGTCTTCAGCACCTTGACGTCCGCCAGCGGGTCCCCGGCAACCGCGATCAGGTCGGCACTCTTGCCGGGTTCGATCGTGCCGATCTCGCTCGACAGGCCGAGCAGTTCGGCATTGTTGACCGTCGCCGCCTTGATCGCCTGCGCCGGGGTCATGCCGAACTTCACCATCCATTCGAACTCGTCGGCATTGCGGCCATGCTTGGACACCCCCGCATCGGTGCCGAAGCAGATTCGCACGCCTGCCGGATGTGCCTTGGCGAGGCTTTGCCCGGTGATCCCTATCCGCCAGTCGATCTGCTTCTTCACCGCCGGCGGATAGGCGTTGGGGTCCTTGGCCAGCCGCTCGAGATAGCCGTTCACGGTCGACAGGGTCGGCACGTAACAGGCGTTGGCGGTCTTGAAGAGCCGCACCGTTTCGTCGTCCATGTCGGTGCCATGCTCGATCGAATCGGCTCCGTTGCGGAGCGCCAGCTTGGTTCCGTCGCGGCCGTGCGAGTGGACGGCGACCTTTTTGCCATAAGCGTGCGCGGTTCGGATCAGCGCTTCCGCTTCGTCCTGCTCCATGCGGGTCATCAGCCCGGTGCCGCTGTTGACCCCGCCGGTGGTGGCGATCTTGATGACATCGGCGCCGCGGCTGACCTGCAGACGGATCGCGCGGCGGCAGTCGGCCGGGCCGTCGCACAGATGCTGGGTCGAGCTGTGCGCGTCGACCATGTCGTTGGTGCCGTTGCGCCCGTCCATGTGGCCGCCGGTGGTGGAGATGCTCTGCGCCGCGGTGACGATGCGCGGCCCCTGCACCCAGCCGCGGGCAATGGCGTCGCGTAGCGCCAAGCTCGCCCCCGCTTCCCCGTCGCCGAGATTGCGCACGGTGGTAAAGCCAGCCCGCAGCGTCTTCATCCCGTTCCACTGCGCTTCATAGGTGCGAAGCGGCACGCTTTCGGTGAATTCGGACAGCAGCCCCTCGTTGCCCGCCCGGTCACTATCGAGATGGACATGCGCGTCGATCAGCCCCGGCAACACCGTCTTGTCCTTGAGGTCGATCAGCTGGCCCGCGGCAGGCTGATAGCCGGCAGTGACGCTGACGATCCGGCCATTGTCGACGACGATGGTGGACGCCCCGCGCACCGCTTGGCCGGGCACGGCAAGCAGTCGTCCGGCATGAATGGTAATCGGCGCCGCGGTCGCCCCGCTGCCAAGGATGATCGCCCCACCGGCCGCTGCCAACCACGCTGAGCGCATCCCTTTTTCTCCCCCATCCGCCCTTCGATTGCCCCGCCCACCTGCGGAGGCCGATCAAACTGGCTGCACCCTGTTAGCCCGCAATGCGGCAAGCGCAACCAAGGCGAAGCCGGCGGCAATCGGCCAGACGAGGATGCGGACCATGAAGGACGCATGCAGGGCGGTGTGCTGGCGGAACAAGGCGAACCACAGGAAGATCAGCGTGGCGGAGGCCGCCAACAGAAGACATTCAGGATCACGATGCCGCGCGAGACTCACTGCGCCCAGTCCGAGCGCCAGGCAAAGTGTGCCAGCCGCGGTGACCCACGTGCCGGGGGTCAGCGATTCCAGGTTGAGCAGAAGCTGCGAGGTCACGGTCAGTTCGGTCCAGCCAGGAGGAAGCTCGCTCCCGACCCGGTTCAGCGCTTCAATTCCCATCTGGAACAGGTCGCCGGTGCCGAACAGGCTTGCCACCAGCACGACCTTCGTCAGCGCGGGGATCGCCGCGCCTAGACCGAAGGCGACCAGACCCAGCGCAACCAAATGAGGCGAACGCTCAGCCTTGCGAAGCGCGAACCAGCCGAGCCCCAGGACCATCGCACCGCCCAGCGGCAAGCCGCCGGTCAACAGTTCGAACATCATCGTGAGCGCTCCGAAGATAGCCGCGCCGACGATCCATTCTCTTGCCCCCATCGCGCCGGCCCGCACCGAGAGGATGGCGAGAAAGCCGATCACGATCAGGTCGGACGGGCCGTTGCCAAGCATTTCCCCGAACCATTCGAGACCAAAAAAGCGGCCGAAGGCGAGCGTCGCGACGAGGAAGACCAGGCTTTCCTCCCGCCGCGACCCGTCGATCAGGCGCAACAGCGAAACCGCCGCGCTTGCCAGCAGGAGGATTGTTAGCAGAGCCTTGGTAAAAGCCTTGATGCCGGCGACCTCGAAATGCGGCAGCAAGTAACGCAACAGCACCGTCTGCCCGTGCAGGTAATTGTGGTAATAAGCGGTGGCGTTAGGGCCCGTCCCGTCGTTCAGGTCACGGCAGACATCCTGGGTCGGGTCAGCCGGGTTTACCGGACTGACGAACAGCTTCTCGCGTGGTTCACGCTGCTCGAGAGCCATGATGGTGATCAGGCAATCGTTGAACCGCTGCTGCACGGGAATGCGGTCGCCCGCGATCTCCATGCCGAGCGCCTGCGCGCGAAAGGCTTCCGCGATGCGCCCCTCTCCGCCTCGGCCAAGGCTATGCCAGGAAGCCAGGTAAAAGGTAGCCGTCAGGGCAGCCGCGACAAGAGCGGCTATCCCCAACAGCTTCATCTGACCAAGCTTTGCCCTTTCCAGAGCAGGGTACATCAGCATTCACGGGCCCTACGCCAACCAGACGGCCAAAGATGACCGCTCGTGGTTAACAGGCCGTCAAGGCCGGGCCCTCACTCGGTGGTCTTGCCGTCCCATTCGTCGTTGTCGTGATCGGCTTCGGCCTGATCCTTGGTCTTGTGGACGACCTGATCCTTGTGCTCGGGCGGGCCGTAGATCGAATAGAATTGCAGCGGCTCCTCGCCGGTGTTCTTCACATTGTGGCAGGCGCCCGCGGGCACGATCACCGCGAAATCGTCCTCGACCTTATTCTCCACGCCGTCGATCACGACCACGCCCTCGCCTTCCTCGAAGCGGAAGAACTGGTCGCGGTCCTCGTGAGTCTCCTCACCGATCTCCTCGCCCGGGGCGAGGCTCATCAGCACCAGTTGCAGATGCTCACCGGTATACAGCACGCGGCGGAAATCGTTGTTGGCGATGGTCGCTTCTTCGATGTCGGCGCAATAACCCTTCTTGCTCACTTGATCTTCTCCAACGAATTGAGATGTTTCTGGACCACGCCCGTTACCTTGGCGGCATGATCCTTGAGCGGCCCGGCAGGGGCCGCGGCGAGATAGGCGTTCACCTTGGCCAGCGTGTCCTGATGACCGACACGCTGATCGCCGAGATAAAGCTGGTCGAACTCGGCGCCGCTCTTGGAGCGAAGCGCCTCGATCTTGGTCTGAAGCTCGGGCGGAAGCGTGGCGGAGACCGGAATGCCCGCCTGACCCGCCGCCGCCTTCAATTCCGCCGATGCCTTGGTGTGCTCGTCGATCATCATCTGGGCATAGGTCTTGATCGACGGCAGCGTTGCCTTGTCGAGCGCGAGGCGGCTGCTCTCGATCTCGTACATGTCGGCGGCTGCGGCCGCCTGCACGAAGGCCTGGTCGGCCGAGACGTTCGCCGCCGCCCCCATGTTGCCGTCGACGTTGGCGCTATTGTCGATCGACGCTTCGTCGGTCATCCCTTGCGTCTGGTTGTTGCTGACGCTGGTGCCGTCCTGCTTGCAGGCGGACAGCGACAGCGCACCGACGGCGGCGACGGTGAGGAAAAGCTTGTTCATGGGTCGGGCGCCTCGGCTATGAAGTCGTGGCTTGAACCCGGCAGGGGGCGGCTCGTTCCGCTCAGCCTTTGGGCGGTATCTCGCCGGCGATCACACGGCCGCCCTTGATGACCGCCGCGGGCCGTTCGAGCACGCGCACGTCGGCCAGCGGATCGCCGCTCACCGCCACCATGTCCCCGAACCGGCCGACCGCGATCGCGCCGACGTCTTTCTCACGGCCAAGTGCCTGCGCGGCGTTGCGCGTCGCGGCGCGAATCGCTTCAAGCGGCGGCATGCCATAGCGGACCATCACCGCGAACTGCCGTGCCCCAAGCCCGTGGGGCATCACCCCGGCGTCGGAGCCGAACACCATCTTCACGCCCGCGCGATAGGCCTTGCCGAAATTCTGGCGCTGGATCTCGCCGATCTCGCGATCCTTGCGCAGATTGTCCTCGAGGATGCCGTTCTTCTTGCCTTCGGCCTGGGTGTAGTCGGTGTTGTAGATATCCATCGAAAACCAGCACGGCCGGGCCCGCGCGGCGCACAGCTTGATGCCTTCGTCGTCGACCAGGCTGGCATGCTCGATCGTATCGATCCCCGCCCGCACCGCCGCCTTGATCCCGTCGGCACCGTGGGCATGGGCGGCGACTCGCAGGCCCCATTGATGCGCTTCCTCGGCGACCGCGCGGAGCTCTTCTTCGCTCATCTGCTGCTGGCCGGGCTCGGTGTTGCGCGAGAAGACGCCGCCCGTGGCGCAGACCTTGATCACCTCGGCCCCATATTTGCGCTGCCGCCGGACATTCGAACGGAATGCCTGCGGGCCGTCCGACACGCCTTCCTGCGGGGTTTCGAGGCTGGGCGGCAGATAGGTCGAATCGCAATGACCGCCGGTTGCCCCCAGAGAGTAGCCCGCCGGCACGATCCGCGGGCCCACCGCATAGCCGCCGTCGATCGCCTGCTTGAGCCCAATATCGTTGCGGTGGGACGAACCGACATTGCGCACCGTGGTGAAGCCCGCGTCCAGCATGTCGCGCGCATTCTTGACCGCCGTCATGCCAAAGAAGCTGTCGGTATATTCAAGCCCGCGATAACCGCCGATATCGGCCGGGCTGTCGAGATGGACGTGCATGTCGATCAGCCCCGGCACCAGCGTCTTGCCACTGAGCGCGATGTGGCGAACGTCCGAACTCCACCGCACTGTGCGCGCATCGGCGACCGCGGTGATGCGCCCGTCGTCGCCGACGAAGATGGCGGGATAATCGACCATCCTGCCCGTCTGGACGTCGAGCATCCGGTCGGCGGTGACCACCACCTTTTCGGCGGCGGCCGGGCTGGTCAGCAGGGCCGCGGCCGCGGCGGTGAAAGCCAAACGCTTCATCGAACAATCCCCCTCGTGTCGCGCCTACCTTGAGCGCAAGGGGGCCCCCTGCGCAACTGGCCTTAGCATTGCCTGCGCGGCCAGCGACACCATCTCTTACCTCATGCCTACCCTGTCAGTCCTCGATCTCGCCCCGATCCCGCAAGGATCGGACGCCGGCGACGCGCTCCGCAATTCCGCCGACCTTGCCGCCCATGCCGAACGCCTCGGCTACAAGCGCTACTGGATGGCCGAGCACCATTCGATGCCCGGCATCGCCAGCGCCGCCACCGCCGTCGCGCTGGCTTTCGTCGGCGCCAATACCTCGACCATCCGGATCGGCGCGGGCGGGATCATGCTGCCCAACCACGCGCCACTGACCATCGCCGAACAATTCGGCACACTGGAAGCGCTTTATCCCGGCCGGGTCGACCTCGGCCTCGGCCGAGCGCCCGGCACCGACCAGGCCGCCGCTTATGCGCTGCGCCGCAATCTCCAGTCCGACGCCAACCAGTTCCCGCAGGACGTGCTGGAGCTGCAATCCTATCTGCGCGGGGGTGAGCAGCGGGTCCGCGCGGTGCCGGGCGAGGGCATGGACATCCCGCTGTGGATCCTCGGCTCCAGCACCTTCGGCGCGCAATTGGCGGCGATGCTCGGCCTCCCCTACGCCTTCGCCTCGCACTTCGCGCCGGGGCAGATGATGGACGCGATCAAGATCTATCGCGAGACCTTCCGCCCCTCGGCCCAGCTGGCCGAGCCGTACGTCATGCTCGGCTTCAATGTCATCGCCGCCGACAGCGAAGAGGAAGCACATCTCCTCGCAACCTCGATCCAGCAGGCGTTCGTCGCGCTGCGTACCGGTACGCCGGGCAAGCTGCCGCCGCCCCAGGCCGGCTTCATGAATACGCTGCCGCTTCAGGCGCGAGCGATGCTCGACCAGTTCCTGTCAGCCTCCGCGATCGGCAGCCCGGACACAGTCCGCCGCCAGGCGCAGGATTTCCTCGAGCGCACCGGCGCCGACGAACTAATCGTCACCGCCCAGATCCACGATCACGGGGCCCGCCGCCGCTCGTACGAGCTGCTGGCCGAGGCCGTCATGCAGGAACCCGCGCTCGCCGCCTGATCACATGTGCAGCACGCGCCCGTCCGCGGCGAGGATGCTTTCGTGCATCATCTCGCTCAAGGTCGGGTGCGGGAAGACCGTCTGCGCGAAATCCTCGTCGATCAGCTCGGCGGTCTTGCCGACCGTATAGCCCTGGATCAGCTCGGTGACCTCGGCCCCGATCATGTGCGCGCCGAGCAGTTCGCCGGTCTTCGCGTCGACGACCGTCTTGATGAACCCCTCGGTTTCGCCGAGCGCGATGGCCTTGCCGTTGCCGATGAAGGGGAATTTGCCGACCTTGACCTCATGGCCAAGCTCCTTGGCCTTGGCCTCGGTCAGGCCGACGCTGGCGATCTGCGGGTGGCAATAGGTGCAGCCCGGGATGTTCGACCGGTCGAGGACATGCGGATGCACCTCCTTGTTGCCGAGCTCCTGCGCGATCGCTTCGGCGGCGGTGACGCCCTCGTGGCTCGCCTTGTGCGCCAGCCACGGCCCCGGCGTGCAATCGCCGATCGCCCACAGGCCCTTGGTCTTGGTCCGCCCGTACGGATCGATCTGGATGAAACCGCGCTCCATCTCGACCAGGGCGTCGATCCCGACGTTCTCGGTATTGGGCACGATCCCGACCGCGACGATGCAGTGGCTGAAGTCCTGTTCGCTTGCCTTGCCGTCCTTGCCCTTGATCCTGGCCTTCACACCCGAGGCCGACGCCGCGATCGACTCGACGCCAGCGCCGGTCATGATCGTCATGCCCTGCCGGGTCAGGCTCTTCTCGAGCAGCGCCGAGACTTCGGCATCCTCGACGGGCACGATCCGGTCGAGCATCTCGACCACGGTCACCTCGGCGCCCATGTCGTTGTAGAAGCTAGCGAACTCGATTCCGATCGCGCCCGAGCCGATGATCAGCAGCTTGCTCGGCAACTCGGGCGGGGTCATGGCATGGCGATAGGTCCAGATGCGCTGACCGTCGGCTTTGGCGAACGGCAGGTCGCGCGCCCGGGCGCCGAGCGCCAGGATGACGTGCTTGGCGCTGAGCTGCTCCTCGCCCTTGTCGCTCTTCACCGTCATGCTGGTCGGGCCGGTCATCGTGCCGGTACCCATGTGCACGGTGATCTTGTTCTTCTTCATCAGGTGCGTGACGCCCTGATTGAGCTGCTTGGCGACACCGCGGCTGCGCTTCACCACCGCCGCGAGATCGGCTTCGATCTTGCCGGCAAGCGTCAGGCCATAATCCGCCGCATGCTGCGCATAATGCAGGATCTCGGCCGAGCGCAGCAGCGCCTTCGTCGGGATGCACCCCCAGTTGAGGCAGATACCGCCCAGGCTCTCGCGCTCGACGATCGCGGTCTTCAAGCCCAACTGCGCCGCCCGGATCGCCGCGACATAGCCGCCGGGCCCTGAGCCCAGCACGATGAGGTCGTAATTCTCAGCCATGGTCTTCTTCCTTCGCCGCGATCGGCCGCGGCCTGTTGTTCTCGTCGAGGGCGACGAAGGTGAACTCGCCCTCCGCCACCAACGTCTCGGCGTCCCCGTCCCGCTCCCGCGCGATGCCTTCGGCGCGCAGCAGCAGCGAGCTGCGCCCTTGCCTTAGCAGCTCGACATAAACGCTAAGCTCGTCCCCCACCGCCATCATGCCCGGAAACCGGAGCTTCTCCGCCCCGACCAGGATCGCCTTCCCCGCGCTATGCCGCGACGCGAAGCTCCCGCAGGCGAGCCCCATCTGCCCCATCAGCCAGCCCCCAAACACGCCTCCATAGGGGTTGGTGTCGGTCGGCATCGCCGTGGTGCGGATCAGCGCGTCGCGCGCCATCTCAGGCAACGAGGCCGAGCGGGCTTTCGATCAGTTCCTTGAGCGTCTTCATCAGTCGCGCGCCGTCGGCGCCGTCGATGGCGCGGTGGTCGAAGCTGCCGGTGACGCTCATCACGGTGGCGACGGTCAGCTCGTCACCCTCAACCCATGGCCGCTTCTCACCCGCTCCCACCGCGAGGATCATCGCCTGGGGCGGGTTGATGACGGCGTCGAACTGCTTGATCCCGAACATGCCCATGTTCGACAGGCTCGCGGTGCCGCCCTGATATTCATGCGGCTGCAGCTTGCCTTCCTTGGCTCGGCCCGCAAGCTCGGTGACTTCCTGGCTGATCCTGCTGACCGACTTGGCCGCCGCGTCGGTGACGATCGGAGTGATCAGGCCGCCCGGAATGCTCACCGCGACCGAGATGTCGGAGCGCTTGTACATGATCAGCTGATCCGGCGTGAAGCTGACGTTGCACTCGGGCACCGCCTCCAACGCGACGGCCAGCGCCTTGATCAGCAGGTCGTTGACGCTGAGCTTGATCTTGCGGCCCGCCAGCCCGGCGTTCAGCTCGCTCCGCAGCTTGAGCAGCGCGTCGAGGCGGACGTCGACCGTCAGATAGATATGCGGGATCGTCTGCTTCGCCTCGCTCAAGCGGCGCGCAATCGTCTTGCGCATGTTCGAAAGCTTGACGGCCTCATGCGGAATATCGGTGCTGAACGGCTGCGCCGGAGCGGCTGCGGCCGCCGGAGCAGCGGCAGCAGGCGACTCGGCCGTGGCCTGCGGCTGGGCAGCAGCACCGCCGGCAGCCTTGCCGAGATCGGCGCGAACGATTCGCCCGCCGGGGCCCGAGCCCTGCAACGTCGACAGGTCGATCCCCTGCGCCTCGGCCAGCTTGCGCGCCAGCGGGCTCGCCTTGACGCGATCCTGCCCCTCTCCCCTCGCGGGAGAGGGAGGAGCCGCGGCAGCGGCGGAGGGAGAGGGGGCGGCGGGAGTTGCTGGCGCAGCCGGCGTTTCAACCGGCGCCTTGGATACGGAAGCCGCACCTGCCCCCTCACCCTGGCTGCCTGCAGCAGCCTGTCCCTCTCCCGCGGGGGGAGAGGGAGTATCGACTTCTTCCCCCTCGCCGCCGATCAAGGCGATCGGCGTTCCGACCTTCACTCCGTCGGTGCCTTCGGCGACCAGGATCTTCGACACCACGCCCTCATCGACCGCTTCGAATTCCATGGTCGCCTTGTCGGTCTCGATCTCGGCCAGGATATCGCCGCTCGACACCGTGTCGCCTTCCTTGACCAGCCATTTGGCCAGCGTCCCTTCTTCCATCGTCGGGGACAGAGCGGGCATCTTGAGTTCGATCGCCATGATGGACCTTTGGAGCTTCGGGAGTGACGGGTTCAATTCCCCTGAAAGACGATGGCCTCTTGCCCGTCAAGCAGCGGCGAGGCAGGGACAGGGGATGAACGGGGTAACACGCACCTATCTGGTGGTGATGGACGACAGCGGGGAAGCCCGCGCCGCCCTTCGCTTTGCCGCCCGCCGCGCCGCCAAGACCGGCGGCAGGCTGGAGGTGCTGGCGCTCATCGCCTCGCAGGATTTCGTGCAATGGGGCGGGGTCCAGGCCGCGATCGAGGAAGAGCAGCAGCTCCGCATCGAAGCCGAAGTGGCGGCGGCGCTTGGCGAATTGCCCGGCACCGAGGGTCTGCGCCCCGGCGCGATCATGATCCGCGCCGGCGAACCGGCGGCCATCGTCCGCGATCTTCTCGGTGAGCGTGAAGACATCGCCGCCCTGGTGCTCGGCACCGCCCCGTCCGGCGACCCCGGCCCACTGGTCGCGGCCTTTACCGGAAGCGACTCGGGCAAGCTCCCCTGCCCGGTGATGCTGATCCCGGGCGGGCTCAGCGATGAGAGACTTGAGGCGCTGAGCTAGTCCGAGCCATCAGCTCGAACTAGCTCAGTCACGATGCTTAGCCCGCGAGCGTCACATCCTGGTCAAGGAAAGCCCGCCCCGGCATGCCGAGCGGCATTTCCGCGCTTGTGCCGGTGACGAAGAAGCCCGCAATCGGAAGGGCGACCACCGCACCCACGACGCCGGCCGTGCCGGTCTCGCCACGGCTATTCATGTCGCCCCGAAGACGAATGTTCGCGCCGTTCACGTTCACAGACTTCATCTCAAGGTAGATGGCACCCGACTTGCCCCACATGCCCTTGTTGCGGACCTGCGTAAGAACGCCCTCGACGGGGCTGCGTGCTGGAATGACGACCTTGCCATTCAGCAAAACGTCCTGCGCTACTTCGAGGTTTACCCGCTGCCCCACCTTGAGATTCTTGCCTTTGGTGGTCAGCGCCTGTGCCAACACCACCGGGATCGGCGCGCCTGCGCGCAAAACGTTGGACGTTGCAGGCGCAACAATCATCTGCGGAGCCGACGGCACCACAACGACGGGTTGCGAAGCAGCAACGGGCTGGACGCCAAGCGCCAGCGCATAAAAAGCGAAATTGAACACTGAATTCCCCCATTAACGGTCCGAATGACCGAGCGGGGAAGGCTAATGCAATTGAGTGCGTTATCAATAGCTACAACAAAACTGGTTAAAGCCGTTCCGCCAGCAACTTGCAGATCGCGACACAGCCTGCTTCGTCCTCGGCGTCGAAGCGGGCTTTTTCGGGCGCGTCGAGATCGAGAACCGCAAGCAACTCGCCGTCCCGCACGATCGGCACCACCAGCTCGCTCTGGCTCGCCGCGTCACAGGCGATGTGGCCGGGGAAGGCATGAACGTCCTCGACCCGTTGCACCGCCAGCGTTTCGGCCGCCGCCCCGCACACTCCGCGCCCGAACGGAATGCGGATGCACGCCGGGCGGCCCTGGAACGGCCCCAGCACCAGCTCGCCCCCGACATTGCGATAAAAGCCCGCCCAGTTGATCCCCGGCAGCGTCTCCCACAACAACGCCGCCGCATTGGCCATGTTGGCGATGCCGTCGGGCTCGCCCGCGGTCAGCCCATCGAGCGCGGCGAGAAGGTCGGCGTAGAGCGTCGCCTTGTCGGCCGCTTCGATCTTGAAATCGTACATGGGTGCTTCCTGGGTCGGGTTCAGCGAAGCGGCGGGACGTCGATCGTCCGCGCGGCCGGGTGATGCTTGTCGAGATGTTTCTTGATGATTCGCAGGTTGCGCGTGTTCGAACGGAAGAAATAATCGGGGATCGCGCCCACGAACGGGATCAGGCCGAGCAGCCAGTCGATTCCGATATTCTTGCCCATCCGCAGCACCTGCCACTTGCTCATGCCAAGGTTGCGGCCTTCCCACGCCAGATAGGCGCCCAGCCCCGCGCCGACCGTCGGCCCGATGCCGGGCACGAAATCGAGCAACACGTCGAGGCCGACGCGCTTGTTGGTGCCGGGGATCGGCAGCGCGCGCTCCAGCAGATGCTCGAGGGCTTCGATCCGCTGGCGGCAATGCTCGGGCGTCCTTCCGAGCGGCAGGTCGCGGACATAGGGCGTGGGGCGTACGGTCATGTTTCCTAATTTCGTGCGCCGTTCGCGCTGCGCAAGTCCGTCAGCGTGTGCCGGGCGAAGCGGTTTTCCGCAAACCCTTCGACATCGCGTCCGGCAAGCGACCAGCGCACCGGCGCCGCGACGGGCATGAACAGCACCTCGGCGCGCATGATCCGCTCGGCATCGGCGAAAAAGCGGACGCGCTGGGGCGGGAAGCCGGTCAGCCGCGCCGCGTCGAGCAACTGGTCGGCTTCTTCCGAGCAGACCGGCACATATTGGCAGCGGAACCGGCGCAGGAACCAGGCCGGCGAGGCGGACGGCGCGACCTCGTCGATGAAGCGGAAATCCGCCGTTCCTTCGCCCGCATCCTCGACTTGAAGGCCAAGCGGGCCCCAATCGGCGGCAAGCCGCTGGAGGATGATCTCGCCGCCCGGCCCGCCCGGCACCGCGACCCGGATGGTGGGGCGTGGCGCTTCGGCCGGGGCGTCCCCCCCATCACTTTCGGCGGGAACAGGTGGCGGAAACAGGGTGCGGGCGCGCTCGACCAGTTCGGCCCGGCGCTGTTCCAGCGTCAACGCGGCCCATGGCGGCTGGGCATATTGCGTGAAACCGTCGACCCCCGGCTGGAGCAGGCTCACCCGTGGCTGAAGCCCCGGCACGCCAAGCGCCGCGACCATCGCCTCCCGATCGATCGCTTCGTCCAGTAGCGCACGGATCGCCGGGTCGGCGGCTGGCCCCTCGCTCCGCGCCGGAACCAGCCCGAACAGGCCGATCACCGGATCGACCCGAAGGCTTCCGCGCGGCAGCTTCACCACCGCCGTCAGCGGAAAGTCCGACACGGTGCCGCCCAGCACCAATTCGGTGTCGCCATCGACGAACATCTTGATCGCGGCCGGCGCGGCGGCGGCGGCGAGCCGGACCCGCTGCTCCTGCGCTTCGTCGCCATCGAACCCCGGGAGCGTCCGGGTCAGCTGAAGATGATCTTCTTCGCGGACCACAGTGAACGGCCCGGTGCCGCTGTTCCCCCGCACCAAGGCGAAATGCGGCTGGGCTAGCAGTTGCAACAGGTGCGACCGAGGCGCGCTCAGCTCCACCGCGATCACCCGGTCGGTCATCGCGACCACCTCGCGCACCGCGCCCACCGTATCGAACAGAACGTCGCGCCGGCGCCGGGCGAGCTGGCGCTCCATCAGCCGCACGACATCGCGCGCGCGGACCTTGCGCCCGTCGCTCCAGGTCGCGCTGCGCAGCCGGAACACATAACTCAGCCCGTCGTCGCTGACCGCCCAGCGTTCGGCGAGACCCGGCGCGATGTCGCCCGACGCATCGAACCGCACCAGCCCTTGCGCGACATTGCCGACGAGCAACAGGTCGCCCGGGCTGAGATCGCCCGACAACGGATCGGCGAGCCGCGGCAGGCGGTCGGCGATCACTAACGCGCGGACCTCGCCGCTTTCGGGCTTGCGGCAGCCGTTCAGCCCGGCGACAGCCGCAAGCAGCATCAGGACGGCAACAGACGGCTTCATTCGGCGCGAGGGCTTGGCGATGGGCACGCCCATCCTCTAGCCGAGCGAGGCCGCCGAGACCAAGGGCGTCGGCGCGAAGAAGTCCTAGTCATGGCCGCCTAGCTGTATTAGGGCATTAGATCACCAACCGAGTTTTGAGTGCATGGCGGATCGCGATTCACCCTGGCAGCGAGACGGTCGCAACGTCGAGGATCTTCCCGATCCCTTCGCCGAGCCGTTGTTCGGCGGTGCGACTCCGACGGTGAAGCGCCGCCATTGGTGGCAGCGCGACACGGCCCGGCCGATCGCCGTAGAACGGCCGGTCGTGACCTCGGTCGAAGCACCCTCCACCACCTGGCTCGACCGCTCGGAACGCGCCGCCTTTTTCCGCAACGGCGGCGCCGAACCTCCGCCTCCCCCGCTGCCGCCCGAACCATCGGTCGATGCCGCGCCGCGCCGCCCGTGGCTGCGCTGGGGCGCGATGGTTTTCGGCGCCCTGCTGCTCATCACCCTGCTGTGGCTGATTGTCACCGCCCCGCTCGGCCGCGCGCTCGAACCCTTGCCCAACCCCGCCATGCTGATCGTGTCGAGCGAAGGCCGCCCGATCGCCCGCCGCGGTTCGATCAAGGAAGCCCCGGTCGAGATCGCCAAGCTGAAGCCCTTCACCCCCGGCGCCTTTGTCGCGATCGAGGACCGTCGCTTCTATCGCCACTGGGGCATCGACCCGCGCGCGATCGGCCGGGCGATGGTCGCGAACTTTCAGGCAGGCGGCGTGCGCCAGGGCGGCTCGACGCTGACTCAGCAGCTCGCCAAGACCAGCTTCCTGTCCTCCGACCGCGCCATGAAGCGCAAGGCGCAGGAAGTGATCATCGCCTTCTGGCTCGAAGGCTGGCTGACCAAGGACGAGATCCTCTCGCGCTACCTGTCGTCGGTCTATTTCGGTGACGGAGTCTACGGCCTGCGCGCCGCCTCGCGCCATTATTTCGGCAGGCAGCCCGAGCAACTCACCCTCGCGCAATCGGCGATGCTCGCCGGCCTCGTCCAGGCGCCGAGCCGGCTTGCCCCGACCCGCAATCTTGCCGGCGCGCGCAAACGCGCCGCCCTGGTGCTCGCCGCCATGCGCGACACGGGCGCGATCACTCCGGCCCAGGCCCGCGCCGCGCTCGCCGCCCCCGCGCGCCCGGTGCGCCGCACCCAGAAGGTCCCAACCGGCACCTATTTCGCCGACTGGATGGCGCCGCAGGCCGCCGACGCGTTCGAAACCGACTTCGGTGAAGTGAAGGTCGTCAGCACCCTCGACGCCGACCTCCAGCGCCTTGCCTCGCGCGCAGTCGGCAATGCGGCGCTCGGCCCGGGTGTGCAGGCCGCGCTGGTGGCGATGCGCCCCGACGGCCGGGTCGTCGCGATGGTCGGCGGCCGCTCCTACAAAGAATCGTCCTTCAACCGCGCGACGCAAGCCCGCCGTCAACCCGGGTCGGCGTTCAAATTGTTCGTCTATCTCGCCGCGCTGCGCTCGGGCTATCGCCCCGATTCGATCGTCCAGGACAAGCCGATCACGATCGACGGCTGGAGCCCTGCCAATAGCGATGGCGTGTTCCGCGGGCCGGTGACGCTGCAACAAGCCTTTGCCCGCTCCAGCAACGCCGCCACCGTGCGCCTGTCGGAAGAGGTCGGCCGCGCCCAGGTCCTGCGCACCGCGCGCGAACTCGGCATCTCCACCCCGCTGCCCGATTCGCCCAGCGTCGCGCTCGGCACCGCGGGGGTCAGCCTGCTCGAACTCACGTCGGCCTATGCCGCGGTGGCGAGCGGGCGTTATCCGATCAAAGCGACCGGCCTCCCGCCCAGCCCCGCTGCGGCCCAGACCCGAGACTTCACCGCTACCTTGTTCGGAAGCGGCGGCGGCCGCCTCGACGAGGGTCGCGATTGGCGGCCGATGCTCGACCTCCTGTGGGCCGCGGCCAACGAAGGCACCGGCCGCAAGGCCGCGCTCGCCACCCCGACCTTTGGCAAGACCGGCACCAGCCAGGACAATCGCGATGCGCTGTTCGTCGGCTTCGCTGGCGATCTGGTGGTCGGCGTGTGGGTCGGGCGCGACGACAACAAATCGCTCGGCAAGAAGGTATCGGGCGGGACCACCCCGGCGCAGATCTGGCGCAATTTCATGGCTCCGGCGCTTAGCGTCGACGGGCGCAGCGCGTCGGCGCTTCCATCCGGTTATAAAACCCCGCGCCGCGCGTCCGGCCCGAATCCGCAAAACGCGCCTATAATGGACAATATCGAGACCTGGTTCGAACGCCTGTCCGCTGCCGCCGACAGCTTTCTCTCCGAAAGCCGGTGAAAACACAGAAAAGTGGTGAACGTATTTTTACCTGCCCGTTCAACCACTCCTTAACTCCTTGCCTCCTAAAACCACTCTCGACCGAGGGGCGATCTGAGCGCCCGCCGGTGCCGGGGCCACCCCCGGGGACCAAGTGGAACAGGAGACCGGACATGACCAATTTCATCAAGATGCTGAACAACGAAGACGGCGCCACCGCGATTGAATACGGCCTGATCGCCGCCCTCATCGCCGTCGCCGCGATCACCGCGCTGACCAGCATCGGCGGCAACCTCAACAAGACCTTCACCAACGTCGGCGCCAACCTCAACAAGACGGCCTAACCGCCGTCCGGTTGAAACCGGTGTGACGGGCCCCGTCGCCGTCCTCTCCAAGAGGCGGCGGCGGGGCTCTTCGTTTGTGCAGCGTGCCGAGGCGCCCATGCGGCGCCAAATTCTCGGTGACAGGATTTTTTAACCTTTTGCGCCGATTATGCTGCGTATCGAGGCGCTGCGTTCCAAGGGGGAAGGCCGGCGTGTCGTTTGATCCTTTGGGGAGAATTACGATGACCACCTTCACCAACATGCTTCGCAACGAAGACGGCGCCACCGCGATCGAATACGGCCTGATCGCCGCCCTCATCGCCGTGGCCGCGATTACCGCGCTGACCAGCATCGGCGGCAACCTCAACAAGACCTTCACCAACGTCGGCGACAATCTCAACAAGACGGCCTGATCGCCGCCTTCGTTTGCGACCGATTCGAGACAGGAGGGCACCGGGCGACCGGTGCCCTTTTCTGTTTTTCGGATTTCGTGGCCCCCACCCGCAACAAAGGGGTTGGCAGCCGCCGCGAACGCCCGTAAAGGCGCGCTCACACGGGGCCGTAGCTCAGCTGGGAGAGCGTCGCGATGGCATTGCGAAGGTCTGGGGTTCGATCCCCCACGGCTCCACCAAGTTTTTAAAAGGCCGCCTGCCCAGGGCGGCCTTTTTTCTTGCCCGCGAAAGAGCCAAACGAAAAAGGGCGGAGCCGAAGCCCCGCCCTTTTCCTGAAAAAAACTGATCGGCGAACCGCCGGCTCAGTTATTCTCTTCCTCGTCGTTCTGGCGCTCGACACCCAGATCGTCGTCGCCGGTCGACAGATCGACCTCGTCGTCGGCGCTGGGCTCTTCGTCCTCGTCCGGCAGCGCCAGATCCTCGGCTTCGAGATCGGAATCCGGCTTGCCGGCAGGCGCGGCAACCGCGGCCTGCTCGAACGGCATCGGCTGCTTGGACTTCAGCACCGGCTCGGGCACGAAGGTGGTGCCGCACTCGATGCAAGTGACGGGATCGTCCTTGCCGAGATCATAAAAACGGGTCGCGCACTTGGGGCAGGTGCGCTTGGCGCCCCACTCGGGCTTCACCATGCTGCAGTCTCCAATAGAAGAAACGACCGGCGGCAAGGCTGCCCCGGTTGATCGGCGCGCGCCTTGCCATAGCGGGGGGTGGCTGTCAAAGCCCGCGCCCATGCCCAGCCCTTCCCTCGTCATCGCCGTGGACGGCCCGGCCGCCAGCGGCAAGGGCACGATCGCCCGCGGTCTCGCCCGCCACTATGGCCTGCCCCATCTCGACACCGGCAAGCTTTACCGTGCCGTGGCGCTGTCACTGCTGCGCTGGGGCGGTGACCCCGACAGCGAATTCGCCGCGCTGCGGGCGTGCGAGGACATCGCGAACCTGATGGACGACCCCGAACTCAAGAGCGAGATGGTCGGCGGCATTGCCAGCCGCGTCAGCGCCTACCCCGCCGTCCGCGTCGCCCTGCTCGAACGCCAGCGCGAATTCGCGGGCTCTGAACAAGGCGCGGTGCTCGACGGCCGCGACATCGGCACGGTGATCGCGCCCGACGCCACCGCTAAATTGTTCGTCACCGCCGCGATCGACGAACGCGCCCGCCGCCGCCATGCCGAACTGACCACTGCCGGCCTCCCCGTCCATCTCGAGGACATCCTGATCGACCTCAAGGCCCGCGACGAACGCGACGCCGGGCGCGACGCGGCGCCCTTGCTGATGGCCGACGACGCGCTGCTGCTCGATACCAGCGCGATGAGCCCGGCCGAAGCGCTGGCCGAAGCAATCCGGCTGGTGGAAACGCGGCTCGCCACCTAAGACCGGCGCATGACCGCGCCCAATCTCCGCACCGGCGGACGCCTTCTCGTCGACCAGCTCCGAATCCAGGGCTGCGACCGCCTGTTCACCGTCCCTGGCGAAAGCTTCCTCGCCGTCCTCGACGCGCTCCACGACACCCCCGAGATCGACGTCGTCGTCTGCCGCCAGGAAGGCGGCGTCAGCTACATGGCCGAAGCCGACGGCAAGTTGACCGGCCGCCCCGGAATCGCCTTCGTCACCCGCGGCCCCGGTGCCACCAACGCGACCCCCGGCGTCCATGTCGCCTTCCAGGATTCGACTCCGATGATCCTGTTCGTCGGCGACCTCGACCGCCGCGACAAGGACCGCGAAGGTTTTCAGGAGATCGACTTTCCCGCGTTTTTCGGCCCCATCGCCAAATGGGCCGCGCGGATCGACGATGCGCGCCGGATTCCCGAATATGTCGCCCGCGCCTGGCGCGTCGCCACCGCCGGTCGTCCCGGCCCGGTGGTCCTTGCGCTACCCGAAGACATGCTGCGCGATGAGGTCGAGGCGCTGGACCGCCCGGCCCTGCCCCCGGTGGTCGAGCATCCCGATCCCAGCGCCATCGCCACCCTTCACGAACTGCTGAAAGACGCCGCCGCCCCCGTCGCCATCGTCGGCGGCGCCGACTGGAGCCCGTGCGCCGCCCATCATTTCAGCGCCTGGGCCGCGCGCACCGGCATTCCGGTGGCCGCCGCCTTCCGCCGCCAGGACGCGATCGCCAACGATTGCCCGGTCTATGCCGGCAACCTAGGCTACGGCCCGAACCCGAAGCTGGTCCAGCGGGTCAAGGACGCCGACCTGCTGCTGGTCGTCGGCGCCCGCCTCGGCGAAGCCACCACCGACGGCTACACGCTGATCACCCCCGACCACCCCGGCCAGACGATCGTCCACGTCCATCCAGACCCGAACGAGCTCGGCCGCGTCTACCACGCCGACCTGCCGATCTGCTCGGACATGGGCGAATTCAGCCAGGACCTCGACGCGTGGGAAGATGACGACCTTCTTCCCTTCGGCGCCGGACGCGAAGCTCATGCCGACTATCTTGCCTGGAGCGAGCCCGCCCCGCGCGACGGCGTGACCCTCGACCTCGGCCCGTGCGTCGCCCTGCTGCGCGACAAACTCGCCCCCGACACCATCGTCTGTAACGGCGCGGGCAATTTCTCGGGTTGGGTACACCGCTACTGGCGCTATCTCGCGACGCCGTGCCAGCTTGCGCCCACCAGCGGGACGATGGGCTACGGCCTCCCCGCCGCGGTCGCCGCAAGCTTGCGTTTTCGCGACCGCCAGGTGCTCTGCGTCGCGGGCGACGGCGACTTCCTGATGAACGGGCAAGAGCTCGCCACCGCCGCCCAATATGGCGCCAACCT
This sequence comes from Sphingomonas kaistensis, assembly GCF_036884275.1. Taxonomy (NCBI): domain Bacteria; kingdom Pseudomonadati; phylum Pseudomonadota; class Alphaproteobacteria; order Sphingomonadales; family Sphingomonadaceae; genus Sphingomonas; species Sphingomonas kaistensis. Next base: position 1,294,714 of record NZ_CP145607.1, on the reverse strand, counting down.
CCTCGTCATCATCGTCGACAACGGCAGCTACGGCACCATACGGATGCACCAGGAACGCGACTATCCCGAGCGCCTTTCCGCCACCACTCTCGCCAACCCCGACTTCGCCGCCCTCGGCCGGGCCTATGGCGCGAGGGCAGCGACGGTCGAACGGACCGAGGACTTCGCTCCGGCCCTCGACGAGGCGCTCACCCGCAAGGGCATTCGCCTGCTCCACCTCAAGACCGACGTCGAGGTGATCACCAACCAGACCACCATCACCGCGCTACGGGACAAGGCGCGGGGCTAAGCCAACACAGGGGGGGGACGAGTGTCAGGTATCTTGCGGATCGCAGCACTCCTGCTGCTCGGCCTCAGCGCGGCGCCGCTGACGGCACAACCGACCGTCCTCCCCTTGCGGGAGCAAGCCGCGCTTCACGACAAGCTGCTGGCCGACCGGCTCGACCGCGTCGTTCCCGCCCTGATGCGCGAACAAGGGATCGACATGTGGGTGCTGATCGCCCGCGAATATGTCGAAGACCCGGTGCTCGCCACCATGCTCGACGCGGAAAGCTTCCACGCCCGCCGCCGCACAATCCTGGTTTTTGTCGATCCCGGCCCCGGCAAGCCGGTCGAGCGCCTCACCGTCAGCCGCTACGGCCTTGGCGGACTGTTCCAGCCGGCCTGGAACCCCGATGCCGAGCCCGACCAATGGAAAGCCCTCGCCCAACTGATCGCCGCCCGCGATCCCAAGCGCATCGCGATCAACACCAGCGCGCTCAGCCAATTCGCCGACGGCCTCACCCTCAGCCAATATCAGGGCCTGACCGCGGCCCTCGACCCCACCTATCGCAGCCGCCTCGTCCCCACCGACGCGCTCGCCGTCGGCTGGCTCGAAACCCGCACGCCAGCCGAAATGCAGGTCTACCCACAGCTCCTGCAAATCACTCACGCGATCATCGCCGAAGCCCTCAGCGACAAGGTCATCACCCCCGGAAAGACCACCGCCAACGACGTTCGCTGGTGGATGCGCGAGAAGGTCAGCAGCCTCGGCCTCACCGTCTGGTTCCACCCCTCGCTCTCGATCTTCCGCGCCGGGCAGACTGCCGCGCTGCAGGAAGACGAGATCATCCGCGAAGGCGACATGCTGTGGACCGATTTCGGCATCACCTATCTCGGCCTCAACAGCGACGTGCAGCAATTGGGCTACGTCCTGAAATCGGGCGAAACCGACGCCCCCAAGGGCCTGCGCGACGGCCTCGCCGCTGCCAACCGGGTGCAAGACACGCTGACCTCGAGCTTCAAGACCGGTCTAACCGGCAATCAGATCCTGGCAGCCGCCCGCGCCAAGGCGATCGCGCAGGGGCTCAAGCCTTCCATCTACTCCCATCCGATCGGCTTCCACGGCCACGGCGCGGGGAGCAGCATCGGCTTCTGGGACAACCAGGCTGCCGACCCGCGCGGCGAGCATCCGCTCCGCCCGAACACCGCTTGGTCGATCGAGCTCAACGCCCGCGCCGCCGTGCCCGAATGGAACGGTCAGGAAATCGACTTTCGCCAGGAAGAAAACGCCTTTTTCGACGGCAAGACCGTGCGCTATCTCGACGTGCGCCAGACCCGCTTCCACCTCATCGCCCCTCGTCGATAAGCGACACGGAGACACGCTCGTGACCAGCCTCGCCTTTCACCGCCGCTCGTTCCTGACCGGCGCCACCGCGCTTGGCGCCGCGCTGAGCCTGCCCACCAGCCGCCTCGCCGCCGCGGTCGCCGAACAGGTCACCCCGCGCCCCCTGCCCCCGCCCATCACCGCCGCCGAACGCAGCGCCCGGCTCGCCCGCGCTCAGCAACTCCTGCGCGCCAACAACCTCGGCGCGATGCTGGTCGAATCCGGCCCCAGCCTCGATTATTACACCGGTGTCCAATGGTGGCGCAGCGAGCGGCTGACCGGCGTCGTCATCCCCGCCGAAGGCGAGCCGATCATCGTCACGCCCTTCTTCGAACAACCCAGCATCGCCGAACAGCTCGAGGTCCCGGCCGAAATCCGCACCTGGCAGGAAGATGACGAACCGCTGAAGCTCGTCGCCGACTTCCTGCGCGAACGGCGGGTCACCGGCCGCCCCATCGCGTTCGAGGAAACTAACCGCTTCTTCCTCGGCGATCGCCTCGCCGCGCAATTGCCGGGCACGCGCATCGTCAACGCCAATGCCGTTGTTCGCGCGCAGCGGATGATCAAGTCGGCCGCCGAACTCGCGCTGATGCAGGCTGCCAGCGACATCACCATCGCCGCCTTCCGCACCGCCCACGCCAATTTGAAGACGGGCATGAGCGGCAGCGACATCAACGCCGCCATCGTCGCCGCCACGACTGCGCTCGGCGGCTCGGGCGCCGGCAACCTCGTCCTCATCAACGAGGCTTCGGCCCTCCCCCACGGCTCCAAGAAACCGCACAGCCTGGCACGCGGCGATCTCGTCCTGATCGACGGCGGGTGCAGCGTTCACGGCTACCAGTCGGACATCAGCCGCACCTTCGTCTTCGATCGCACGCCCACGCCCGACCAGCGCAAGGTCTGGGACCAAGTCCACCGCGGCCAGCAGATCGCGCTCGCCGCCGCCCGGGTCGGCGCATCGGCCGGCAGCGTCGATGATGCGGTGCGCAAGGCCTACACGAGCTGGGGCTACGGCCCCGACTACAAGCTCCCCGGCCTGTCTCATCGCACCGGCCATGGCATCGGGATGGAAGGCCACGAGCCCGTCAACCTCGTCCGCGGCGAGACGACGCGGCTGGCGCCCGGCATGTGCTTCTCCAACGAGCCAGGGATCTATCTTCCCGGCCGCTTCGGCGTGCGGCTGGAAGATTGCTTCCACATGACGGCGAGCGGGCCGAAGTGGTTCACCACCCCGCCGCCGAGCATCGACCAGCCGCTGGGGTGAGCGAAGGTCCACCCAAGGCCACTCAGAACCGAATTGCTTCCAACCGTCGTGGAGCCAGCCCAAATGAAAAGGGCCCGGCAATCACCGGGCCCTTCGCATTGTCATTGACGCAAACGCTTAGGCGATCTGCGGGATCGCCTTGGCCGAGCGGCGGCTGCGGCGCATCGAGCCACCGATCGCGCCGAAGCCTACCAGCATCAACGCCCACGTCCCCGGCTCCGGAACCGCGGCAACGGCCGAGGTAGCGAAGTTGTAGCGCGTCGTCCCGGCGTCGGTCCGGAACGCGAAATTGTCCACGTTCGCATTGAAACCGGTAACACCAGGAGCGCCGCCGACACCGATGCTCAAGGCGCTGACGAATGCGGCGGACGAGTAGGTGTTGCCCCAATCGGCCAAGCTCATCATCGTATACCCGAAGGTGTTGCCGGGCGTCGCGCCCTGACCGGCGATGAATTGGTAAAAGAGATCGCCCGCATCCGCCGAACCAAAGCCGAGACCGGTCGAACCATTATAGGCACCTTCCCAGATGAGCTCCGAACGCTGAGAGCCATCCTGGATCAACACGCGAAGCGCGGGCGTCAGGGCGCGATTGTCACCAAGAGCATTGATGAAGAAATCGCCCGTCAGATCTACGATGGAGTTAGCCGACACACCCGTGTTAGTGCCCCCGCCGAATTGATTTCCGGTCTGAACCCGCACGCGGTCGCCAGTAATGTTCAGTGAACCATCAGTATCCGACACGTTCTGCGTCGTAATGTTGCCCGAGCCACCCCCGCTGGCCTCGGTAACCGCAAACGACTGGCCTGCCGGAAACGGAGAATTGAGATTGGTGATGGTCTTTTCGCCCGGAGTGATCTGAGCCATCGCCGAGCCAGCAGAAAACAGGGCCGCAGTCGCAGCCAGGAAAGCAAATCGCATATTTCGATCCCTTGAGGAGTTGGCAACGGAACAAAGTTGCGAGCAACTCCGAATCGTTAAGAGATCTTTAATTGGGCGTTTTACCGAAAGAAATACCGGCGAGGTCCGGTTGGTACTATTTTATACTAACAAAAGTGAATGCCGAAGAGAGTGTGTCATTCTTACACATTTCAAACGATTTCACAGATCAACATCGCTCTCGACGCGGTTTTTTTCTGATTTTACGAAGACCGATGAGGTCGATTTCGCATCAAGGCCAGAGCGCTGGCGAATGCGCCGTGATAAGATAGCAAGTGCTGCTCTCTTACTGGGGCTCTCGTCTCAGATCGAAGCTTGAAAAGTGGAGTTTCGTCTGCTGCACGCCTTCACGAGTTCCACGGCTCTTTGGCGGCGATACAGAAATACCGGTTTCCCGCCGTTCGTGCCAGCATTCTCAAACGCCGGCACCAACGGCCAAGGTGACCTTCAGATCAGCCCCGCCAACGGACTGCTCGGATCGGCATACATCCGCTTGCCCATGCGCCCGGCGCGATAGGCCAACCGCCCACCCTCCACCGCCGCCTTCATCGCGCGGGCCATCAGGATCGGGTCCTTGGCCTCGGCGATGGCGGTGTTCATCAGCACCCCGTCGCAGCCAAGCTCCATCGCATAAGCCGCATCGCTCGCCGTTCCGACGCCGGCATCGACCAGCACCGGTACCTTGGCCCCTTCGACGATCAGGCGAATGGTTACCGGGTTCTGCACTCCCAGCCCCGATCCGATCGGTGCGCCCAGCGGCATGATCGCCACCGCGCCCGCGTCCTCGCAGCGCCGGGCCATGATCGGGTCGTCCGTGCAATAAACCATCACCTCGAACCCCTCCTTGGTCAAAAGCTCGGTCGCGCGGACGGTCTCGATCATGTCGGGGTAGAGCGTCTTGGCCTCGGCCAGCACCTCGAGCTTCACCAGCTTCCAGCCCCCCGCCTCGCGCGCCAGGCGCAGCGTGCGGATCGCTTCCTCGGCGGTGAAGCAGCCCGCCGTGTTGGGCAGATAGGTCGTGACCTTGGGATCGATGAAGTCGGTCAGCTTGGGCGCGTTCGGATCGGTGAGATTCACCCGCCGCACCGCCACCGTGACGATCTCCGCCCCGCTCGCCGCCACCGCCGCCGCATTCTGCTCGAGGCTCTTGTACTTGCCCGTCCCGACGATCAGCCGCGAGGTGAACGTCCGCCCCGCGACGGTCCAGCTGTCCTTATCGATCTGCACGGGCGCATTCACTTCAACCACCTCCAACAAAATGGACGATCTCGTAATCGTCGCCGTCCTCGACCTTGACCTCGGCCAGCGTCGAGCGCGGCACGATCTCGAGATTACGCTCCACCGCGACCCGCGCCGGATCGAGGCCGAGCTCTCCGACCAGGCCCGCAACGGTGGTCCCGGCCGCCACCCGGCGATGCTCGCCATTGACGGTGATGCTGTGTGTTTCGGTTTCGCTCATTTGACTTAGCGCATCTAGGTGGCGGATGAGGCTGCCGCAATGCGCAAGATCCTTGTCCTGAACGGCCCCAACCTCAATCGCCTCGGCACCCGCGAGCCGGAGGTCTACGGCACCGACACACTCGACGACATCGCCGGACGCCTGCACGACCAGGCCGCGACGCTCGGGGTGGAGATCGACGTTCGCCAGTCGAATCACGAGGGTCACCTCATCGACTGGCTGCACGAAGCGGCGGATACGGGCGCCCACGCCGTGCTCCTCAACGCGGGCGGCCTGACCCACACCTCGGTCGCGCTGCGCGACGCGGTCAGCGCGATCCCGACGCGGGTAATCGAGGTTCATCTCAGTAACCCCCACGCCCGCGAACGCTTCCGCCATCGCAGCCTGATCGCCTCCGTGTGCGTTGGTTCGATCAGCGGCTTCGGCGCCGGCTCCTACACGCTGGCACTGGACGCAGCGGCCCGGCTCTGACAGAGCGCGCGGCGACAGATTACAGGAATTTTTCAATGTCTGACGAGCAAAAGCAGATGCGCATCGATGCCGGTCTGGTTCGCGAACTTGCCGAACTCTTGAGTGCCAATGAATTGTCCGAGATCGAGGTCGAGGACGGCGATCGCAAGATCCGCGTTCGCCGCGAACTGACGGTCTCTGCTGCCCCGGTGCAGCATGTGGTCGCCGCGCCGCAGGCGATGGCCGCCGCGCCGACCGCGTCGGCTGACTCTGCGCCCGCCGCGGCGCTCGAGCCTGCCGGCGACGTCGTTCGCTCGCCGATGGTCGGCACCTGCTATCTCGCCGCCGAACCCGGCGCCGCCAATTTCGTCAGCGTCGGCGACACGGTGAAGCAGGGCGACACCATCCTGATCGTCGAAGCGATGAAGGTGATGAACCCGATCTCCGCCCCGCGCGCCGGCAAGATCACCCAGTTGATGGTCGCCAATGCGCAGCCGGTCGAATTCGACCAGCCGCTGGTGGTCATCGAATAACCATGCGCGCCATCAACAAGCTGCTGATCGCCAACCGCGGCGAGATCGCGCTGCGAATCCTGCGCGCCGCCAAGGAGCAGGGCATTCGCACGGTCGCGGTGCATTCCACCGCTGACGCCGACGCCATGCACGTGCGCCTCGCCGACGAAGCCATCTGCATCGGTCCGCCCGCCGCGCGCGACAGCTATCTCAACATCCCCAACATCATCTCGGCAGCCGAGATCGTCCACGCCGACGCGATTCACCCGGGCTACGGCTTCCTCTCGGAGAACGCCCAGTTCGCCGAGATCGTGGAGCTGCACAACATCATCTGGGTGGGGCCCAAGCCCGAGCATATCCGGGTGATGGGCGACAAGGTCGAGGCAAAGCGCACCGCCGCCAAGCTCGGCCTGCCGCTGGTTCCGGGCTCGCCCGGCCCGATCAGCGATCTCGACGAAGCCAAGGCGATCGCCGAGGAGATCGGTTATCCGGTCCTGATCAAGGCGGCGTCGGGCGGTGGCGGTCGCGGGATGAAGGTGGTGCCCGAGCCCGACCAGCTCGAGACCCTGATGGCGCAGGCCTCGTCGGAAGCGAATGCCGCGTTCGGCGATCCCACCGTCTACATGGAAAAATATCTCGGCGACCCGAAGCACATCGAATATCAGATCTTCGGCGACGGCGAAGGCGGCGCGATCCACCTTGGCGAGCGCGACTGCTCGGTCCAGCGCCGTCACCAGAAGGTCATCGAAGAAGCGCCCTCGCCCGTCGTCTCCGCCGCCCAGCGCGCCGAGATGGGCGAGCGCGTGCGCAAGGCGATGGCCGACATGGGCTATCGCGGCGCGGGGACCATCGAGTTCCTGTACGAGAACGGCGAGTTCTACTTCATCGAGATGAATACCCGGCTTCAGGTCGAGCATCCGGTGACCGAAATGATCAGCGGCCTCGACCTCGTCGCCGAGCAGCTCCGCATCGCTGAAGGCCGCGGCCTATCGGTGACTCAGGATCAGGTCGAGCTGAAGGGCCACTCGATCGAGTGCCGCATCAACGCCGAGGATCCCGAAACCTTCGCGCCCTCGCCCGGCCTCGTAAAGAACTTCGTCGCCCCCGGCGGCTTCCAGACCCGCGTCGATAGCGGCCTCTATTCGGGCTACAAGGTGCCGCCTTACTACGACAGCATGATCGGCAAGCTGATCGTGTGGGGCGAGGACCGCGACGCCGCCATCTGCCGCCTCCGCCGCGCGCTCGAGGAATTCGTGGTCGATGGGCCCAAGACCAACGTCCCCCTCCACCAGCGCATTCTGAAGGAGCCGGCGTTCGCCAACGGCGACTATACCATCAAGTGGCTGGAGCGCTGGCTGGAAGAGCAACGGGAGGCCTGAGCGCCTCCCGGTAGCCCGCGTGCGCGCGGCGCGTTACACCTGCGCCCATGAGCCTGACGCTCGACCCTGATCTCGTCCTGCGCGGCTATGCGGCGGGCATCTTTCCGATGGCCGACGACCGCGCCAACGACGAGCTGTTCTGGGTCGAGCCGCGCTCGCGGGCCATCCTGCCGCCGCCGCTCTTTCACTGTTCGCGAAGCCTCGCCAAGCGGCTTCGTTCGGGACGCTTCACCGTCACCGCTGACCGCGATTTCGCCGCCGTGCTGCTCGGTTGCGCGGACCGCCCGCAAACCTGGATCAATGGCCCGATCGAAGCGGCGATGCTGGCCCTCCACGCCCGCGCCCAAGCCCATTCGGTCGAGGTCTGGCTGGACGGCGCGCTGGTCGGCGGTGTCTATGGCGTGGTGCTCGGCCGCGCCTTCTTCGCCGAAAGCATGTTCAGCCGCGCGACCGACGCGTCCAAAGTCGCGCTCGCCTTCCTAATGGCGCGGCTCAAGGTCGGCCACTTCATCCTGTGCGACTGCCAGTTCCTGACCGACCACCTCGCCTCGCTCGGCGCAGTGGAAGTGCCGCGCAAACGCTACGTCGGATTACTCGGCGAAGCATTGCGCTCCGCGTTCGATCCGCCGCGGCCCGACTGGACAGTGTTGGACGGGCTGCTGTCGCCCGACAGCGGTCCGGCCTCGTCGGAAGCGGCCGGGAAGCTCATCGTGCAGCTCTTGGGCCAGACGTCGTAGACGCGGTGCTCGACCACGTTCAGCGACGGGCTTTCCTTGTAGAGCCAGCCTGAGAAGACGCGGTTCCAGCTGCCCTCGGGCTGCTGCACGTCGACCTGTACGAACGCACCGGTCAGCTGGTCGAATTCCCACGGCGGGGTCGTCTCGCACGCCCGCAGCCGCACGATCAGATCATCGACCCGCACGGCCTGCCCCGGCTTCAGCCGAATGTCGCGCGAAATGCCGTTGCGCTTGTTGAGGATGCCGAGCACCGCGACACGCTCGTTCATCGGGGTGGTGCCGGGGGCCAGCGGCTCGGCCTTGGTCGGCGCCGCGGCCTTCTCGGCCTGCTGCTCGCCCCGCCCGGGCAGCCGGTCGCAGGCGGCCACGGTAAGGCCGATCGCCGCCAGCGCCGCAAGCCGTGTCAGCACCTCAGTCCGGGGTCCAGGCCTGGTAGTCGCCAGTCGCCGCCGGCCGCTTGCCGCCACGCGCCAGCGATCCCGCCGGGCGGTAGGTGCCGTCGGTGCCCGACAGATTGGGCAGACCCGGCTTCTGGAACTTGCGCGCAGGCGGCAGCGACTTGTCCGGCACGTCGCCGAGCTGGCCGCGAAGCCAGCTCTGCCACTGCGGCGGGGTGCGGCTGGCATCGTTCGAGCCGTTGTAGATCACCCACCGGCGGGCGGGGTCCTTGCGGTGCTGGAAATAGACGTTGCCCGTCTCGTCGCGCCCGACCTCGCGGCCGTGACGGCGCGTGAACAGCGACGTGCCGAGCGTGGCGCCGTTCCACCAGGTGAAGATGCTGGCCAAAAGTCCCATGGCGCCTGCCCCTAGCGGGTCGGACGGGGCTGGAGCAAGCGCTACTGCGCCGGCGCCGACCCGTGCACCCATTCGACCTTGTCGCCGGCCTTGATGCCAAGCTCGGCGGTGCGCCCGCCGGCCAGCTCCAGCACCGCGCCCACGGGTTCCAGCGACGGGACCGGGTCGAAGCTCAGCGGAACCGTATTCTCAGCGATGTTGACGATGGTGCCGTCGGTCCGGACAAAGATGATGTCGAGCGGGATCAGCGTGTTCTTCATCCAGAAGCTCGCCATCCGCGGCGTGTCCTGGGGAAAGATCATGCCCCGATCGGGCGCAAGGCTCTGCCGGTTCATCAGGCCCATCTGCTGTTCTTTGGGCGAAGCGGCCACTTCGACCGTGAAATTATGCACCTTGCCCGCGGCGGTGCGCACCGTCAGCGGCACCTGCTCGAGCCCGGCGACCGAGCGTTCGAGCTTGGGGCTTTCCCCGCCGGTCGGCTGGCAGGCGGCGGCGCTCAAGGACAGCGGAAGCGCGAGAAGCAGCGCAAGCCGGCTCAATCCGCGCGGAGGTCGACGGCGGTCAGCCCCTTGCGCCCCTCGGCGATCCGCGCTGACAGCGTGTCGCCCGGCTGCAGATCGTTCAGCCCCGTGCGGCGCACCGTTTCCATGTGCAGGAAGATGTCCTGGTCCGGGCTGCCCACCCGATTGACGAAGCCATAGCCTTTGACGCGATTGAACCACTTGACCTCCACCGGCTCGAACGGCCCAGCGCCGTCCAGCAGGGCGGTCCGGTTGGAGCGATCTTCCGACGACACGCTGGGGCTTCGCGCCACCACCGCTTCCGCCAGATCGATCTCCACTACCCGGATCGCCTGCAGGCCGCGATCCTGCCGCACCACGTCGCAAGTCACAACCGCTCCTTCGGGGAGCGAGCGCCGGTTATGGTCGCGAAGAATGGAAAAATGCACCAGCACGTCGCCATCGACCGCGTCGCTGACCATGAATCCGAACCCGCGGGTCGCGTCGAACCACTTGATCCGTCCGGTAACCCGGCGCCCTTCGGCACTGTCGAGCGAACCCCCGGCCGGCGAATCGCCCGGACGAGCGGAAGGGGCTGGAGAACCATCCAGCCCAGATTGGTCTTGCGACACCGACGCGAACTCACGTTGCACGATGCCACCTATAACATCGTTCACCGCAATCTGAAAGGTTACAGGGCCATAACGATTGCGCTTTTCTAGGAATCGTCGGCCAATCCTTCGAGATCGCCGGGTGCCGCCCCGACCACCCGCCGGGCCAGGTCCATCGGATGCCCGGCGCGCAGCATCGCGGCGAGCGCCTTTTGCCGCGCCGCCATGTCGCCTTGCGTTTCCGCATAAGGGCCGATCCGCCGGCGCTGGGCGAAGCGCAGCGCGGCCGCCATCTGCTGATCTTCCGCCAGGGCAAGCGCTTCGCTGCCGTCCTCGACGCCGATCCCGCTGGCCGCAAGCGCCTGCCGGACCCGCCCCCTGCCATAACCGCGGTGGGTCAGGCTCGCCGCCTTCATGCCCGCAAAGGCGGCATCGTCGACGAAGCCGAGCCCGACCACCTTGTCGACCACCGCCGCCACGTCCGGATCCTTGTCGCCGCTCCATCCCCGCTCGCGAAGCTTGCGCGACAGATAAGAGGACAATTTGGCCCGGCTGGTGGCGAAGCGGGCAACATAGCCGAAGGCGAGCTCCTGCAACGCCGGCTGATCGAGGGGCCGCGCGCGCCGTTCGCGCCGCCGGTTCGGCCTGTCCTGGCCCTCGCCCGCGTTCACGTCCTGTCTTGCCCGCACCCCATATGCCCTCTTTGTGCCACAGTCGGACGCGAACAACCACGGTGGATAAAGGCGTGTGCGGCGCTGCTCGCCGCATGGGTTTTTCAACACGAACAAGCCAGGACAGGACCAGCGTGCCGGACGCCACCACCATGACCAACCCGCTGGCCCCGCCGGGCGCGACCCCGACCCGCGACGACCTGCCGCGCCGGCTGGCCGATTTCGGCACGCTTGGCGAAGCGCTCGATTATGCCGCGACCGGCGCTCGCGGCCTGAACTTCCACGACCCGCGCGGCACGCTGAAGCAATCCTATACCTATGCCGAGCTGCGCACCGCCGCGCTCGACCACGCCCGCCGCTTTCTCGCGCTCGGCCTCGCCAAGGGGGAGCGCGTCGCCCTGGTGGCCGAGACCGGGCCGGAGTTCGCCGCCGGCTTTTTCGGCGCGGTCTATGCCGGCCTGTGGCCCGTGCCGCTGCCGCTGCCGACCAGCTTCGGCGGCCGCGAAGCCTATGTCGAGCAGCTTTCGGTGATGCTCGGCAGCTCGGACCCCGCGCTGTTCCTGTATCCGAACGAACTCGCCGACTTCTGTCAGGAAGCCGCCGCCCGCCGCGAGGTGAAGGCGATGAGCTGGGACCAACTCGACGCCGCAAGCTTCGATGCCGACGCCGCGCTACCCGAAAGTCAGTCGGAAGACATCGCCTATCTGCAATACAGCAGCGGATCGACCCGCTTCCCGCATGGCGTCGCGGTCACCCACCACGCGCTGCTCGACAACCTCCGCGCCCACAGCCTCGGCCTCAAGGTCGAGGAAACCGATCGCTGCATCAGCTGGCTGCCCTGGTACCACGATATGGGCCTGGTCGGCTGCCTCCTGTCGCCGCTCGCGAACCAGATCAGCGTCGACTATATGAAGACGGAGGATTTCGCCCGCCGTCCGCTCGCCTGGCTCGACCTCATCAGCCGCAACCCCGGCACCACCCTCTCCTATTCGCCGACCTTCGGCTACGACATCTGCGCCCGCCGCATGAGCTCGCAAATCAAGGCCGGTGAGCGCTTCGACCTGTCGCGCTGGCGGATTGCGGGCAACGGCGCGGACATGATCCGTCCCGACGTCATGCAAGCCTTCGTCGACGCCTTCGCCGACGCGGGCTTCCAGGCGAGCGCCTTCTGCCCGTCCTACGGTCTTGCCGAAGCGACGCTGGCGGTCAGCCTGATGCCGCCGGGCGAAGGCATTCGCCTCGAACTGGTCGAGGAAAGCCAACTCTCCGGCGCTGCCGCCGAAGACGGCGAGGATCGGCCCAAGCGCTACCGCGCCATCGTCAACTGCGGCCGCGCCGTCGAAGGTATGGAAATCGAAGTCCGGGGCGCTGACGGCGAGCTTCTCGCCGACCGCGAGATCGGCAAGGTCTGGGTCCGCGGCGCCAGCATCATGGTCGGCTATTATCGCGACCAGGAGGCGACCGACGCCTGCATGCTCGGCGGCTGGCTCGACACTGGCGACATGGGGTATCTGTCGGGCGGCTACATCTTCATCGTCGGCCGCGCCAAGGACATGATCATCATCAACGGCCGCAATCATTGGCCGCAGGATATCGAATGGGCGGTCGAACAGCTCCCCGGCTTCAAGTCGGGCGACATCGCCGCCTTCGCGATCACCGGGCCGAGCGGCGAAGAACAGCCGGCGGTACTGGTCCATTGCCGCGTTAGCGATCTGCAGGAGCGAACCCGCCTGCGCGACGACATCAAGGAACGGGTCCGCGCCATCATCGGGATGAGCCCGGTGGTCGAACTCATCCCGCCGCGCAGCCTGCCGCGCACCAGCTCGGGCAAATTGAGCCGCACCAAGGCCCGCAATCTCTACCTGTCGGGCGAGATCGTGCCGCTGGATCTCGCCGCCTGATAACGACTTGCTAACCACGGTCGGTCCACATGTCCCCGAAGCATCGGGACGACAGGACACGTGGGCGGCACTCTAGTTCATCAGATCAGCGGCGCGATCGTCGCGACCGGCGTCCTGCTGTTGCTCTGCACCTTGGTCGAGCGAGTCAACAGCCGCGGCGCGTTCCGCTGGGCCGAGCGCTGGCCCGGCGTGCTGTTCGGGCTGCTCAACCCCGTCTTCGCCATCCTTGTCGCCATTCCGCTCAAGCTCCTGTGGGCGACGCTCGGGGTCGGCCCCCTCGTTCACCTTGCACCGCTCGGACTGGGTCTGGTCGGCACCACCTTCCTCACCCTGCTGGTGACCGATTTCCTGATGTACTGGGAGCACCGCTTCGAACATCGCTTCTTCTGGCCGGTGCACGCCGTCCACCATTCGGTCGAGCAGTTGAGCGCCGCCAACAGCTACAGCCATCCCGCGCAATTCCTGCCGATGTTCGCGCTGATCACGGTCCCCCTCTCGCTGATCGATTTCGGCAGCATCGCGGTGCCGGCCTTGGTCTCGACAGTGGTCTTCTTCCTCCAGCTCTTCATCCACTCCCCCGTAAAACTCGGCTTCGGACCCCTCCGCCACCTGTTCGTCGACCCGGCCTTTCACCGCATTCATCACAGCCTCGAGGAACGGCATTTCGACCGCAATTTCTCGATCCTGTTTTCCTTCTGGGACCGATTGTTCGGCACGCAGGTCATGCCGGACAAAGGCCAATGGCCCCAGGTCGGCATCCACGAAGCCGCCTCGCCGCGCACCGTGGGCGAACTGCTGGCCTTCCCGCTTCGCCTCTGGGGCATCCTTCCGTCCCTGCCCGCGGCACCTCCGATCGGGCCCGCGGAGACGAGCGCCTTGCCAGACGCGGACGCCCCCGCTAACCGGCACTCGGCCTTAGGGGTATAGCTCAGTTGGTAGAGCATCGGTCTCCAAAACCGAGGGTCGTGGGTTCGAGTCCCTCTGCCCCTGCCAGGCCATTCCGATCACGGTGATCCGTTTGACCAGGTCCCCGCTGCGCTACTTCATTTGCAAAAGGAGTATGCGATGCCGACGACAGCGAGCACGGTAACGCCCAGACGCCTGGACCGGCGCGATCGCGGAAAGATCGTCTTCTCCGTCTGCACCCTGGTCACCCGGCCCGACGAATATGCCGAAATGGTGGCGACGTTCGAGCGTGGCGGCTTCGGTGCGGACGATTGCGAGTATCTTTTCTTAGACAACACGGGTGCCAACGGCGCTGATGCCTATGACGGCTACAATCATTTCCTGACGGAGGCTGCTGGTCGCTATATCATCCTGTGCCATCAGGATGTGCTGCTACTGACCGATGACCGTGCCGTGCTCGAAGCGCGGCTTGCCGAACTCGATGCCATCAGCCCCGACTGGGCCCTGTGCGGCAATGCGGGCGGCGCCGGGCGCGGTCGCCGTTTCGCTCGGATCAGCGACCCCCATGGCGACGACCAGAGGCGCGGACCATTTCCCAGCCAGGTCAGTTCGCTCGACGAGAATTTCATCTTGGTCCGCCGCGACGCCAACCTTGCCCTGTCGCACGACATCGGCGGATTTCACCTTTACGGTCCCGACCTGTGCATCCTGGCTGATATCCTCGGCCGCTCTGCGTGGGTGATCGACTTCCACCTGCGTCATAAGAGCGGCGGCACGGTCGGTCCCGACTTCAATGCCTGCCGCAGCGTCCTCGTCGCCAAATACCGCCGCGCATTGCGGACGCGATGGATCACCACCAGTTGCACGCAATTGCTCCTGAGCGGCACCTCCCTGCTTGTCTCCGCTACCGAATTCGCTAGGAACGCCAAAGTGCGCCTCGAGGGGCGCGGAGGAACGCTCGGCTAGCCTCGCGCCCGCCAACCTTGAACCCCGCCGCCTGTCGCGCTACATGGCGCTTCGATCGAGGTCCGGCGGAGCCATCCGCGGACCTCGTTTTTCTATCACTTGAAGAGGCAGCCGCCGATCATGGCCAAGACATCCCCCGGCGAATTCATCCGCCAGGTCCGCGTCGAAGCGGGCAAGGTCGTGTGGCCGACCGGCAAGGAAACCTGGGTGACCGCCGTGATGGTGTTCATCCTGGTCGCCATTCTCGCCACCTTCTTCTTCGCCGTGGACAGCGCGTTCGCCGCAATCGTCCAGTTCCTCCTCGGCCTGCTCGCTTAAGGGTTTCCCCATGTCCCGCTGGTACATCATTCACGCTTATTCGGGCTTCGAGAACAAGGTTCGCGAGTCGATCCTGTCGGAAGCCAAGCGCCTGAACCTCGAGCAGCTCGTCGAATCGGTCGAAGTGCCGACCGAAAAGGTGACCGAGATCCGCCGCGGCAAGAAGGTCACCAGCGACCGCAAGTTCTTCCCGGGCTACGTGCTCGCCAAGCTCGGCATGAACGACGACGTCTACCACCTCGTTAAGAACACGCCCAAGGTGACCGGCTTTCTCGGGCCGAACGGCAAGCCGCAGGCAATCAGCGAAGCCGAGGCCGCGCGCATCCTCAACACAAAGGAAGAAGCCGCCGCCGCCGCGCCCAAGGCCAAGATCAACGTCGACTACGAGATCGGCGACAGCGTCAAGGTGCTCGACGGCCCGTTCGCGAGCTTCAACGGCGTGGTCGAGGAACTCGATTTCGACCGCGGCCGGGTCAAGGTCGGCGTGTCGATCTTCGGCCGCGCGACCCCGGTCGAGCTCGAGTTCGAGCAGGTCGAACTGGTCAAGTAAGCGCGGGGCTGCGGACTATCCGCAGACCTCCGCGATCAGCTTCACCGTCTCGCGCGGCTCGTCCCACAGCGGAAAATGGCCGCTGTGTTCGAACCAGTGGAGCCGTGCGCTCGGGAAACGCTCGGTCGCGCGACCGGCTTGCACGGGCAAGCACAGGCGGTCGTGGCGGCCCCACCCGATCGCCAGCCGCTTGCCGGTGTCCGCGATGCCCGTCTGACCTTTGCCATAGCCCAGGTCTTTCACCAGCGACGGCACCGTGGGCGTGTCGGCCAAGGCACGCAGTTCCTCGGCGACGAAGGCGCCATCGAGCGCCCACGGGCGCGCCGACAGCTGGGCCAGCAAGGCCGATCGGCTGACCTTGTTGGCGGCGAGGCGCGGAAGCGCTGGCTTCAACGTGCTGACCAGTGCCCGCGACGCCGTGAGCGTTGTCACCAGGAACTTGCGCTCCCACCCTTCCCAGAAGCCGCCGGGATCAAGCGCCACGACATTGCCGGCAAGTCCGCGCCGGGCGAGCTCAAGTACGAGCCGGGCGCCCATCGAGCTGCCGACCATGTCGACCCCGGTCATGCGGGTCGTCTCGAGCCATTCGGAGACCGATCGTACCAGCCCCGCAAAGGTCTCGCTGTCTGGTTCCGCAGGGCTCGCTCCGTGCCCCGGCAGGTCGATCACCATCACCCGCCGCGCTTCCGCCAGCGGGGCGATCACCGGCTCCCATGCATGTCCGCTGCTGCCGAGGCCATGCACTAGTAGCAGCGGCTTGCCGCGCCCGTGATCGATCATCTGTATCATGAAGAGGCGAACGAGCCGCGTTCGACAATGGGCCCGTCAGACGCAAGAAGAGCCGGGAAGGCAGTGCACCTTCCCGGCTCTCCTTAGTCGTCAGCGATCGGCGATCAGCCGAACATGTAGTTCTGCATCGCCATGCCCGAGGTGCCCGCCGTGCCGACCAGATCGACACTCGACGCGGCCGAAGTCTGCCACAGGAAGTCGTTGGCGGTGACGCCCGACGTCCCGAGCAGCGAAAGGGCGATGTCCGGAGCGCCGCCATCGATGTTGATGTACACGATCGTGACCTTGCCCGTGTAGGTGCTCGGCCCGTCGATACCGTCGATGTCGTAGCCAAGCGCCGTCTCGGCACCCTTCACGCTGTCGAATTCCCGGATCGAGATGTTACCCTTCTCGCGATTGGCACCGAGACCGATCACCCGGATATCGGTGAAGCCGAAGCCGCTGAGATCGATCTTGTCAGTGCCGGCCACGAAGTCGGTGATCGTGTCGGTCGAGAAGCTGCCGCTCTTGCCGGTCGATTTCATGCTGTTCTTTTCGGCGACGAACACGTCGGCGCCGCTGCCCCCAGTCATGAAGTCGCGGCCATCGCCGCCGACCAGGCGGTCGTTGCCCGCGCCGCCGACGAGGATGTTGGCGAGCGCATTGCCGGTGATGACGTTGTCGAGATCGTTGCCGGTGCCCGAAACGGCCGCCCCGGTCAGCGTGAGGTTCTCGACATTGTCGGTCAGCGCATAGTTCACCGAGCTGATGACGCTGTCGATGCCTTGGTCGGCCAGTTCGACGACCTTGTCGCCGGCCGAATCGACGCTGAAGCGATCGTTACCGAGGCCGCCGAGCATTTCGTCATCACCAGTCCCGCCGTCCAGCAGATCGTTTCCGGCGCCACCGGCGAGCAGATCGTTGCCCGCATTGCCGCGCAGAATGTTGTCGACGCTGTTGCCGATGATGGTGTCGGCGCCCGAACCGCCGATCGCATTCTCGATGATCGCGCCATAGGCGATGCCGACGTTATCGGTCAGCCGGCCCACTTCCGGATTGGCCTTCAGCGCGGCCATGTTGGTATCATAGACTGCGCGAGTATAAGTCGCATTTGAGATCCCGGCGGCGGTCCGATTGGCCACCACCTGCTCATAGGTCGGCGCGGTGTCGAAGGTGACGCCGCCGATGCTGCTGAGCGAGCCCGGCGTCAGGTCGATCACCTGCCGCGTCGCATAGCCCGACGCATCGATGGTGTCGTTTCCGCCAGCGTCCCAGATCGCCATGATCGGGGCCGGGGTCTTGGTGAAGTCGTAGCTGTCGCGCCCGGCATTGCTGTTGAAGCCATAGACCGTGTCGCCAGTACGAGTGGTCATGTCGGCGCCATACATGCGCTGGATCGCCGCGATGTCGTGGATCAGCGGCACGCCCGAATAGACCGTGGTCGAAATGTTGAAGTCGAAGTGACGCGCGCCGAGCGAGCTGGCGTTGAAATAGGACATGACCGAATAGGCCCGGGTGTCCTGCGCATATTCGGCGTTGGCGCCGTAGGTGATCGAGAGGCCCGGCGCGGCGTTATACGCACCCGGGTGGCTGAGGCCGAGGCTGTGGCCGGCTTCGTGAAGCAGCGTTTGGAGGCCGTAGCCGCCCTCGTCGAGCTGGAAGTTGCTGGCCTGGCTTGCCGAAATCCAGCTGTCGCCGCCGATCTCGCGCACCTGCCCGCCGAGCAGCGTGTCGAGCGACGCGGTCGGGATACGGGCATACGCCTGGGTGGTCGGCGCACTGGCGAGATTGCCGAAGTTCATGTCGGCATCGTCGGCGCTGGTCTCGCGAAAGCTGACCGCGGCGACATCGTCCCACGACTGCATGATTTCGCGGGTCGCGTCGCGCTGCGCAGTCGTGAAGGCCGCAAAGTTGAAGTACTCGGCCAGACCGTAGTTGGTGGGAACGCCTTGGGCGTTGTTCGCGACGTAGGTGTAGCCGTTGGCTGCAACCTGCGCCTGTGTGTTGAAGAAGCCGAAGGTGATGACCTTGTTGTCGTCGCCGATGTTGTTCTGGCGTCCTTCGAGCCCGCTGTCGTTGGTGCCGTCGACCCAGCCCCCACCGGTGCGGTTCAGATAGGCCGCAACCTGCGTGGCGGAGAAGATCGGCTTGCCGTTGAGTGAACCGCCAGCCTGCGGATCGAGCGAGGCATCGAGGGCGGGAACCGTGTCGTTGGATTCGGCAACAGGCATGGAACAGCCGGGGCACACGCAATCAAGATTACCCGGGTCATGTGCGATCACTTCGTTCGACAACTGCTATCCCCTTCAGCACACGGCCGCCCCCCGCAACGGCCGCGCAGAACGCGTGCCGCCCGCTGTAGCGAACCGACAAAAAGTTGAGAAGAATCAATGGCTTTACGAGCCGTTAACAGGCGTATTGCGTGTTGAATTGGACGTCAATAACCTTATTGAAACTTTTTCATGCCCGCCTAACAGTTTCATGGGGAATGGTTTTTCATGATCGATGCAATCCCGTTTCTCATGGTCGCCGCAGCGGCACTGTCGGCATGCTCGACGAAAAAGGGAGCCGACGCTGAGATGCCCAAGCCGACCGCGCAAACGCGCGCTGGCGACAAGATCGTCCCTTCACCCTGGCAGCCGCCGGCGGAAGTCGATCCGCCGCACAAGAGCCCCGGTGACCTGGTCGAACCGGTGCCGGGCAAACCCGCGCCGGCGCCGAAGGACGCGCCACCTCCCAAGACCCCTTCCTAATCGCGCTCGCCTCTGCTAGGGGCGCCGCCTTCCAGCATCACTGGAGCCTTTGCGGGAGGTCGCGTGTCATCACGCGGCCGCTTGAACCGCTAAACTGAACCGCCCCGCCTTTCGGGGCAGAAGAGAGTGATCATGGCCAAGAAGATTACCGGCTATATCAAGCTGCAGGTGCCGGCCGGCGCCGCCAACCCGTCCCCGCCGATCGGCCCTGCGCTGGGTCAGCGCGGCGTCAACATCATGGAATTCTGTAAGGCGTTCAACGCGTCGACGCAGGAAATGGAAAAGGGCATGCCGATCCCGACGGTGATCACCGTCTATGCGGATCGCTCCTTCTCCTTCGCCACCAAGACCCCGCCGGCCAGCTTCCTGATCAAGAAGGCCGCTGGCCTGAAGTCGGGTTCGAAGGAGCCGGGCAAGGTCTCCGCGGGCAAGATCAAGCGCAGCCAGCTGAGCGAGATCGCCGAAGCGAAGATGAAGGATCTGAACGCCAACGATATCGAGGCGGCGACCAAGATCATCGAAGGCAGCGCCCGCGCGATGGGCCTCGAAGTGGTGGAGGGCTAAGAACATGGCCAAGCTGACCAAGAAGCAGAAGAGCCAGGCCGACCAGGTCGACCGCGAGAAGCTGTACGGCGTCGACGAGGCGATCAGCCTCGCCAAGACGCTGGCCACCGCCAAGTTCGACGAATCGATCGAAGTCGCGCTGAACCTCGGCGTCGATCCGCGTCACGCGGACCAGATGGTCCGCGGCGTCGTCAACCTGCCCAAGGGCACCGGCAAGACCGTTCGCGTCGCCGTGTTCGCCAAGGGCGGCAAGGCCGACGAAGCGACTGCCGCCGGTGCCGACCGCGTCGGGGCCGAGGATCTGATGGAAGAAATGCAGGCCGGCAAGCTCGACTATGACCGCGTCATCGCGACGCCGGACATGATGGGCGTCGTCGGTCGCCTCGGTAAGGTGCTGGGTCCCAAGGGCCTGATGCCGAACCCGAAGCTCGGCACCGTCACCATGGACGTCACCAAGGCTGTCACCGACGCCAAGGCCGGCCAGATCGAGTTCCGCGTCGAAAAGGCCGGGATCATCCACGCCGGCATCGGCAAGGCGAGCTTCGCCGCCGAAGACCTGCGCGCCAATTATGACGCGTTCGTCGACGCCATCACCAAGGCCAAGCCG
Source organism: Sphingomonas kaistensis (assembly GCF_036884275.1). Classification (NCBI taxonomy): domain Bacteria; kingdom Pseudomonadati; phylum Pseudomonadota; class Alphaproteobacteria; order Sphingomonadales; family Sphingomonadaceae; genus Sphingomonas; species Sphingomonas kaistensis. The sequence goes on along the minus strand of NZ_CP145607.1, from coordinate 1,274,422 downwards.
GCCGGTGCCAAGGGCAAGTATCTGAAGAAGGCAGCGATCAGCTCCTCGATGGGCCCGGGCATCAAGGTCCAGCTCGAAGAGGGCGTGGCGTAAGCCTCACCAGCTTTATGTGAACCAGCAAGGGTCGCGGCGGAAACGTCGCGGCCCTTTCTCGTTGAGGCTTGCAAGAAGGAGCTTCCACCATGATCGACGATCCCCGCGACCCGACCACCGACACCGCCGCCGAAGCCGCGCTCGATGCCGAAGAAACCGAATTCAGCAACGACCACCCCCTCGCCTCGCCCAACGAACTGGCCGGCGACGCGATGAGCGGGGTCGAGATGGAATTCCTCGCCCGCGACATCGCCGATGCCGAAGGCGCGGCCAGCGGCGCGGCACTGGAGGAAGACGTCGACACCCTGCCGCTCGAAGGCGAATAACGCCTCTCGGCAGCGACGCGTGAGGGGGCTAGGGCGACATCATGTCCGCCCCGGCCCCTTACGACGCGATCATTCTCGGTGCCGGCGGCGCGGGCCTGATGTGCGCCGCCGTCGCCTCGCAACGCGGCCGCCGGGTGCTGGTCCTCGATCACGCCCCCGAACCCGGCCGCAAGATCCTCATCTCGGGCGGCGGCCGCTGCAATTTCACCAATGTCGGAGCGGCGCCCGACCGCTACCTTTCCGCCAATCCGCATTTCGCGCGCTCGGCGCTCGCCCGCTACACCCCGCGCGATTTCCTCGACCTCGTCGAAAAGCATCACATCGCCTGGCACGAAAAGACGCTCGGCCAGCTCTTCTGCGACGGATCGGCGCGGCAGATCGTCGCCATGTTGCTCGCCGAATGCGCGGGCGCGACGGTCCGCTGCGATTGCCCGATCCGCGCGGTCGAGCATGACGGCACCCGCTTCCGGATCAGCGCGGGGGAGAGGGAGGTCGAAGCCCCCGCCCTCGTCATCGCCACCGGCGGCCCCTCGATCCCCAAGCTTGGCGCGACCGGCTTCGCCTACGACCTCGCCAAGCGCTTCGGCCTCAAGCTGGTCGAGCCCCGCCCCGCTCTCGTGCCGCTGACGCTCGGCGGCGACGAAGCGTTGTTCCGCTCGCTGTCCGGCGTCGCCACCCCAGTCGAAGCACGCGCTGGCGGCGCGGCCTTCCGCGAAGCCGCGCTCTTCACCCACAAGGGCATGAGCGGCCCCGCCATCCTCCAGGTGTCGAGCTACTGGCGCCACGGCGAGGCGGTCGCCATCGACTTCCTGCCCGACACTCGGCCCGGCTGGCTGCGCGACGCCAAACGCCAGCGCCCCCGCGCCCGACTCCCCGCCATCCTCGCGGAATCGCTCCCCGCCCGCCTCGCCGACGCGCTGGCCGAGCGCATCGCCCTCCCCGCCGAACTTGGCAACAGCTCCGACAAGGTTCTCGACGCCGCCGAACGCCGCCTTGCCGACTGGACCTTTCGGCCAAGCGGCACCGAAGGCTTCGCCAAGGCCGAAGTCACCGTCGGCGGGATCAGCACCGCCGAATTGTCCCAGAAGACGATGGAAGCCCGCAAGGTGCCCGGCCTCTACGCCATCGGCGAGGCGGTGGACGTGACCGGCTGGCTCGGCGGCTACAATTTCCAATGGGCCTGGGCCTCGGGGGTCGCCGCCGGCCAGGCGCTCTGAACGCGGCGGGCCATGCGACGACCTTCGCCGTCACGCGTTTGTCCTTCAGCTGACAGGAGGAATACCCGATGGAAAACACCAACACCAGCCGCGAGCAGGGCCAGACCACCGGCACCCGCGACGTCACCTACGACCTCACCGCCGTCCTCTATCACGCGCTGCAAGGCGTCGAGAATTGCCGGATCTACATGGGCGACGCGCAGGGCAAGGACGAGCACCGCCAGTTTTTCGAACAAGCCATGCAAGCGCAACGGCAGCTCGCGGAACAGGCCAAGACCCTGCTTCACGACTGCCTGATGCAGGAAGTCCAGGGCGGGTCGCAGGGGGATCGATCCACCAGCGCATTTGGCCAACAGGGCATGAGCGCGGGCGGCGGCAATAGCGGCGGCATGGCGGGCGAGATCGCCTCGACCCAGACGCACGACTACAGCGAAGCGCGCGACGACGGCAGCGCGCAGCGCTTCGCCAGCGGCCAGACCGAAGGCGGCTCGGACCAGTTCGATAGCGCCGGCGATAGCGACCGCCAAGACGTCGGTCGCGACCAACGGCAGGACGGCATGACCACCGGCGACGGCAGTCCCAGCCGCTTCTGATTGCAGTCAATTTCGGCGGCGGAAAGGATCGGCAAGCGCTCTTTTCCGCCGTTTGCCGTCCGGTCGAGGCCGGATGACGGGTTGCCGCCCGATCGACCCCCGCCGCCCCGGCATCGAAGCGGCCGCGCATCGGCGTCGGCCGACGCATACCCCCTTGGATCAGCCCACGGACTTCTCCGTCCGGGCCGATCAAGGGGTTCAACCATGACCAACCGTCGTTCCAGCAGCGGCATCGCCGCGTTGACCATTACCGCTTCCGCCGCGTTGCTCGCGCTCGCGCTGCCCTCCGGCGTTGCCGCAGCCCAGACCAACGTGCTCGACGATATCGAGCTGACCGCGCCCGGCGATCGCATCGTCGAGGAGCGCCGGGTGAATACCAGCGATGTCGATTTCACCAGCGCGTCGGACCTGCGAAAACTCAATTCCCGCATCCTGAGCGCGATCACGGCGGTGTGCGACGAGCCCGGCCTCGGCCGCAACACCATGGCCGAAGGCCGCTGCCGCGACCGGGCCCGCAAATTGTCCAACACCCAGGTCGCCGCGCTCCGCAGCCAGGCCATCGCGCTGGCCGCGGCAGGTCGCACCGCACCGAACCCACGCGACATCGTGGTTGCCGCCCGCTGAGCGTCGACGAGCGGACCGGCAGGAAAAGCCGTTCCGCTCGTCTCTCACCGCTTGACCTGTTGGACCGTTTCCGCTTTCAAGCACGCCATGCTTCGTCCCGCCGCCCTGACCGTCCTTGCCGCCACCTGGTGGTTTAGCGTTCACGGCGGCGTGCCGGTGGAGCGCTAAGGGCCTTTTGCCCAGCTGAAGCGCTCTCCCGCCCGCCCTCACCCGGCGGGTTTTTTCTTGTCCTGCCGGTCCCGCCCTCTCCACCGCCAGGAACCTTTTCATGATCATCGTCCTCAAGCCCGAAGCCCCCGCCTCCTCGGCCGAACGCCTGCTCAAGAAGATCGCAGACGCAGGGCTGAAGCCGCTCCACATGCCTGGTGCCGAGCGGGTCGTGCTCGGTGCACTCGGCGACGAACGCGTGCTCGCCGAACTGGCGCTCGACGGCGATCCGGCGGTGGAAAGCATTAAGCCCATCCTTGCCCCCTACAAGCTCGTCAGCCGAGAGCTGCAGGCCCACGACACATTGGTCGATGTTGGCGGCGTGACCATCGGCGGCGACCGCCTGGCGGTGGTCGCCGGCCCCTGCGCGGTGGAAAGCCCCGACCAGCTGCATGAGACCGCTTCGGCGGTGAAGGCGGCGGGCGCCACCCTGCTTCGCGCCGGCGCCTACAAGCCGCGCACAAGCCCCTATGGTTTCGCCGGCCACGGCACCGAGGGCCTCAAGATCCTGCGCGAAGTCGGCGACGATCTCGGCCTGCCGATCGTCACCGAGGTGATGGACACGGTCGACGTATCCCATGTCGCCGAAGCCGCCGATTGCCTTCAGATCGGCGCCCGCAACATGCAGAATTACGCGCTTCTCCGCGCGGTCGGCGCCGCCGGACGGCCGGTGCTGCTGAAGCGCGGCCTTAGCGCCACCATCCAGGAATGGCTGCTTGCCGCCGAATATCTGCTGGCGGCCGGCAACCCCAACGTCATCCTGTGCGAACGCGGCATCCGCACCTTCGAACCCGCGACCCGCAACACGCTCGACTTGAACGCCGTACCCTATGTGAAGGGCAAGACCCACCTGCCGGTTGTGGTCGACCCCAGCCACGGCACCGGTATTCGCGATCTCGTGCCGCCGATGAGCCTCGCCGCGGTGGCGGCCGGCGCCGACGGGCTGATGATCGAAGTCCACCGCGATCCCGCCAAGGCGTGGAGCGACGGCGCGCAGTCGCTTTATCCCGATCAGTTCCAACAATTGATGGGCGCGATCGGGGCGGTGGCAGGCGCGGTGGGCCGCCAGCTGTGAGGCTCGAAGCGCGGGTGCTCGCCCGCCGCCTGCCCGCGGGGATCGATCCGCTCGCCGCCTATCGTGCCTTGGGCGGGGGGCGGCCGGCGACCGGCCTGTTCGAAGCACCCGACGGCCAGCGCCTGGTCATGGGCCGGGCCTGCGTCCGGGCCGAGGCGCGCGACGGCACCATCGTGCTGGAAGCGCTGAACGCCAATGGCGAGGCGCTGCTCGGCGCCGTTCAATCGCCCGCGATCAGCGAGCGGCGGGCCGACCGCCTGCTGCTCACCTTCGCCCACCCCAAGAGCGAAGATGCGGCCGAACGCCTGCTCGGCCCCCAGCCGCTCCACGCCCTCCGCGCCCTGCTCGACGCCGCCGCCGCACCGCGCGGGGAGCCGTTCGGCGCCGTGCTGCTCGGCGTCGCCGGCTTCGATCTCGCGGCGTGGGGCGAGACGATGCCCGACGGCCCGCCCGCCGACTTTCCCGAGTTCGTCTTCTTCGTGCCCGACACGCTGCTGACCATTGCGCCGGGCGGCGCCGCGCGGCTGCTGTGCACGGCCTTCGGCTCCGACGATCGGCATGTGAACGACGCCGCCCTACGTCTGGAGGAAGGGCTCGCCGCCTTGTCGGCCCCTGACGAACCGGTGACGTCCGCTCCCACGGTCGCGGATCGGCCCGCAAGCTTCGAACCCGATCTCTCCGACGCCGACTTCGCCGCGCTCGTCACGCGCCTCAAGGAGGAGATCGCCGCCGGCGAAGTGTATCAGATCGTCCCCAGCCGCACTTTTACCGGCCCTTGCCCCGACCCGCTCACCGCCTACGCCCGCCTGCGCGAGGCCGAGCCTGCAAGCTATCGCTTCTATCTTGCCGACCGTGACTGGACTCTGCTCGGCGCCAGCCCCGAAACCAGCGTTCGCCTCTCGCCCGGCGGCACCAGCGGACGCACCGTGGAGGTCAAGCCCATCGCCGGCACCCGTCCGCGCGGCGCCAGCCCCGACGCCGACGACCGGATGGAAGCCGAGATGCGGCTCGACGGCAAGGAACTGGCCGAACACATGATGCTGGTCGATCTCGCCCGCAACGACGTCGCCCGCGTCTCGCTGCCCGGCACGCGGCGGGTCGCAAAGCTGCTGACGGTGGAGCGCTTCGCCCGGGTCATGCACCTCGTCTCGTCGGTCACCGGCACGCTGCGCCCCGGTTACGACGCCTTCGACGCGCTCGCCGCCTGCCTCAACGTCGGCACACTGGTCGGCGCCCCCAAGATCCGCGCCACCCAACTGCTACGCGCCGCCGAGGCGAGGCGCCGCGGGCCCTATGGCGGAGCGATCGGCTGGATCGGCGGCGACGGCCGGATGGACACCGCGGTGGTGATCCGCTCGGCCCTCGTGCGCGGCAGCATTGCCGAAGTCCGCGCCGGGGCCGGCGTGGTCCATGACAGCGTGCCGCAGGCCGAGGCCGAGGAAACACGCGCCAAAGCCTCGGCCCTGCTCGGAGTGCTCGGCGCATGAAGCCCGTCCTGCTTATTGACAATCTCGACAGCTTCACCTTCAACCTGGTGGAAAGCCTCGAGCGGATCGGCGCAATCGTGCACGTCCGCCGCAACAGCATCGCCGCCGCCGCCGCGCTGGCCGAGGCCGAGGCGCTCGGCGCTCTCCTGATGATCTCGCCCGGCCCCGGCACCCCGCAATCCTCGGGCTGCTGCCTCGAATTGATCGCACTGGCCAAGGGCCGCGTGCCGCTGATCGGCATCTGTCTCGGCCACCAGGCGATCGTCGCGGAAGCCGGCGGCACCGTCACCCGCGCGCCCGATGCGGTGCACGGCAAGTCGATGCTGCTCGACCATGATGGCGCCGGCCCCTTCGCCGGCATCGCTTCACCGGCCCGGATCGCCCGTTACCACAGCCTCTGCACCCGCGACCTCCCGCCGCGCTTCACGGTTCATGCGGCGGTCGATGGGATGGCGATGGCGTTCAGCGACTTGGCGGCGCTTCAGGCCGGGCTGCAATTCCATCCCGAAAGCATCCTCACCACTCACGGCGACGCGATGCTGGTCAATCTGCTGGAGATGTTCGGCTGAGCGCCGCCCGGGTTGATCGCGCGGCATTTTCTGCTATTGGCGCCCTCGTTCCCGGCTTGCCGGAAACACCGTCCGAGACAGTTGGTGCTCTTTTTCGAGAGCTTAATGTCCAGCCTAGACGGGGAAGAGAGATTTTCGCGGTGCCTATGCCCGCGTTGTCGTGCGGTTTCTCCCGCACGCGCCTCCCAACCCCCGGACACGAGCTCCCGGATGCGTTTTGCATTCGGGTCATGAAGCCGGTCGCCAGCCACTCGTGGCTGATGACCATTTGTTTGGAGTTGGCATGGATCGCAACGAAAAAGCTGATCTGGTTGCCGAACTGAAGCAGGTGTTTGGCGAGACCAGCGTGGTGGTTGTCACCCGCAATCTCGGCCTTTCGGTGGCCCAGTCCACCGACCTTCGCCTGCGGATGCGCGACGCCGGAGCCCAGTTCAAGGTTGCGAAGAACCGCCTCGCCCTGATCGCGCTTGATGGCACCCGCTATCAGCCGATCGGTGAGCTGCTCAAGGGCCCGACGGCCCTCGCTACGTCCATCGACCCCGTCGCGGCCGCAAAGGTCGCGGTGGACTTCGCCAAGACCACCGACAAGTTCGAGGTTCTGGGCGGCGCGATGGGTGATACCGTTCTCGACGTGAACGGCATCAAGGCGCTGGCTGAGCTTCCGAGCCTTGATGAACTCCGCGGCACCCTCATCGGCCTTCTTCAGGCGCCGGCGAGCAAGATTGCCCGGACCATCAACGAGCCGGGCGCAATGCTCGCTCGCGTGTTCGGCGCCTATGCGGCGGCCGAAGCGGCGTAAGGTTCTTCGTTCTTTTTATCGCACGACAATCAGGGGCCGACGCGCCCCGCACAGGAGACTACAATGGCTGACATCAACAACATCGTCGACCAGCTGTCGGCGCTGACCGTTCTCGAAGCTGCCGAGCTCGCCAAGGCGCTCGAAGAGAAGTGGGGCGTTTCGGCCGCCGCTGCCGTCGCCGTCGCCGGCCCGGCCGCTGGCGCTGCCGCTCCGGCCGCTGAAGAGAAGACCGAGTTCGACGTGATCCTCACCGGCGACGGTGGCAAGAAGATCAACGTCATCAAGGAAGTCCGCGCCATCACCGGCCTGGGCCTCGGCGAAGCCAAGGCGCTGGTTGAAGGCGCTCCGAAGGCCCTCAAGGAAGGCATCGGCAAGGACGAAGCCGAAAAGATCAAGAAGCAGATCGAGGAAGCCGGCGGCACCGTCGAGCTCAAGTAAGCTTCTGCTTAAGTTTCGCCGGTGTCTTGAAGCGCCGGTGATCGGGAAGGGCGGCTCCGCAAGGGGTCGCCCTTTTCCGTATCAGCGATCCGTCTTGACGAAGATCGCAGCGTGCTTGTCCTCGGCGAACTTGCGCCAGCCGGGCTCGCGCTCGAGCTTGGGCTTGATGCCGTCGTCAAACTCCACCACCGCCCAACGGATGCGAAAGCGCGCGACGTCCTCGCGAAACTTGACCATGTCCCCGCGATTGATGTCGCGCGAGCGGAAGGTGAAGGCATCGCCATACATGTCGGCGCGCCCGTCGATGTACGGGCGGATGCCGAGCATCACGAGCGGGCCGCCCTGGCTATATTCGTTATAGACCGGCTGGCGGCGGATTTCATCCGGCACGGTTTCGAGCAATGTCAGTGGGTAGCTGCTATGCTCCTTGAACTGATAGGGCACTGCCAGCCGCACCGCGATCAGCACCGCCACCGCCGGCCAGAACCAGGCTGCGCGCGGCAGGGCGCGCCGCTTAGCCGCGGCGGGATTGAGCATCGGCAACACCACCAGCAGGCCGACAATCGCGAACAGCATCTGGTGGCGGGCGTGAAGGATCGCCATCGCCGACAGCCCGACCAGCAACAGCAGCCGGAGCGGCGGCATGCTCCGCCAACGCTTGGCGATCAGCACCGCCAGTCCGGCAAGGCAGGTGTAGAACAAGGCGTCGGCCGGAAAGGTCGAGCGGCGCCATTCGCCGATCACCGACAGCGCTTCCATCCCGCTGACCTGGAAGGGATAGAGGAAGTCGCTCGGCCCGAACGGCGTGACGAGCGCGGCGGCGGCCATCGCGGCGAAGCCGAAGGCGACCCAGCGTGCGAGCAGCCCGCGATCGCGCGGGTTCTCGATCAGCGATTCCAGCGCGAACAAGCCGGCGAGGCCAAAGCCGAAGATGTAGCTGGCATGGAGGTTGGCCCACACCACCATCAGCAGCGCGGCGGCAAGAGGCGGGGCGCTTCGGTCTTCGCGGGCGCGGAGCAGGATCACCGTCCAGGCGGCGAGCAGGGTCCAGGCCAGCATGTGCGGACGGGCGAGTGCGAAGGGGAACAGCACCCCGGCCGCGGCGCCGACCGCCGCCACCGCCCAGCGCGCGGGCAGGAAGCGGAACGCTTGGCGCGCCAATAGCCAGAAAGTGGTCGCCGCCGACAGAGCAAACAGCGCCGCCAGCCCGCCCCACCCCGCCAGCCGGTCGGCGCCGACCATCAGCACTTCGGCCAGCCATTCGTGAGCGGTCCACGCCTTGCCCGGCATGGTATGGCTGAAGGGATCGGCGGTCGGGACCACGCCATTGGCGATGATCCACTTGCCGGCGCCGAGGTGCCAGCCGGTGTCGCCGTCAAGGTAGATCTGCACCGCAAAGGCGATCAGCGCGGCGAGCAGCAACGGCATCGCCGCCTGCAGGGCGCCGGCATGGGCGTCGAGCCCGTCAGGCGCAAAGTGGTCGGTCGGCTCGCTACTCGACGCCGCCGCCTTCCACCCGTTCTCGCTCACCGCGCTCGTCACCCCGGCTTTCTCCCCGTCATTCGGAGAGCAGTGCTAGCGCGAGAGCGTCACCAGATGGTTACCGCCGTCTTCATTTCTTTCCGACCGACCTACTGGGTGTTGGCCGGACCCGTCTTGTCGGGCGGCACCGTGCCGTCCTTGCGGTTCGGCTCCTGCACGGTGTTGGGCCGGGCCTGGACCGGCGGCGGCGCGGTCTGGCCGCGATCGGCGGCGTTCGGCTCGTTCGCGAAGGTCGCCGCCTCGCCGCCGATCGCCAGGGCGTTCTGCGGGTCGACGCCCTGCGCGGTCGCGTTCTCGACCGCCGCGGCGGCGGCCGGGTCCATCTGCTCGGTTGCATTCAGGATGTTCTTGTTCGGATTATTGGCTTCCGAACCGCAGGCGGCAAGGAACACAAAAGCTGGGGACACGAGCAGCAGGCGCATGGAAAGACCCTTCACAGGCAAGGCGGGTTAGCGTTTCAGCCCAATGCCTTTGCCCCGCCTTTGGTTGCTTTCCCCCCTTGCGAAGGGCGCTGCAAAAGCTATATGCAGACCTCATCCGACAAACATACCGGCTCCGCCGCATGGGACTCCCATGCGCCTGGGGCCTTTCCTGCCCTCTCCGGGACAGGGTCCGAACAGCGCGCGGGCCAAACGAAGTGGAGAGATTAGCGGGAGCAGCGCTCCACTTTTTTCACCTCGGCCCATGGGCCGGGGATCAGCGGAAGCGCGGGCGCCTGCCTGCCTTTCGTGTCAAGCGCAGGGACTTCGCATGGCCACCAAGTCGATCGACATTCCGCACAACACGTCTTCGGGGCGCTTCACCAAGCAGCGCCGCATCCGCAAGATCTTCGGCAACATCCACGAGATCAGCGAGATGCCGAACCTCATCGAGGTTCAGCGCGAAAGCTATGAGCAGTTCCTGCGGTCCGATCCGGCGACCGGCTATGTCTCGGGCCTCGAAAAGACCCTGCGTTCGGTGTTCCCGATCCAGGATTTCGCGGGCACCGCGCACCTCGACTTCGACCATTACGTCCTCGAGGACCCCAAGTTCGACACCGATGAGTGCCGCCAGCGCGGGCTGACCTATGCCGCGCCAATGCGCGTGACCCTGCGCCTCACCTCCTTCGAGATCGATCCCGACACCGAGGCCAAGTCGGTGATCGATATCAAGGAGCAGGACGTCTACATGGGCGACATGCCGCTCATGACGGGGAACGGCACCTTCATCGTCAACGGCACCGAGCGCGTCATCGTGTCGCAGATGCACCGTTCGCCGGGCGTCCTGTTCGACCATGACCGCGGCAAGACCCATGCGTCGGGCAAGTATCTGTTCGCCGCGCGCGTTATTCCGTATCGCGGTTCGTGGCTCGACTTCGAATTCGATGCCAAGGACATCGTCAACGTCCGCATCGACCGCAAGCGCAAGCTGCCGGTCACTGCGCTGCTGCACGCGCTGGGCCTGACCTCCGAAGAGATCCTGAACGAATTCTACGGCCGCGTGACCTATCTGCGCGGGCCGAACGGCTGGCAGATCCCCTACGTGCCGGAGAACTGGCGCGGTCAGAAGCCGATGTTCGACATCGTCAACGCCGATACCGGCGAAGTCGCCTTCAAGGCGGCTGAAAAGATCACCCCGCGCCGTGCCAATCAGGCCGGCAAGGAAGGCCTCGCCAACCTGATCATCCCGACCGAGACCATCTTTGGCCGCTTCTCGGCCTACGATCTCATTAATGAATCGACCGGCCAGATCTACGTCGAAGCCGGTGACGAGATCACCCCGGAAAACCTCGAAGCGCTCGATAAGGCGGGTATCGACCGGCTCGAGCTGCTCGACATCGATTACGTCAACACCGGCCCCTGGATCCGCAACACGCTGAAGGCGGACAAGTCCGAGGACGGCGATCATGCGCTTTCCGACATCTACCGCGTCATGCGCCCCGGCGAACCGCCGACGCGTGAAACCGCCGATGCCTTGTTCTACGGCCTGTTCTTCGACCCGGAGCGCTACGACCTGTCGGCCGTCGGCCGCGTCAAGCTCAACATGCGCCTCGGCCTCGACGCCGAGGACACGGTCACCACGCTGCGCCGCGAGGACATCCTGGCCGTCGTCAAGGAGCTGGTGAACCTCAAGGACGGAAAGGGCGAAATCGACGACATCGACAACCTCGCCAACCGCCGCGTCCGCTCGGTGGGCGAATTGCTCGAGAACCAGTATCGCGTCGGCCTCCTTCGCATGGAGCGCGCGGTCAAGGAGCGCATGAGCTCGGTCGACGTCTCGACCGTGATGCCGAACGACCTCATCAACGCCAAGCCGGCGGTGGCCGCGGTGCGCGAGTTCTTCGGCTCCTCGCAGCTGTCGCAGTTCATGGATCAGACCAACCCGCTGTCCGAAGTGACCCACAAGCGGCGCGTCTCGGCCCTCGGGCCGGGCGGTCTGACCCGTGAGCGCGCGGGCTTCGAAGTCCGCGACGTCCACCCGACCCACTATGGCCGCATCTGTCCGATCGAAACGCCGGAAGGCCCGAATATCGGTTTGATCAACAGCCTGGCGAGCTTCAGCCGCGTCAACAAGTACGGCTTCATCGAGACCCCGTACCGCGTCGTGCGCGATCACAAGGTCACCGACGAGGTCGTCTACCTGTCGGCGATGGAAGAGGCCAAGCACACGATCGCGCAGGCCAATGCCGAGATCAACGACGACGGCACTTTCGCCGAAGAGATCATCTCGTCGCGCCGCAACGGTGACTTCCTGATCGCGCCGCGCGACCAGATCACCCTGATGGACGTGAGCCCCAAGCAGCTCGTCTCGGTCGCCGCCTCGCTGATCCCGTTCCTCGAGAACGACGACGCCAACCGCGCGCTGATGGGTTCGAACATGCAGCGTCAGGCTGTTCCCCTGCTGCAGGCGGACGCCCCGCTGGTCGGCACCGGCATGGAAGAAACCGTTGCCCGCGATTCCGGCGCCGCCATCGGTGCGCGCCGGGCAGGCATCGTCGATCAGGTCGATGCGACCCGTATCGTCATCCGCGTTACCAGCGAGCTTCGCCCGGGTGAAAGCGGCGTCGACATCTACAGCCTGATGAAGTTTCAGCGTTCTAACCAGTCGACCTGCATTAACCAGCGTCCGCTGGTGAAGGTCGGCGACGAGGTCGAGGCCGGCGAGATCATCGCCGACGGTCCGTCGACCCAGTTCGGTGAGTTGGCGCTCGGCCGCAACGTGCTCGTCGCGTTCATGCCGTGGAATGGCTACAACTACGAAGACTCGATCCTGATCTCCGAACGGATCGTGAAGGACGACATCTTCACCTCGATCCATATCGAGGAATTCGAGGTCATGGCCCGCGACACCAAGCTCGGGCCGGAAGACATCACCCGCGACATTCCCAACGTCGGCGAGGAAGCGCTTCGCAACCTCGACGAAGCGGGCATCGTCTACATCGGCGCCGAGGTCGAGCCGGGCGACATCCTGTGCGGCAAGATCACCCCCAAGGGCGAAAGCCCGATGACGCCGGAAGAGAAGCTCCTCCGCGCCATCTTCGGTGAAAAGGCCTCGGACGTCCGCGACACCTCGCTCCGCCTGCCGCCGGGCGTTGCCGGGACCGTGGTCGACGTGCGCGTCTTCAACCGTCACGGCATCGACATCGACGACCGTACCCGCGCCATCCAGGCCGAGGACAAGGATCGCCTCAAGGGCGACGCCGAATCCGAACGCCGGATCCTCAACCGCGCGACCTTCGCGCGTCTGCAGGAAATGCTGGTCGGGCAGGTCGCCACCGCGGCGCCCAAGACGATCAAGAAGGGCGCGACGCTCGACGTCGAGATGCTCGAAGCGACCGACAAGCACGATTGGTGGAAGATCGCCGTCAAGGACGATTCCCGCCAGGCCGACATCGAGGCGCTGAAGGGCCAGTACGACGAGTCCGAAGCGGCCATCCGCCGCAAGCTCGAGGATCGCATCGGCAAGGTCGAAGCGGGCGACGAGCTGGCGCCGGGCGTGCTCAAGATGGTCAAGGTCTTCGTTGCCGTGAAGCGCAAGCTTCAGCCGGGCGACAAGATGGCAGGCCGTCACGGCAACAAGGGCGTCATCAGCCGCATCCTGCCGATCGAGGACATGCCGTTCCTCGAGGACGGGACGCATGCCGACATCGTCTTGAACCCGCTGGGCGTGCCGAGCCGCATGAACGTCGGGCAGATCTTCGAAACCCACCTTGGCTGGGCCGCTCGCGGCCTCGGCAAGCAGATCGGAGACATGCTCGAAGAGATGCACCACCGTGGTTCGGACTACGTCGGCAAGGATGCCGCCGCGATCCGCGACAAGCTCAAGAGCCTCTACGGGTCGCAGTATGACGGCGACATCGACGCGCGCAGCGACGAGAGCGTCTTCGACCTCGCCCGCAACCTCGTCGGCGGTCTGCCGATGGGAACGCCGGTGTTCGACGGCGCGCGCGAGCCGGACGTGTCGGCGGCGCTGACCCAGGCCGGTCTCGACACCTCGGGCCAGTCGACGCTGTACGACGGGCGCACCGGTGAGCCGTTCGACCGCAAGGTCACGATGGGCATCATCTACATGCTCAAGCTGCACCACCTCGTGGACGACAAGATCCACGCCCGTTCGATCGGGCCGTACAGCCTCGTCACCCAGCAGCCGCTGGGCGGTAAGGCGCAGTTCGGCGGCCAGCGCTTCGGTGAGATGGAGGTCTGGGCGCTCCAGGCCTACGGCGCCGCCTACACGCTGCAGGAAATGCTGACGGTGAAGTCGGACGACGTGATCGGCCGGACCAAGGTCTACGAATCGATCGTCAAGGGCGACGACAGCTTCGAGAGCGGCATTCCGGAAAGCTTCAACGTGCTGGTCAAGGAAATGCGCTCGCTCGGCCTCAACGTCGAACTCGACAGCGTCGACAATTCGGACGAGCCGCCGGCGCTCGCGGCGGAGTGAGGGCTAGCGCCCTCCTCCTTCGCCACAAGAATATGACCTCGAGGCCCGCTAGGGCTCAGGAGTAGAATATGAACGAGCTGACCAACTTCGCGAACCCGGTGGCCAAGCCGGAGACCTTCGACCAGATCAAGATCGGCATCGCGTCCCCGGACAAGATCCGTTCGTGGTCGTTCGGCGAGATCAAGAAGCCGGAAACCATCAACTATCGCACGTTCAAGCCCGAGCGTGACGGCCTGTTCTGCGCGCGCATTTTCGGTCCGATCAAGGACTACGAATGCCTGTGCGGCAAGTACAAGCGGATGAAGTACAAGGGCATCGTCTGCGAAAAGTGCGGTGTCGAAGTCACTGTCTCGAAGGTCCGCCGCGAGCGCATGGGCCACATCGAGCTGGCCGCGCCGGTTGCGCACATCTGGTTCCTGAAGTCGCTGCCGAGCCGCATCGGCCTGCTCCTCGACATGCAATTGAAGCAGCTCGAGCGGATCCTGTATTTCGAGAGCTATGTCGTGATCGAGCCGGGCCTGACCCCGCTCGAAAAGTATCAGCTGCTGACCGAAGACGAGCTGCTGAGCGCGCAGGACGAGCACGGCGAAGACGCCTTCTCGGCCGGCATCGGCGCCGAAGCGGTCAAGATCATGCTGATGGACCTGGACCTCGAGGGTGAAAAGAAGACCCTGCTCGAGGAGCTTGCGGTCACCAAGTCCGAGCTCAAGCCCAAGAAGATCATCAAGCGTTTGAAGGTCGTCGAGAGCTTCCTTGAATCGGGCAACCGCCCCGAGTGGATGATCCTCGACGTCGTTCCGGTCATCCCGCCCGAACTGCGCCCGCTGGTGCCGCTCGACGGCGGCCGCTTCGCGACCTCGGATCTCAACGATCTGTATCGCCGCGTCATCAACCGCAACAACCGCCTGAAGCGCCTGATCGAGCTGCGCGCGCCGGACATCATCGTCCGCAACGAAAAGCGCATGCTTCAGGAAGCGGTCGACGCGCTGTTCGACAACGGCCGCCGCGGCCGCACCATCACTGGTGCCAACAAGCGTCCGCTGAAGTCGCTCAGCGACATGCTCAAGGGCAAGCAGGGCCGCTTCCGCCAGAACCTGCTCGGCAAGCGCGTCGACTATTCGGGCCGTTCGGTCATCGTGACCGGTCCGGAATTGAAGCTCCACCAGTGCGGTCTTCCCAAGAAGATGGCGCTCGAGCTGTTCAAGCCGTTCATCTACTCGCGCCTCGACGCCAAGGGTCTGTCGATGACCCTGAAGCAGGCCAAGAAGTGGGTCGAAAAGGAGCGCAAGGAAGTCTGGGACATCCTGGATGAAGTCATCCGCGAGCACCCGGTCCTCCTGAACCGCGCCCCGACGCTCCACCGCCTCGGCATCCAGGCGTTCGAGCCGGTCCTGATCGAGGGCAAGGCGATCCAGCTTCACCCGCTGGTCTGCGCCGCGTTCAACGCCGACTTCGACGGCGACCAGATGGCGGTCCACGTGCCGCTCAGCCTGGAAGCGCAGCTCGAGGCCCGCGTGCTCATGATGAGCACCAACAACATCCTCTCGCCCGCTAACGGCAAGCCGATCATCGTTCCGTCGCAGGACATGGTGCTGGGTCTCTATTACCTTTCGATCGAGAAGGACGGAGAGCCGGGCCAGGGTTCGCTGCTCGCCGACATGACCGAGGTCCACCAGGCCCTCGCCGCCGGCGTCGTGACCCTGCACACCAAGATCGTCAGCCGCGTCCCGCAGACGGACGAGGACGGCAAGCAGTACATGAAGCGCTTCGAGACGACCCCGGGACGCATGCTGCTCGGCGAAACGCTTCCGAAGAGCCACAAGGTGCCGTTCGAAACCGTCAACCGCCTTCTCACCAAGAAGGACATCGGCGACGTGATCGACGAGGTCTATCGTCACACCGGCCAGAAGGACACCGTCCTGTTCGCCGACGCGATCATGGGTCTTGGCTTCCGCCACGCGTTCAAGGCCGGCATCAGCTTCGGCAAGGACGACATGGTCATTCCGCAGGCGAAGGATCCTCTGGTCGAGGAAACCCGCGCGCTGGTGAAGGACTATGAGCAGCAGTATCAGGACGGCCTGATCACCCAGCAGGAAAAGTACAACAAGGTGATCGACGCCTGGTCGCGTTGCGGTGACCGCGTGGCGCAGGAGATGATGAAGGAAATCTCCGCCACACCGAAGGGTGACGACGGCCGCGAGCGTCCGGTGAACTCCATCTACATGATGGCCCACTCCGGTGCCCGTGGTTCGCAGGCTCAGATCAAACAGCTCGCCGGTATGCGCGGCCTCATGGCCAAGCCGTCGGGCGAGATCATCGAGACCCCGATCATCTCGAACTTCAAGGAAGGCCTGACCGTCCTTGAATACTTCAACTCGACCCACGGCGCCCGCAAGGGCCTGGCCGACACGGCGCTCAAGACGGCGAACTCGGGTTACCTGACCCGCCGCCTCGTCGACGTGTCGCAGGACGCCGTGATCATCGAGGAGGATTGCGGCACGGACCAGGCGCTCGAAATGCGCGCCATCGTCCAGGGCGGTTCGGTTATCGCATCGCTTGGCGATCGCGTGCTGGGCCGTACCACCGCCGAGGACGTGGTCGATCCCAAGACGGGCGAGACCATCATCGAGGAAGGCATCCTGCTCGACGAGGCGATGGTCGCCAAGCTTGAGGCCGCCAACCTCCAGGGTCTTAAGATCCGCTCGCCGCTGGTTTGCGCCAGCCGGCAGGGCGTGTGCGGCAAGTGCTACGGGCGTGACCTTGCCCGCGGTACCCCGGTCAACATCGGTGAAGCGGTCGGCGTCATCGCCGCCCAGTCGATCGGTGAGCCGGGCACGCAGCTGACGATGCGGACCTTCCACATCGGCGGTGCGGCGCAGCTCAACGAGCAGTCGAACCTCGAAGCGCCGGTCGACGGCACCATCGAGCTTCGTGACATGCCGACGATCACCGACCCGCGCGGCCGGCACATCTCGCTGTCGCGCTCGGGCGAAATCGCGATCCTCGACATGGATGGCCGCGAGCTTTCGACCCACCGCATCCCGTACGGCGCTCACCTGCTGTGCGAGGGCGGTCACATCGTCACCAAGGGCGAGCGCATCGCCGAGTGGGATCCGAGCTTCAGCCCGGTGATCACCGAAAAGGCGGGCACGATCCGGTTCCAAGACCTGATCGAGAACCGCACGATGACCGAACAGACCGACGAAGCGACCGGCATCAGCCAGCGCGTCGTCACCGAGGACATGGCCAAGTCGAAGAAGGAAGATCTTCGTCCGCGCCTGACCCTGATGGGCGACAATGCGCAGGAAGCGGGCGTGTATCGTCTCGCGGCCGGTGCGATCGTCGCGGTCGAGGACGGGGCCACCGTGGAAGCCGGCGAAGTGCTCGCCCGCATGCCGCGTGAAGCCGCCAAGACCCGCGACATCACCGGTGGTCTGCCGCGCGTCGCCGAGCTGTTCGAGGCCCGTACGCCCAAGGACAAGGCGATCATCGCCCGCGTCTCGGGCCGGGTGCAGTTCCTCAAGGACTACAAGGCCAAGCGCAAGATCGCGATCGTCCCCGACGACGGCAGCGATCCGCACGAGGAGCTGGTCCCCAAGAGCCGCGTCATCGATGTGCAGGAAGGCGATTACGTCAAGCGGGGCGACAACCTCGTCGGCGGTTCGCCCGATCCGCACGACATCCTCGAAGCGCTCGGCGTCGTCGCCCTGGCCGAATATCTCGTCACCGAGATCCAGGAAGTCTATCGACTGCAGGGCGTGAAGATCAACGACAAGCACATCGAGGTGATCGTTCGCCAGATGCTGCAAAAGGTCGAGATCACCGACGACGGCGACACCACCCTGCTCAAGGGTGAGCAGGTCGATCGCGAGGAGATGGACGAGATCAACTCCAAGCTCGGCAAGGGGGAGCGTCCGGCCTCGGGCAAGCCGATCCTCCTCGGGATCACCAAGGCGTCGCTCCAGACCCGGTCGTTCATCTCGGCGGCTTCCTTCCAGGAAACCACCCGGGTGCTCACCGAAGCCTCGGTCCAGGGCAAGATCGATACGCTGAACGGTCTCAAGGAGAACGTCATCGTTGGTCGCCTCATCCCCGCCGGCACCGGCGCGGGCATGAACCGCATGCGGGTTGCCGCGTCGAGTCGCGATGCCTCGCTCCGTGCGGCGCAGCGCAAGCTCGCCGAAGCGCTGGTCGCGCCGAACAGCGCTGCGGAACTGCGTGCGGCCGAGAATGCCCAGTCGACCCGCGATGCCTCGGCTTCGGGTCCCGATCCGCTGGGTGAAGTCGTCACCAGCGGCACCGGCACCGACGCCGATGCGGGTGACTATCTGCAGGACTAAGAGCTAATCGTCCTCCTCGCCGCTTCCGGACGGCGGGGAGGGCGTTTCCCTGCCCTCGAATAATCAAACAAAGAAAAACCCCGCCGGCTCATCACCGGCGGGGTTTCTCATTTCTGCCCTGGACGGCTGCTTAGCAGCGCTGTCCGTTGATCGTGTTCTCGGTGCAATTCGCAGCCGAATTCAAATCGTTGGCCGCCCCACGAACGGTGTTGCAGGCAGACGTGAGAGCCAGCGCCCCACCAATCAGGGCCAGGGTGACGAACTTGCGCATGGGTCTACTCCGTTGATGAAACCGGAATGACCCATGCCCCAGATCAAATTGCGTTGTCGACCGAGTTGGCGGCCGAATTCACGTCAGCAGCCGCACCGCGAACGGTGTTGCACGCTGCGATGCTCATCGAACCGGCGATCAGGGCCAGGGTCATTACCTTGCGAATCATGATGATCTCTCCTTGCTTGCGGCTGAACGAACGCCGCAAGCGCGAGCCGGGTCCATGACGGAGGCGTAATTTTTTTAGGTGACCGGGTTCGCTTGACCGAAGGCTCGCCGGCGAGGCAAGCGATGGCCGGCGCGGACGTGGCGGAATGGTAGACGCAGCCGACTTAAAATCGGCTTTCGGGAACGAAGTGCGGGTTCAAGTCCCGCCGTCCGCACCACTCTCCAGAGAGCGGTTGTGACAATTAGACCGAAATGGAGCAAAAAATTTACAGGTTCTGTTGCACATCGCCGACATGCTCGGTTCTGTAACAGTTCAACCGTTTCGCCGACGACCCCGTGGCCCGGCCAGAACCGAGTGGCCCGTCATCGCCTTGCTGCTGTGCGCGGTGGGTGCATTTATCTGGAACGGCAGCAGCCTGCTCCACTTCGTCGCCAGTGACCGTGCCAGCGGACTTGATCCAAGCGTCCAGGTCGCCGCCGCCGCCCTCGTCCTCAATGTCGCGCTGATCCTGTTCGGCTATCGCCGCTATGCCGACCTGCAGCAGGAAGCTGCCCTGCGCGCCGAAGGCGAACGCAACGCCGCGGTGCAGGCCGCGACCGACAGCATCACCGGCCTCGCCAACCGCAAGGGCTTCGCCGAGGGTGTCGACACCCTGTGCGAAGGCGCCGTCGATGCCGACCATTGCCTGGTCATCATCTCGCTCCAGATGCAGCGCTTCAAACGGATCAACGACCGCTTCGGCTTCGACATGGGCGATGCCCTCTTGAAGCGCATCGGCGAAGCGATGAGTGCCCACGTCCCCGACGGCGCCGTCACCGCGCGCCTGTCGGGCGACGAATTCGCAATCGCCCTCGCGGTTCACAAGGCCGATCTCCCGTCGGCCGAAGGGCTGGCCGAAGCACTGCTGCGCGACGTCAGCCGCACCTACGACATCGCCGGCACGTACGTGCAGGTTGGCGCCATTTCGGGCATCGCCAGCGCTCCGCCCGGCGTTGCCTGCCGCGCCCCCGACATCTTGCGCCGCGCCGACATCGCCCTCGACCATGCCCGCAGCGCGCGCGCCGCGCGCCCGACTTGGTTCGACAGCAGCATGGAGCGAGCGCTTATCGAACGCAGCGAACTCGAACAGGCGATCCGCGTCGGCATCGAGCATCGCCAGTTCATTCCTTATTTCGAGCCACAGGTGAACCTAGCCACCGGCGCGCTCAGCGGGTTCGAAGTCCTCGCCCGCTGGCAGCATCCCAACCGCGGCGTTCTCAGCCCCGAAATCTTCATTCCGGTTGCCGAGGAAATGGGGGTGATCGGCCCCTTGAGCGAACTCGTCGCCGCACAGGCGATGGAAGCGGCGCGCGAGTGGGAAGGCGACTTCAGCCTGTCGATCAACGTCTCGCCGGTCCAGTTGAACGACCTGTGGCTGGCGCAGCGGCTAGTCCGGCTGATCACCGAGCACGGTTTTCCGGCCGACCGCCTGATCGTCGAGATCACCGAAAGCTCGCTGTTCGCCGACGTCGACCTTGCTCGCAATCTCGTGGTCAGCCTCAAGAACCAGGGAGTCCGCCTCGCCCTGGACGACTTCGGCACAGGCTTTTCCAGCCTGTCGCACCTGCGCATGCTGCCGCTCGACATGATCAAGATCGACCGCAGCTTCATGGCCACCGTCCACGTCGACCGTGAAAGCGCCGCCATCGTCAAGGCGGTGACCACGCTTGCCCAGGCGCTGTCGATCCCGGTGACCGCCGAAGGGCTCGAGGATGCGGCGACCTACGACAAGGCCGCCGCGCTCGGCGCGCATACGGGCCAGGGCTGGTTCGTCAGCAAGCCGATGGACGCCGACGCCGTCACCGATCTTCTCCACCGCCGTGCCGCCGCCGCCGAAACGGCGCTGCGGCAGGTCGGCTAAGCCCGCTCTACCGCCTCATATTGTCCCGATATTAGACGCCGGAAACCGGTTGGCCGCGACCTCCGTTTGAGCATGGTAAAAACCACGTTAAGGTATTTGCCATGCGTCGTGTCCGGGCCGTTGCCCTGCCTATGTCCGTCCGCCTCGGCGGTCCGCATCCCCTGCACTTCGGCGTCGGTCGGCGCTGGTTGCAGCAGCTCTCGCGCACCGTGCCGACGGGGCTCAGCCCCGACGCGCGGCTGTTCGCGACGGCCTATGCCGCCGGCTTCTTCGCCGTCAGTCTGTTCATCTTTTAAACGGCGCTCAGGGGCACCCGGCCGCCAGGCAGGCCTGGTGCAATTTGCGGCCGAGCCATGCAGACACCACCGTCCCCGCCGCCACCAGCAGCAGCGTCTCCTGCACCGACACGCCAAGGCGCACGGCCAGGAACAGCAGCACGGTCGCACCGACCATCGCGCCTGAATTCACGATATTGTTGGCCGCCACCGTCCGCGCTGTTTCCGACTTCGGCACGCTGGTGGTGAGATAGGCGTAGAGCGGCACCACGAACATGCCGCCAAAGGTCGCCACTCCGAACAAGCTCGCGACCACCGGCCAGCCCGACGGCTCGGCAAGGAAGGTGCGGATGCCGACCAGCTCGGCGAACGGGGTCCAGGTCCGGCTAAGCAGGTACAGCCCCAGAACGCACAGTCCCATCAGCAGCGCCGACACCGGCGCGAAGCGGGCCGACACCTCTCCCTTCAGCAGCCGGTTGATGATCAGGGATCCGGTCGCCACCCCGACCGAGAAGATGGCGAGGAACAAGGTCGCGACGCTCTGGTCGCCCCCGAATACGTTCTTCACCAGCGGTGGGAATTGCGCCGCCAGCACCGCCCCCATCGCCCAGAAAAAGCTGATCGCCAGGATCGCGACGAACAACCGCGGGACGTGCATCGTCGCTTTGACGAGATGGATCGACGCGCGGAGGATGTGCCAGTCGAGCTTTGCCTGCGGCAGATCGGGATCGTTGATCGTTCCCTTATCTTCGGTCGACGGCGGGGCGGGCGGGACGAACTGACCGGCGATGCGCCCGGCGATCGCGACCAGCAGCACGGCGCCCGCAGCATATTCGGCATGATAGCGCCCGTCCGGATCCTGCACGACCAGCAGGCCGCCAAGGATCGTTCCGGCGAGAATGGCGATATAGGTCCCCGCCTCCACCAGCCCGGTTCCGCCCAGCACCTCGTCGCCCTCCAGATGCTGCGGCAGAATGGCGTATTTGATAGGCCCGAAAAAGGTCGAGTGAATGCCCATCGCGGTCAGCGCGACCAGCATCAGCGGCACGTTCAGCAACAGCAGGCCCGCCGCGCCGAACAGCATGATCCCGATCTCGGCGGTCTTCACCGCGCGAATGATCCGCGTCTTGTCGATCGCGTCCGCCAACTGCCCAGCCAGCGCCGAAAGCAGGAAGAAGGGCAAAATGAACAGCCCGCCGGCCAGCGCCGAAAAGGCCGCTTCCTGTTCCGCCGATTTATAGATGCCGTAGATCACCAGCATCACCATCGCGGTGCGGAACAGGTTATCATTGAAGGCACCGAGGAACTGGGTGACGAATAGCGGCACGAAGCGCCGGGTCTTCAGCAGGTGCGTGACATTCTGGATCAAGCTTGAAGCGCCTCGCGCAGCCTTTGGTTCTTCAACGGCTTAGCGGCGGATGGGCGCGCCGCCAACAAGGCCCTTTGGCGTTCGGCCACTCCTGCCCTAAGACGGGCGGGAACGATGCTTTCGCTGCCCAACCTCCTCACTCTGTCGCGGATCTTCGCGGTGCCGATCCTGGTCGCCCTGCTGTGGACGCCGCGGCCGTTCGACTATCTCGTCACCTTTGTCCTCTACTGCTTGGTCGGCATCACCGATTATTTCGACGGCTATCTGGCCCGGGCACAAGGCCAGATCAGCCGCCTCGGCCAATTCCTCGATCCGATCGCCGACAAGATCATGGTCGCCGCGGTAATCCTGATGCTGGTCTCCAGCCGCCAGCCCGACGCGATGCCGATCATCCACGGCATCCATCTCATTCCCGCGGGCGTGATCCTGCTGCGCGAGATCATCGTTTCGGGCCTGCGCGAATTCCTGGCTCCGCTGCATGTCTCGATGCCGGTCAGCAAGCTCGCCAAATGGAAGACCACTTTCCAGCTGGTCGCGCTGGGCGCATTGATCCTCGCGGGCGCGACACCGGACGTCTGGTGGGTCCACGCCACCGGCCTCGTCAGCCTGTGGGCGGCGGCGATCCTGACCGGGATCACCGGCTGGGATTATCTGCGCATCGGCCTCAAGCACATGGATTGAACCAGCGGGCTTGCCCCCCGGCGGGCGGCTCGCTACCTCCTTACCTACAATTTTGTCAGGAGAATTGACGCGATGACCAAGCAGGAACTGGTGACCAAGATGCAGGACGCGGGCGCGTTCGTTCCGGGCAAGAAGGTCCGCCTCCACTTCGGTGACGAAGGCGCGATCCTGCTCGACGGTCAGGCCAACCAGGTCACCGAGGACGCCGAAAGCCCGGCCGACACCACCATCAAGGTCAACTGGAACGACTGGCAGGCGATGGCCGCCGGCCAGCTCGACGGCATGACCGCCTTCATGACCGGCAAGCTCAAGGTCGAAGGCGACATGTCCAACGCGATGCAGCTTCAGGGCGTTCTCGCCAAGCTGCGCTGAGCTTTTTCACGTGGGCCTCGGGCGGCGGCAGACGCGTTGTCGCCCGAGGTTCCGGTTTTCCGCCGGAGCAAAGCGGAGAACCCATGCTCAAACTCTATTTCTCGCCCGGCGCCTGCAGCCTCGTCTCCCACACCGCACTCCACGAAGCCGGCGCCGAGCATGAAGCCGAGCGGGTCGATTTCGCCAGCAACCAGCAGCGCTCGGCCGACTATCTCGCGATCAACCCGCACGGCCGCGTCCCCGCCCTCGTCACCGATCAGGGCACGATCACCGAAAACCTCGCCATCCTCGGCTACCTCGCCGATCGTTTCGACGCCCCCGGGTCGATCCCGCGCGGCGACGCTTATGAGACCGCCAAGGCGACCCAGTTGATCGCTTGGCTTAGCGGCACCGTTCACGCCACCGCCTTCGCCGCCCTGTTCCGCCCGGCCCGCTTCACGCCCGACGAAAGCCTCCACCCCGGGATCAAGGAAGGCGCCCATGCCGCCCTGTCGAGCCATTTCGTCGAGCTCGACGACCTGTGCGGTGACGGCTGGCTGACGGGCGGCGACTATACCGCCGCCGATACCTATGCCGCCGTCTTCTACCGCTGGGCCCGCGCCGCCAAATTCGACCTCTCGCTTTATCCGCGCTGGGCCGCATTGGTCGGCCGCGTGGCCGAGCGACCCGCTTTCGAGAAGGCGATCGCGCACGAGGGCCTCGAAATCGAGCAGTTCGCCTGATCGTCGACATACAGGGGAACCGGCGGCAAGTTGAAAACTCTTTCAACTTGCCGCCGGCCGTCCGTCCTGATTATGGAAGCGGCATGGCCAACAAGATCTATCCCGATGCCGCCGCAGCTCTCGACGGGCTGCTTCACGACGGCATGACCATCGCGGCCGGCGGCTTCGGCCTGTGCGGCATTCCCGAGCGACTGATCGACGCGATCGTCGCCAGCGGCGTCAAGGAGCTGACCGTCGCCTCGAACAACGCCGGGATCGACAACGAAGGCCTCGGCAAGCTGCTGCGCACCCGTCAGATCAAGAAGATGATCAGCAGCTACGTTGGCGAGAACAAGGAGTTCGAGCGCCAGTATCTCTCGGGCGAACTCGAAGTCGAATTCTGCCCTCAAGGCACGCTCGCCGAACGGATGCGCGCGGGCGGCGCAGGCATTCCCGGTTTCTACACCAAGACGGGTGTCGGCACGAAGGTCTCCGAAGGCAAGGAAGTGAAGGAGTTCGACGGCGAGGACTATATCCTCGAACGAGGCATCCGCGCCGACCTCGCCATCATCAAGGGCTGGAAGGCCGACGAGAGCGGCAACCTCATCTTCCGCAAGACCGCCCGCAACTTCAACGCCCCCGCCGCGACCAGCGGCAGGATCTGCGTCGCCGAGGTGGAGGAAATCGTGCCGGTCGGCTCGCTCGACCCCGACACCATCCATCTCCCCGGCATCTACGTGAAACGCCTGATCCTGGGCGCCCCCTACGACAAGAAGATCGAATTCCGCACCGTGCGGACGCGCGAAGCGGCATGAGCCTGCTCCTCGCCTTCGCGCTCGCTTCCGGCCAGCCTGCGGCGCTCCCGATGCTCGCCCTCGACGTGAGTAAGCCACTCGGCACCCCAGCCGTCGAAGAGGCCGCGGTCCGCAGCGCGATCGCCGACGTCTACGCGGTCATCTCGGGGCCCGCCGGACAAAAGCGCGACTGGGTCCGGATGCGCAAACTCTTCACCCCGGACGCACGGCTCTACGCCGCCGGACGCAGCAGCCTGTCGGGCGGCTCGCTCGAAGACTATATCGCCAAGGCCGGCCCCAGCCTCGAAAAGGTCGGCTTCACCGAACGCGAGCTGGTCGGCCGGGTGCAGATGTACGGCAATGTCGCCCAGGTCTGGTCGTCCTATCACGGCACCAGCACCGACGGCACCGTCAACGTCCGCGGCATCAACAGCTTTCAGCTGGTCCGCGAATCCGACGGCCGCTGGCTGGTCCACTCGATCCTCTGGCAGGCCGCCGACCCGCAGCTGCCCCTCCCTAAAGACATGGAAGCCCGCTAATGCCCTGGACCCGTGACGACATGGCCGCCCGCGCCGCGAAAGAGCTGCGCGACGGTTTCTACGTGAACCTCGGCATCGGCATCCCGACGCTGGTCGCCAATCACATTCCGGACGGCGTCAACGTCACGCTGCAATCCGAAAACGGCATGCTCGGCATCGGCCCGTTCCCGTATGACGACGAGGTCGACGCCGATCTCATCAATGCCGGCAAGCAGACCATCTCCGAGCTTCCTTCGTCTGTCTATTTCAGCTCGGCCGACAGCTTCGCGATGATCCGCGGCGGGCATATCGACCTGACGGTGCTCGGCGCAATGGAAGTCAGCCAGGATGGGGACATCGCCAACTGGATGATTCCGGGCAAGATGATCAAGGGCATGGGCGGCGCGATGGATCTCGTCGCGGGCGTCAAGAAGATCATCGTGGTGATGGAGCACACCAGCAAGATCGGTGATCCCAAGTTCATTCCCGAATGCACCTTGCCGCTGACCGGCCGCAACGTCGTGGACATGATCATCACCGACCTCGCCGTCTTTCAGCGCGCCGATCATGCGAGCCCGTTCAAGCTGATCGAGGTGGCGCCCGGCGTGACGCCTGAGGAAGTGCGCCAAAAGACCACAGCGCGATACGAAGGCTGAGCGGTTCGCCGTCTCCTGCCCTTGCTATTCCTCGCAGGCTGCGCCCCGGAGGCGCCGCCCGTCACCCTAGACGGCTCCTCGCCGGAACGCTTCGCCGCCACCGCCGCCGCAGCGCGCGAGCAGCTCGGCCCCGCCGACCGCCTCGCCTTCGACCAGGCGCTGGCCTCGGTCGGCAGCCGCCGAATGGCCGCCGACAGGGACAAGCTCGCCCGCACCACCTTCGACGGCATGACCGGCGCCGACATCGCCGAGGATTACCACCGCCGCACGCGCTGAACCCCTCTCCCGTCACCCCGGGCTTGACCCGGGGTCCCGCTACCCTTCATCGCAGGAAGCAGACACAGCGGAACCCCGGCTTAGGTCCGGGGTGACGAAAGGAACCACGATGCGCGCACTGCTTTCGCACCAGCCCGGCGGCCCCGACACGCTTCAGCTCTCCGAGCTCCCCGACCCCACGCCCGGCCCCGGCGAACTGCTGGTTCGCGTCCGCGCCGCCGCGATCAACTTTCCCGACGTCCTCATCATCGAGGACAAATATCAGATGCGCCCGCCCCGCCCCTTCGCGCCGGGCGGCGAGATCGCGGGCGAGGTCATCGGCCTGGGTGACGGCGTCACCGGCTGGTCGGTCGGCGACCGCCTCCTCGCGGTTCCCGGTTTCGGCGGCCTCGTCGAACAGATCGTCATCCCCGCCGCCTCTGCCTTTCGCCTCCCCGAAAGCCGCAGCTTCGCGCAAGGCGCCGCGTTGCTCCTCACCTACGCCACCTCGATCCATGCGCTGTGGGACCGCGGCCAGCTCAAAGCCGGCGAAACCCTGCTGGTGCTCGGCGCCGCCGGCGGTGTCGGCTTGGCCGCCGTCGAACTCGGCAAGGCGCGCGGCGCCCGCGTCATCGCCGCCGTCTCTAGCGAGGAAAAGGCGCAGGCCGCGCGTGATGCCGGCGCCGACGAGGCGATCGTCTATCCGCGCGGTCCGTTCGACAAGGACGCCAGAAAGGCGCTGGCCGAGCAATTCAAGGCCGCGGTCGGCCCCAAGGGCGCAGACGTCATCTACGACCCCGTCGGCGGCGACTATTGCGAGCCCGCGCTGCGCTCCATCGCCTGGGAAGGCCGCTACCTCGTGGTCGGCTTCCCCGCCGGCATCCCGCGCCTGCCGCTGAACCTCACGCTGCTTAAAAGCTGCAACGTCTGCGGCGTGTTCTGGGGCGCCTTCGCCGCGCGCGATCCGAAGGCCAACCAGGCCCATGTCGGAGAGCTGTTCGCGCTATGGGACGCCGGCAAGATCAGCCCCCGCGTCAGCGCGACCTACCCGCTGACACGCGGCGGCGACGCCATCGCCTCGCTCGCCGCGCGGCAGGTGATCGGCAAGGTCGTGGTGGAGATCGACTGAGCCGCACCCCGTCCAAAGGCCAGCTGAAAAGCCGGGTATCCCCGCACCACTTCCGTTGCAGCAATCGGCTATCCCGCCGAAGCAACTGCACCGGAGCCAAAACGATGCGAACACCTGCTTTCTTTGCCGCCCTCGCTGGCCTGACCCTCGCCGCCACTCCGGCGGCCGCCCTCGATCATCACATGACCACGGGCAAGACCGTGGTCGAAGTTGCCACCGGCAACTCGGACTTCTCGACGCTGGTCGCCGCGGTCAAGGCCGCCGATCTTGCCACCACCCTGTCGGGCAAGGGTCCCTTCACCGTCTTCGCGCCGACTAACGCCGCCTTTGCCAAGCTTCCGGCCGGCACCGTCGACACCCTGCTGCAGCCCGCCAACAAGGCGACGCTCACCTCGGTCCTCACTTACCATGTGGTGCCGGGCCGGGTGAACGCGGCGCAGCTGACCAAGCTCATCCGCGACGGCGGCGGCACCGCCACGCTGACCACCGTCCAGGGCGGCCAGCTCAAGGCCTCGCTGATGGGCGATCGCATCATGCTGACCGACGCCAAGGGCGGCATGGCGCATGTCGTCACCGCCAACGTCAACGCCTCTAACGGCGTCATCCACGCCATCGATGCGGTCGTGATGCCGTAAACAGCGGATTGCCGTCATTGCGGGGCCGGTCCTCGCAATGACGGCTTCCCTCTCGCGTCCCCCGCGCCTATCTCCCGATGAAGACCTTCAGTGGGAGCGGACATGACGACCTTCGACGATCGCGAGCGGGCCTTTGAAACCAAGTTCGCGCATGACGAGGAAATGAAGTTCCGGGTCATCGCCCGGCGCAACAAGCTCGTCGGTCACTGGGCCGCGGGCCTGATGAAACTCTCGGCAGTCGAAGCCGAAGCCTACGCCAAGGACGTCGTTCGCGCCGACTTCGAGGAAGCCGGTGACGAGGACGTGATCCGTAAGATCCTCGGCGACCTCACCGCCGCCAATATCGAGATCGACGACGCCGCCATTCGCCAGCAGCTCGCCGACAAGACGGTCGAAGCGCGCCGTCAGCTGATGGAAGCGCAGGGCTGATCGCATCATGCCGATGGCCGCCGACGATATCGAAGCGCTGATCCGCGCCGCGCTCCCTGATGCGCAGGTTCAGATCACCGACCTGCGCGGTGACGGCGACCATTATGCCGCCACCGTCACCAGCGCGGCCTTTGCCGGCCTACCGCGGGTCCGCCAGCACCAACTCGTCTACCGCGCGCTGGGAGGAAGGATGGGCGGCGAACTGCACGCCCTCCAGCTCACCACCGCCGTCCCCCAGGAGTAACCACCCATGAGCACCGCCCACGAGCGCATCGACGCGCTGGTCAAGAGCAACGACGTCGTCCTCTTCATGAAGGGCACCGCACTGTTCCCGCAATGCGGTTTCTCCAGCCGCGCAATCGCCATCCTCGAGCATCTCGGCACCCAGTATGAGACGGTCGATGTCCTTCAGGATCAGGAGATCCGCCAAGGCATCAAGGACTATAGCGACTGGCCGACCATCCCCCAGCTTTATGTGAAGGGCGAATTCGTCGGCGGCTCTGACATCATGATGGAAATGTTCGAAAGCGGCGAGCTCAAGAACCTGGTCGCGGCGGACGCTTGAGCGCGGTTCTATCACGCCCAAACAAGAAGGGGCGGCGAAGCGGGACCAGAAACCGCTTAGCCGCCCCTCTGTTTGGCGTGGAACCAAAGTGGACAGCATCAGTGATGCAGTCACCGTGCCAGATTTTGCTCGGCGACGGTTTTCCGCCATTCTCTGAAGATTCATTCGTGCCGGCGGCTTTCGGACTGTCAAACATTCCGACAGCTCAAAATCGCGCTGGCACTTTGCGTCGGTAAGTGCATTGGCTCGCGTGGTGAACCCGACCATCTCCCCTTCCGGCGCCGAACGCTCGCTGCTGCTGTGCGACCTGACGCAAAGCTGGTCGGCGGTAGGCGGCGGGGTCGGCACCTATCTTCGCGCCAAGCGCGCGCACATCCTCGCCAACACTCCGCACGTCCATCTGATGATTCTCCCCGGCCCGGCCAATTCGGTGGAAATCAGCGACGATCGCCGCGCGATCACCGTGTGGATCAAGAGCCCCAAGGTCCCCTTCAGCCCCAACTATCGCCTGCTCCTGCGCAACGGCGCGGTGCGCAAGGCGCTGGCCCGCTTCATGCCCGACGTGATCGAATGCCAGGACGCCTACAATTTGCCGTGGGCCGCCATCCGCCACCGCCGCGACCATCCCGGCACCGCGTTGGTCGCGGGCTACATGACCGATTTTCCCAATGTCTACGTCGAGCGGCCGGTGTCCAAGTCGCTCGGCGCGACCATCGGCGGGGCGCTCGGCCGGTTCTGCTATGGCTATTGCGGCAAGCTCTACCGCCAGTTCGATTGCGTCTACGCCCTGTCCGAAGCGGGCGGCGGCCGCCTGCTGCGCTCGCTCGGGGTCGAGGACGTCCAGATCCTGCCGCTTGGCGTCGACCTCGCCGACTTCGGCCCCGAGCGCCGCGATCCCGAACTCCGCCGCGAGCTCGGCCTCGAAGGCGACGAGCCGCTGCTGATCTACGTCGGCCGGATGGACATCGAAAAGCGCCCCGACATCATCGTCGAAGCCTTTCGCAAATTGCCCGCAAGCCTCGGCGCCCGCATCGTCCTCTTGGGCCAGGGCCCGCAAAAGGACGATTTCGAGGCCCTCCGCGATCCCCGCATCATCACGCCGGGCTTCGTCACCGATCGCGCCACCCTCGCCCGCTATCTCGCCAGCGCCGATCTCTACGTCTCGGCCATGCCCAACGAGACCTTCGGCGTGTCGGTGATCGAGGCGCAGGCGTCGGGCCTCCCCGTAGTGGGCGTCGATGGCGGCGCGATGCCCGAACGCGTGCTGCCCGGCATGGGCCTGCTCGGCCCTATCGCCGACGTCGATGCGATGGCCGCCAACATCCAGACCGTCCTTGCCGGCGACCACCGGGCGATGGGCGAGCGCGGCCGGGCCTATGTGTCAGGCGAATATAGCTGGCCGCACAGCATGGCAATCCTGTTCGGAACGGTGATCCCCCACGCCCTTGCCCATGCCGCGACGCGCCCGGTCGCGGGAACGGTGCCGGCGGGCTCGCTGGTCGGCGCCTGAAGGCACTTCCAACGCGCGCCTGACTGGGTCATGCTGTCTTTCGCCGGACATGCCCAGCAGGGAAAAAGCCCATGATCGCCACCATGATGCTCGCCGCCATCCAGGCTGCGACTCCCGTTCCCCCCGTCGCCCTGCCTTCCGCAAAGGGTGAGCGCACGATCGTTCGCGAAGTCATCGTCGACCGACCTGCCGATGGATCCGCAAGCAGCGAACGCGTCATTCGGGTCACCGTCGACGAGAGCAAGGCCATCAGGGTGGTGCCATGCGGCGACAAGGGCGACATGTGCGCGGTCGACGATCCTCATGCAAAGGACGAAGTAAAGACCCGCTCCGGGCAAGAACGCCGGGAGATTCGCGTCGTTCGCGGTGCCGGCCCTGCCGACGGCGCAAGCGTCAAATCCTTCTCCTGCGCCAAGGGTGCCAAGGTCGAAAGCGAAACCCTCGACAAGGACGGCAACAAGAACCGCATCATGATCTGTGCAATGGGCGACAGCAACGTCTCCAAGGCCCAGCAACTGCGCGACGCCGCCAAGCGGATTGAAGCCGACACCAACCTCTCGCCGGAGACCCGCACCCGCCTTGCCGTCGCCATCAACGAGGCCATCGCCAAGCTCCCCGTGAACGAGTGAGTTGCCCGCCGGGCACGGCTCTGTCATCGCCGGCTGAGTGACCCACACCCCCGGCATCCTGCAACCGCTCGGGCCCGGCCTCGCCCGCCTGCTCGCGCCCAACCCGTCGCCCTTCACCGGCGAGGGCACGTGGGTGCACCTGATCGGCACCGAGCGGCTCGCCATCCTCGACCCCGGCCCGGCCGATCCCGCGCATCTCGATGCCTTCGTTGCCGCGGTCGGCGGCCGCCCGGTCGACGCCATTCTCGTCACCCACACCCACCGCGATCACAGCCCGGCCGCTGCTCCGCTGGCCGAGCGCCTTGCCGCCCCCGTCTGGGGCTGCGCACCTTTGGTCGTGCCGGGCAATCAGGAAGCGGGCTTCGACACCAGCTACGCCCCCGACCGCATCCTCGCCGACGGCGAGACGGTCGAGGCCGGCGGCGCGACCATCGAGGCCGTCCACACCCCCGGCCACACCTCCAACCACCTGTGTTTCGCGCTCGGGCATCGCCTGTTCAGCGGCGACCACGTCATGGGCTGGTCGACCACGGTGGTCATTCCGCCCGACGGCAACATGGGCGCCTACATGGCAAGCTTGCAGAAGCTTCAGGCCCGCTCCGAAACCCTGTTCCACCCCGCTCATGGCGAGCCGGTCGCGGACCCCCAGCGCCTGATGCGCGGCATCCTCGGCCATCGCCTGCAGCGCGAGCGCCAGCTGCTTCGCCTTGTCGGTGAAGCCCCTGCCACCCTCGCCGACTTGACGCAGCGCGCCTACCCCGCGCTCGACCCGCGCCTGCGCCCCGCCGCCGAAGCCACCGCGCTCGCCCACCTCATCACGCTGGAGGAGCGCGGGGCCGTCACCTGCGTTCAGGGTCTATGGAAGGTTTGAAACGTTACTGGCCGCTGCTGCTCCTCGCGCTGGCGGTGATCGGCGGGGCCGTCTGGTGGAACGCCAGACAAGCCGAAGAACGCCGGGTCGAGGAAGAATTGGCGCAGGCGCAGGGCATCGTCCGCGTTCTTTCCGCCACCTTCTCCAACAAGGCCGCGCTCAAGGTCGGTGAGGTCAAGGGCACGCTCGACGTCACCGTGGTCGATCCCGGCGCGATATCGCTACTGCGGTCCTCGCAAAAGGCGACCCTCCCCTACAGCGTCGGCTACACGCTCGACCTGTCGCAGGTCGGCGCCGACGATTATCGCTGGGACCCGGCATCTCGCGCGCTGACCATCCGCGTGCCACTGGTGACGCCCGAACCGCCCAATGTCGACGAAGCCAATCGCGCCGTGTCGGGCACCAGCGGCATCTTCGTCACCCGCAACGCCTCGACCAACCTTGCCCGCCGCGCCTCGCAGCTCGCCACCGCCAAGGCCGGTGAAGTCGCGGCCGAGCCCGCCAATCTCGCCGCCGCGCAGAAAAACGCCGAAAAGGTCGTCGCCGACCTCGCCCGAGCGCCGCTCGACGCCGCCGGGCTGGGCCCCATCACCGTCCGCGTCGTCACCCCCGCCGCCGGGGTCCGCGACGGCGAACGCTGGGACGTCAGCCGCTCGATCGAGCAGGTGCTGGCGGATCGCCAACGCTGAGCCTATCTGGAGCCATCATGACAGCACCCCTCCGCCCGCCGGTCGGCACCGACCTCCTTGCCGAGATCCAGCGCCTCAAGGAGGAGCGCAACGCCGTCATCCTCGCGCATTATTATCAGAAGCCCGAGCTTCAGGACCTGGCGGACTTCGTCGGCGACAGCCTCGACCTCAGCCGCAAGGCCGCGGCGACCGACGCCGACGTGATCGCCTTTTGCGGCGTGCGCTTCATGGCCGAAACCGCAAAGATCCTCAGCCCTGAAAAGACCGTCATCCTTCCCGACATGGACGCCGGCTGCAGCCTCGAAGACAGCTGTCCGCCCGACCAGTTCGCCGCCTTCCGCGCCGCGCACCCCGACCACATCGCGCTGACCTACATCAACTGCTCGGCCGCGGTGAAGGCGCAGAGCGACATCATCGTCACCAGCAGCAGCGCCGACGCCATCCTCGCCCAGATCCCCAAGGAGCAGAAGATCATCTTCGGCCCCGACCGCCACCTCGGCGGCTATCTCGCGCGCAAAACCGGGCGCGAGATGCTGTTGTGGCCGGGTATCTGCATCGTCCACCAGGCGTTTTCGGAAACCGAGCTACTCAAGCTCAAGGCGCAATATCCGGGCGCCCCCGTCGCCGCGCACCCCGAATGCCCGCCGCACATCATCGATCATAGCGACCATGTCGGCTCGACCCGCTCGATCCTCGACTTCGCCATCGCCTCGCCCGCCGAGGTGATCCTCGTCGCGACCGAGCCGCACATCATTCACCAGATGGAAAAGGCCGCGCCGGACAAGACCTTCATCGGGGTCCCCGGCGGCGACGGCAACTGCAACTGCAACATGTGTCCCTACATGGCATTGAACACGCTGGAGAAGCTCTACATCTCGCTTCGCGATCTCGAACCCCGGATCGAGCTCGAGCCCGAGCTGATGGATAAGGCCCGCGTGCCGCTCGAACGGATGCTCGAAATGGCCGGCCGCACCGTCGGTCAGGGCGATGTCGGTCGTCCGATCGTGCCTTTCCGCAGCGAAGGCGAGCAGGACTAGGCGGCGCTTAGAATCTCCCGCAATCGTTCGGCGCCTGGCGTCCGGCGAACAGCGCGTCGATCCAGCTCAGCGTCGCACCCGCGCTTTGCTTCGCCGTGGTCGCATGATCCTTGCCCGGCAGGTCGATCCACTTCACCCGCACCCGGTTCGCGCACATCCGCCGCGCGAAGGCCCGGGTCACCGCCGGCGCGACCAGCGGATCTTGCGCCGTTTGCGCAAATAGCACCGGCACCCGGCTGACCGGGCTGGTGCTGTTGGCCGCGACATAACTCGCCCACGGCGGCGTCCGGCCCAGATCGACCCGCGCCAGATCCTGCCGCAGCGCGAGGATGCCGAGCAGGGTTCCGAACTTCAGCCCCGAATCGGTGGTCACGCATTTCTGCGCCAGCCGCTGAATGATCCCAGGCGTCCGCGCCCGGCCGATCTTCAGCGGCACTCCATAGTAATGGCTCCAACTGTCGACCGTGAGCGCGGTCAGGAACGCCCGCGCATTGGCATCGCTCGCTTGCCGCATATTGGCGCCGAGATCGGTCGGCGGCGCGCCCGCCGCGACCCCCACCAGCCGCAGCCCCGCACCGTCCACGCCCTGCATCTGCCCGGTCCACAGCGCCGCATGGCCGCCCTGGCTTTCGCCCCACACGGCATAGCTGCTGCCCGCCGCCGCGCCCGGAATGCGCTGCGCCGCGCGTATCGCATCGAGAACCGAGCGCCCGGTCACCGTGCCGACCAGATACGGATGCACGCCGGCGCTCCCCAGTCCCGGATAATCGGGCGCGACCACCACATAGCCCTGTCGCACCGCATCGATCGCCGGAGTCTTTTCGAAGAACTTCGGGCTCAGCGACGGCGCGCATGACGACGCGCTTCCCCACGTGCCGTGGGTCCACGCCAGCACCCGCCGCGGCTGCCGAGGGATGGCTTCGCGCGGGGCGACCACCATGCCGGTCAGTTCGCGCTCGACGCCGCGATCGTCGCGGCTGAGATAGCGGATTGTCCATGCCTGCATGCCGGCGGGCGGGCTCACCACCGGCTGCGCCGCAACCAGATTGCTCCGCTGCGCCGCGGCCGGCGCCGCAATCGCCAATCCGATCATAAGTACAAGGCCACGCATTTCGCGACTCCCGACCGTTCCTCGAAGTCAGCCCACTCCCTTATCTCGGCGAACGCAATCTCTTCCTCAGCCGTAGGCCCGCACGAAAAACACCGCGGTGGTCGCGCCCGTCACCAGCAGGGTCCACCACCGCACCGCCCGCGCCGACAAGCGCTTGCCGAGCAGCGCGCCCAGCCATCCGCCGATCACCGACCCCACCAGCATCGGCACGCACGCCCACCACCACACCATCGCAAAGCCAATGAACACGATCGCCGCCGCCATGTTCGCCACCGCCA
The DNA here is from genome assembly GCF_036884275.1 of Sphingomonas kaistensis. NCBI lineage: Bacteria > Pseudomonadati > Pseudomonadota > Alphaproteobacteria > Sphingomonadales > Sphingomonadaceae > Sphingomonas > Sphingomonas kaistensis. Next base: position 1,239,348 of record NZ_CP145607.1, on the reverse strand, counting down.
GCATCGCCGTCCGGATCGCGAACAATTCGCGCGGCGAGATATTCGCCAGCAGCCCGTAGAGCGCGGTGGTGATCAACCCCACGCCGCCGCCGAAATAGCCGCCATAAACGCCCAGCAGCGCCTGCGAGGCGAGCAGGGTCGGCCGCCCGATCGTCACCCGCTTGTGCAACCAGTCGGCCGCGCCCTTGCCCAGCGCCATCACCACGAAGGCGAACAGCAGCAGCCACGGGATGATGATATCGAATGTCGCCGCCGGCGTGACGACGAGCAGATAGCTTCCGACCAGTCCGAACCCGAACGTCAGCGCGGCCAGCACCAGCACCGAAATGCCGGCCACCGGCCCCAATTCCTTGCGGAACGCCCACGCACTCGTCGCCGCGCCGGGCAGCAGCGCGACATTACTGGTCGCATTGGCGATGTTGGCCGGCAACCCCAGCGCGATCAGCGCCGGCAAGGTCGCGAACGTCCCCCCGCCCGCCAGCGCGTTCATCGCCCCTCCGATCAGCCCCGCGCCGGCCGCGAGCAGGATTCCGGCAATCTCGCTCAAAGGGTCACCTCAGCGCGTCGGGAGGATCAAGACGCCCAGAACAACGCAATGCTTAAGGCTGTCGACGGTCACCCGATCAGCGTTAGCGAAGCGCGGTGCGGCTGGCGAGGTGCCGTGAAACTGGACTCCGGCAACCGTACGGAACACCATCGCTATCGATACCGGCTCTTCGCCTTTCGAAGGAGCGTGTCATGCGCAAGTTCCTGCTGGTGGCGGCATCCGCGCTCGCGGCCACCCTGTCGGCCACCGCATCGGCGCAACGCGTGGTGCCGATCCGCTTCGCCACCGGCGCGTCGGCGGCGACAGAGGCGAGCGCACCATCCTGTTTCGTCAGCTCAATCCGATCTCGAGCGACAGCCAGGCCGGCCTTGCCGCCACCCGGCGAGGCGACGTCAGCATCGTCCGGATCGGCACGGTCGAGGTGTACGAGATTCCCGATCTCTTGATCGAAGGCGGGTAAGCCGACGACATCCACATTGCACAGGGGAGAATGACATGCGGAAAAATGTTGCAAGCCGTCTTTGTGCAGCGGCGTCGTGCCTGGCGCTGCTCGCCTCCCCGGCCTTCGCGCAAAAAGCGAACCAGCTGACCAATCTCAACGGCCTGTCGCCCGATCGCGCCGAAAGCGCGCTCACCGCACGAGGCTTCACCTATGCCGACAGCCAAAGCAACTCGATAAGCTACGCCTATTCCTACTGGTGGCAGGCGAACGGCCGCAACTGCATCAGCGTCGAAGCGCACAACCGGCTCGTCGTCTCGGTCACCGACGCCTCCGCCTCGGACTGTCATCAGAAAGCGGGCAACGGCAATGCGGCGGCAGCCGTCGGAGTGGTGGCGGGCGCCGCGATCCTGGGCGCGCTGCTGAGCCACAAATCGCACCACCACCAGGATGGCAATCATTCCTCCGACGCGGTCGTGGAACAGCAGTACGAACGCGGCTACGCCGACGGCCTGCACAACGCTTCGTACCATAACTACGACCGATCGGAGCAATATTCGTCCGGCTATCAGGCCGGGGTCGACGAGCGAAACGCCAATCTCGCGCATCACAGCGGCCGCGGCGGCTATACCGACTTCGCGCAGATCAATGACCTCAACGGCGCCCGCGCGGCCGGCGGCATGAGCACGCTCGAACAGCGCGGCTTTCGCCAGGTCGACAACTTCACCTCCGCCAACACGCGCTATTCGATCCAGTACCGACCCCAGTCACGCCAATGCATCCAGGTGACGATCTCGGATGGCCGCTTCTACGATGTCCGCGACATCCAGCAGCATCCGAGGTGCCGTTAGCCGGCCCGAAACGGGAGGATAGCCGGGACTGTCGTTGCTAGCAGGCAAAACAACGCGGTCCTGAGCCGCTGGATGTCCACACCGGGTTGAACGCGGACGCGGCTTCCGTGACGGTCGATCGGACAAGCTGGCTTGCGGAGCCTCAGCTAAACAAGAAAATGCGAGCTCGTATTCAGTCCTGCCAACACGCCCGCCGTGCCGAAGCCGGCGATGTCCAGATGCCCGTCGTTGTTGAGGTCAGCAAGGTCACGGTAATAGAGGTTGTCGTTGGTCCAGCCTTGCCGCGACGTGAAATCAACGACGTCGAGGGCTGGAGCGGAAAAAGTCCCGTCGCTACGACCGAGCGCCACGTAGACGCCGGCGGTGCCGAACCCCACGATGTCCGCGCGATTGTCTCCGTTCACATCGCCGACCAATCTCTTGAAGAATGTCTGGCTCGACCAGCCCTGGGCCAGCCCGAAATCGTTCAGCGCGAAGAACATCGGTGCGAACGTGCCATCGCCGTTTGACAGGGAAACCGACACCCCCTCGTCCCCGAACCCGACAATGTCCGCCAATCCATCGCCATTCACATCGCCAAGGGCCCTGGGAAAAAGATCGGCGTCGCGCCACCCCTGATTGAGACCGAAGTCGGCAAGGCCCAGAATAGGATCCTTGAACTGGTTCTGGCCGGTCTCCCCCGTGGCAAGCGCCACCAGCGCTCCGGCATAACCGAAGCCGACGATGTCGGACCGCCCGTCGCCATTCACATCGGCCATCAACCGCGGCGTGTATTGTGGTATGGTCCAGCCCTGCTTGAAGCCGAAGTCGTTGATGGTCCGCGTCGCGGGACCAAACGTACCGTCGCTTTGCCCCAGGAGGACGCTCACGCCGCCGGGCAGGAATTCCACGAGATCGGCCCTCTTGTCTCCGTTCACGTCATTGAGCTTGAAACCAAGCGAATACTCCTCGTCGTAGGAGTTCTGCCTCGGAAAAAACGTACGGCCATAAATAAAGGCAGGTTGGGTAAATTGGCCGCTTGCGGTTCCGTAGGACACCAGCAACCCGTTGAAACTAAGCCCCAGGATGTCAGTGAACCCGTCGCCGTTCACATCGCCGAGCAAGCGGGGAAAAAGGCGCTGGCCATTCCAGCCTTGGCTCACGCCGAAGTTGTTCAGAACAAGATCCGGGAGCTCGAAGTAGGTCGTCGATACCGGGGTCGCGGCGGAAAATGCCCTCGCGCCAACAGTCGACTGGCTCATTACAGATAAAGTCGAGGGCGACCGGAAAGTGGTCGCTTCCGACGCAATCGACTCTAAGGAAGCTCGCGAGGAAAACTGGTCAAGCGCGAGGTACTGATCTTCCGCTTGTCGACTGAACATCGTTACTCTCCTACGCCTGCGGCATTACCGACGCCGCTGGTCGGTGTTAGTATTCAAAGCGATGCTGGCCCATCGCCGCTGACCTCGTCAACGGCTCGCGGGAAATCGTCCTGCAAGGTCAAGCCCTGGTTGGCGAGGAAGTCCGTGATACCAAACGCCTGTTTGCGCAGGTAACTGAAAGTACGCCTCGCAAATCTCGGAAGGGTGGAAGACTGACCCCGGCTGTGGTTTTCCCTTTGTATGGGAATTTTGGGTCACCTTGCCCTTGCGGCGCTCATGCAGTTAGCCATCGTTTGGCTTTGCAGAGATTGGATCGCAGGAGCCTTTGTGGCGAGCGCTTGGGCGATCTCCCGCGAAATTACGCAAGCCGAGTACCGGTGGATCGAGCACTACGGTGGTGGTTTGAGAGCCAATATGCCGTGGTGGGGCGGTTTCGATTTTCGCGTTTGGCAGACAGCTGATCCGTGGCTGGACTGGCTCCTGCCGTCCCTTTTGGCAGCGACCTTGGCTTTCGTTGCTCGAAAGCGATCAAGGGTAAGCTGAGTCTGGCATCAACGTCCGCGATGGGTCGTACGCAGACACCCCCCTTCATTCCAAGCTAACCCGTCCCCGCATCGCCTTCACCGCACCTCTGCCCTTCTTGGTCTCCACCCTTTTCGCCTTGGCCGCGCGGCTGGGTTTGGTTGGGCGGCGTTTGGCGTCGCGCTGGTGGGCCTCGGCGATCAGGTCGCGCAGGCGGCGGCGGGCTTCGTCGCGGTTGGCTTCCTGGCTGCGATGGGTGCGCGCCGTGATGATGAGTTCGCCGCCCTGCGTCAGCTTCGATCCCGCGATCAGCTTGAGCTTTTCATAGGCGTGCAGCGGCAGTCCCAGCGCGAAGACGTTGCATCTCAGCTGGCAGGCGGTCGCGACCTTGTTGACGTTCTGGCCGCCCGGTCCGGTGCTGGCGAGAAACGTCTCGCTCAGCGCTTCGTCCGGCAAGCGAACGTCGTCAGGCTTCATGATCTTCCGTCGTCCCGGCGGCGCCTGTCCCGACCTCAGTCAAGGGGGCCCGAACCTCAGGCGATTGCGGCGCTTCGCTCTCGCCAGTCGTGCCGCCCGGCACCAGGCTCGCCCATTCGCCCCAATGCGCGGGCAGCGGCGCGGTAACGTCGATCGCCGCCTTGTTGCCGCGCGGCACCACCAGCCGCTGCGCATGGAGCAGCATCGGCCCGCCCGGCACGCCGTAAACCCGGTCGCCGACGATCCCCGCGCCCAGCCCTTCGCGTGCGTGAACGCGGATCTGGTGCGTCCGCCCGGTCAGCGGCCGGAATTCGACCAGGGTGCGGTCGTCCCTTTCGGCGATCTTGCGCCAGCGCGTCACCGCGCGCTGCCCCTTGGGATCGCCGACCATCCGCCACCCGGCTTCGGCCGAGCTTTTCTTGGACAACGGCAGGTCGATCTCGCCTCCCTCGCCCTCGACTGTCCCGGCGAGCAGCGCGAGATAGGTCTTCTCGACTTGGCCGCTTTCGAACGCCTGCTGGATCTTGGCCCGCGCCGCCGGGTGCCTCGCGAACAGCAGGCAGCCCGACGTATCCTGGTCGAGCCGGTGCATCGCGGTCGGAAAGCGCTTGAACCCGAACCGCAGTTCGTCGAGCCGCCGCTCCACGCTCTCCCCCCCGCGCTTGGGCGTATCGACCGGGAGGCCGGCGGGCTTGTCCATCACAAAGGCTTCGCCGTCGATGAACAGGATGAACGAGGAAAGAAGCTGCTGCATGGGATGTGCCCTAGAGCTTTCCGGCCCCGCCCGCACCCTTCTTGCAAAGTAGGATTTCGGCTGATCTACCCTGGCCGATGCGCCTGCCTGCAAGCCGTTTCGTTTCCGTCGCCGGTCGTGTCCAGATATTCTCCATTGCGTCTGCGATCATACCCCCGCCACCGGTGACCTTTGTGACCTTGTTCAGGTTCGGCCCCCGCCGGGTTGGCCGGCCTGGCGGCGGGCAACAAAGGATGTCCTGTGGATAAGTGATGCAGTCCGGCCACGCGTCGAACCTAATGACATCGTTTAGGTCATGTTAATCTTTTCAGGCGACACCCCGAATGGTTAACACACGCTTCAGGGCCGTTAAGCCGGCGTAACGCTTTGGCTTGGGCTCTCGAACGGGGGACAAGAGATTATGCGCGTTCTGCTGATCGAGGATGAACCGACCACTGCCAAGGCGATCGAGCTCATGCTCGGCACCGAGGGGTTCAATGTCTACACCACCGACCTTGGGGAAGAAGGCCTCGATCTCGGCAAGCTGTATGATTACGACATCATTTGTCTGGACCTCAACCTTCCCGACATGCACGGCTACGACGTGCTGAAGAAGCTTCGCACCGCCAAGGTCTCGACCCCGGTGCTGATCCTGTCGGGCATCGGCGAGATGGACAGCAAGGTCCGGGCCCTGGGCTTCGGCGCCGACGATTATGTCACCAAGCCCTTCCACCGCGACGAGCTGGTGGCGCGTATCCACGCCATCGTGCGCCGTTCCAAGGGCCACAGCCAAAGCGTCATTCGGACCGGCAAGCTGGCGGTCAATCTCGACGCCAAGACGGTCGAGGTCGACGGTGCCCGCGTGCATCTGACCGGCAAGGAATATGCGATGCTGGAGCTGTTGTCGCTCCGCAAGGGTACCACGCTGACCAAGGAAATGTTCCTTAATCATCTCTATGGCGGGATGGACGAGCCCGAACTCAAGATCATCGACGTCTTCATCTGCAAGCTGCGCAAGAAGCTCAGCCTCGCATGCGGCGGCGACAATTACATCGAAACGGTATGGGGCCGCGGATACGTGCTGCGCGATTCGGCCGAGGCTGAGGTCGAGGTGCCGGAAGCGGCGGTCGCCTGACGCGACCTTGGGCTCAGGCGGCCTGCAAGGTCCGCCTGTGCGCCCGGCGCATCGCTGTTCCGATCGCGCCGAACCCGATCAGCATCAGCGCCCACGTCGCGGGCTCGGGCACCGGAGCGATCGCATTGACCGCGAAGGTCCGAGCCGACGCATTGATGTAGCTGCTCCCGACCGTGATCGTGCGCACGCCCGGGTTCTCGTAAGAATAATACAGGTCGCGGCCCGTCAGCACGCCGTTGGTGTTGTTGATGATGCCCGAATAAAACCCGATCCCGCTCAGCGCGCCATGGGTGAAGGCGTTATCGCCTTCCCTCAGGTCGAAGGGGAGCAGCGACTGGTTGAAGTTGGTTGCGTAGGACTGGCTCAGCGTCGGGCTCGGCGCACTGCACGGCCCCAGGCCGCATACGAGCGTCGTCTGGGTGCCGACCGCGGTGCCGCTGATGTTGAGCTGGACCACTGCTGCATTGCCGGAACCCGCAAGGCCCAAAAGGCCGGCCGCCGCCATGATCGCTACAGACTTACGCATCCCGATTCCCCCAGATTCTTAACCCAGTTTGCTTCATTTCGGCACTTATGACCAGTGGCAGTCACGCCACAGGCCCTCAGACCTTCCGCAAACCCGTTCCCCGCATGCCGGATGCAGGGGGCATTTCACCTGGCTCGAACCGCTTCCAACCGTCGCGTCCAAGCCGCTCCATCGGCCGGAACTTAGCTTTGTAGGCCATCCGCTCCGACCCCTCGACCCAATAGCCGAGGTACACATAGGGCAGACCTGCACGCGCCGCCCGTTGGATATGGTCTAGGATGATAAAGGTGCCCAAACCCTTACGATCGGCCAGACTGGGATCGAAGAAGCTGTAAATCATGCTCAGCCCGTCGCTCTGCTGATCGCTGAGGCAGGCGCCGACGAGCTTGCCCGGACGGCCATCGACCGACGGCTCGCGATATTCGACGACATAGGTGCGGACCGGGGTCTGCTCGACCATGTCGGCAAAGTCGTTGTCGTCCATCTCGGCCATTCCGCCGCCGGGATGACGCACGGCAAGATAGCGGCGGAGGAGATCGAACTGTTCCTCGGTGGTCCACGGCTTGCACGCCGTGACTTCGAGATCGGCGTGGCGCTTCATCAGCTTGCGCTGGGTGGCGGTCGGCGCGAACTCACTTGCCGCGACACGGACCGACACGCAGGCCTGGCAGTCGATGCAGCTCGGCCGATAAGCGACCGATTGCGAGCGGCGGAACCCGATTCGGCCCAGCGCCTCGTTCAACTCACCGGCATGATGCCCCGATAATTCCGTGAACACCTTCCGCTCGATCTTGCCCGGAAGATACGGACAAGGCGCCGGCGAGGTGACGAAGAATTTCGGAAAGCGGAACGGAGCGGTCAAGCGGGGCCTGCAAGATCTGAATGGTTACCGAAGTGTTTATGCGCCCCACCAACGCCCCTGCAAAGACCCCGCTCCGTCCAGAAAATGGTTAAGCCCAAAGACTGTACCGCTTCGGGTCAGGCCTAAAGCTTCCCGGTCCGCATCGGCGCCATCACGGTGGCTGCAAATCGGTCCATTTCCTCGGCCTGCGGGCTCATCTGAAGCAGCAGCAGATCAAGGCCCACGGCTTCATAAGCGCGAATCCGATCGGCGATCTGCTCGGACGTCCCGACGAGGTTCGGGCGCAGGCCGCGATTGGAAACGCTATACTCCTGCAGCTTCAGCGTCCGCTCGAGCTCCGTGCCCGAGAGCCACTGGTCGAAATTGGCGAAGCCGGGCGGCGGTGTGGCTGGCATGGCGGTGATCCGTTCGAGCTCGCGCTGCGCCTCGGCTTCGCTGTCGCGAACGATCGCATAAGCGGCCATGCCGAATGGCATCGGCGCACCGTCCGCCTCGCCGCGCCGGCGCTTCATGTCGCCAATCTTGGCCGCGATCGCCTCGACCGGATCGCCATGCATCACGTAGGCATCGCACTGCCGCGCGATCAGCGACTTGGCAGCGTCGCTCTCGCCGCCGGCATAGACGATCGGTCGCCGCACCGGCTTGGGCGAGACGATGGCGTCCTTGAGCCGGTAGCGCTCGCCCTCGTGGCTGAACCTTTCCTCGCGCCACAAGCCGTCGACCACGGTCAGCCACTCGGCCGTGCGGGCATAGCGATCGTCATGCTGGTCGAAGGCGAGGCCATATTGCTCGGCTTCCTCCTTCCACCAGCTCGACACGACATTGAGCGCGAGCCGCCCGCCGCTGATCCGATCGATGTTCGCCGCCTGCTTGGCCAGCAGCGCCGGATGATGGAAGTTGGGCCGCACCGCGACCATCAGCTCGATGCTCGATGTCACGGCGGCAAGCGCGGCGGCGGTGCTCCAGGCGTCGAGCGCGGGCTGCTCGACCCCCTTGATGTCGTTGAGGAACAGCTCTGCGATCAGGGTCAGGTCCCAACCAGTCTCTTCCGAGCGCAGGGTCAGATCGCGTACCGCCTCCCAGTTTGCCGGCGGCCCTTCATCGGGATCGTTGCGAAGCCACCCGCCGAACACGGGCATCCAATATCCGAACCTCATGCCCGTGCCTCCACAATTCGTTGCTTGAGCCAGTCCACCAGCCGGTCGTGCGGATCGTAGCCGAGCACCTCGACCGGCCGCGCGACAAAGTTGGACAGCGCGTTGATGTCGTAGAATTTGGCCGACCCGTCGCGGTCGTCGATCATGACCTCGATCCCGCCGACATCCATCTCCATCGCCTGCGCGACGCGCTCGGCGGCGGCGGCGATCGCGGCGGGGGGATCGAACGCGCGCATGGCGATCGGCCCGCGCTCGTCGCCGCAGGCATCCGCCGGACACAAATCGAACTGCCCCGCGCCGGCGATTTCCAGCGCGTACAGAAATCTGCCGCCGAGGGTTTCGAGCCGCCAGATCATGCCGTCACGCGCCGGCACCGCTTCCTGCACCAGCAGCACCTGATCGACCGATCGCGGATGGTCGCCCGCAGCCACCACGGCGGCAAGCTCCGCCGCGCTGTCGAAGCGCATAATCCCGGCACCGGAACCGCCGATGTTCGCCTTTACCAGAAGCGGAAAGCCGATCGCCTCGGCCGCCGTGGCGAGGTCGGCGGCACGATGGACGACGCGGGTGCGCGGGGCATGGAGGTCGAGGCGGTGCAGCAGCGACAATTGCCGCGCCTTGCTGCTGTCGATCGCCATAACCTCAGGGCCATTCAACACTGTCACGCCCCGCCCGCGCCAGTGGTCGAGCAACGCCATGGTGTAGAACAAGGGATGCTCGGGCTCGCGCAGGAAGCTCGACATGGCGACACGGTTGAAGATGACCGGCGCAGGCGGCGGCGAGGATGCTGGGTCGAAGCTGTGATCGCCAACCTTGATAGCAGCGTAATCGATGCCGCCACGGTCCACGGCCGCAAACAGCGGCTCGAACCAGGCGGGATGTTCAAACAGGATGGCAAGCTCGGGCATTCGCTTCCTTCGGGTGAAGTGCGTGGGCCCGAGCACGTGGGCAAGCGGGAGTTAGGGCGGGCTCACTCCTCCCGCAACCCCCGCCACGCAAGCAGCAGCCAGCCAGCCATCATTGCTGCCCCGCCAAGTGGCGTGATCGCCCCGAGCCACCTTGGCGCACCGAGCGCCATGGCGAACAAGGTTGCGGCGAACAGCGCGGCACCTCCTGCCATCAGCCAAGCGGGCAAGGCGAGGCGAGGACGACGGGACAGACCAAGCGCGACCACGGCCACGGCGTGCGGCAGGAGATAGGTCACCGCCGTTTGCCACCAGCCCATCGCCTCGGCGTCGAGTCGGCCTTGCAGCGCATGAGCGCCGAACGCGCCGAAGCCAACCGCCACCGCTACGAAGCAGGCGCCCACCGCGACCAAGCGCCCCTGCCCGCTCACGCCTGATGAATGGCCTTGGTCACCTGATAGCTGGCGAGGCCTTCCGCGCCGCCCTCGCTGCCGGATCCGCTTTCCTTGACCCCACCGAACGGCGCGTCGGCGACCGAAATGGCGAAGGTGTTGATGCCGACCATCCCGCTTTCCAGCGCGTCGCCAAGCCGATTGGCGCGGCGGCCGTTTTCGGTGAAGACGAACGAGGCGAGGCCGTAGGGCAGGCGATTGGCCTGATGCAGCGCTTCGTCCTCGGTCGCGAACGACCGCATCAGCGCGACCGGGCCGAACGGTTCGACGTTCATGGCGTCGGCCTCGTCCGGCACATCCGCCAGCACGGTCGGTTGAAAGAAGAAGCCGCCGTCACCTGGCTCACCACCCGCCAGCAACCGCGCGCCCTTGGCCTTGGCATCCTCGACGAGGCCCGCGATCGCCGGCAACCGCCGCTGGTTGGCGAGCGGCCCCATCCTGGTGTCGGCGTCAAGGCCGTTGCCGATCTTCACTTGCTGCGTGCGCGCCGCGAAGCCCTTGGCGAAGGCGTCGTAGATGCCTTCCTGGACGAAGAAGCGGGTCGGCGAAACGCACACCTGGCCTGCATTCCTGAATTTCTGCGGGACCAGCATGTCGAGTGTCTTGTCGAGATCGCAATCGTCGAACACCAGCACCGGCGCGTGGCCGCCCAGCTCCATCGTGATCCGCTTCATGCCATCGGCGGCGAGCTTCATAAGATGCTTGCCAACCCCGGTCGATCCGGTGAAGCTGATCTTGCGGATGACCGGGCTGCCGATCAGCTGACGCGACACGGCGTCGGGCACGCCGTGGACCAGCTGGAACACGCCCTTGGGAATACCGGCATCGTCGAGCGCCTTGGCCAGCGCACCGGTGCAGCCGGGCGTTTCCTCAGGCGGTTTGGAAATGACCGTGCAGCCCGCCGCCAGCGCCGCGGCGACCTTTTTGGCGAGCAGATAGATCGGAAAATTCCACGGGGTGAAGGTGGCGGTCGGGCCGACTGGCTGCGGAATGACGATCGAGCGCTGGCCGGTGGGGCGAACGAGGACGCGGCCGCCCGCGCGCTTCGCTTCTTCGGCGAAATAATCGAACATGCCGGCGGAGCCCATCACCTCGCCGATCGCTTCGGCCAGCGGCTTGCCCTGCTCCTGGGTCAGCAAGCGGCCGATTTCCTCGGCGCGCTCGCGCAGGAGGCTGGCGGCTTTGCGCAGGATCGCACCGCGCTTTTCGACATCGAGGGCGCGCCATGCGGGCCACGCCCGCTCGGCCGCCGCCAACGCTTCGTCGAGGTTGGCGGTGCTGGCGAGGCGCAGTTCGGCGATCGTGTCGCCGCTCGCCGGATTGATCACGGGCGACGCGTCGCCCTCGCCCTGGCGCCACGCGCCGTCGATGAAGAGCTTCAGCTCGGTCTCATATCCCATGCCGCCGATCTAGGAGCGGCGGCGCTTGATTGAAAGCGGCAGCAAAACGAGGGCGAGCAGAACGGTTACCAGGCTGATCGCGGCAAACGCGATGAGGGTCGGGTGGTGCATGTCCTCGCGGCCGCCCAGATCCATGATGTGAAGCCCCCACATCCAGTCGTAGAAGCGCCACCAGCGGGTTCGCGTCGCGACGATCGCCCCGCTGTCGGCGGCGACGAAGACATGGGTGCCGTCCGACAGGTCGACCTGCCAGGTGGCAACCGGACGGCGAAGCTCGAGCGGCGGACTTCCGGCATCGGTGCGGCGAACCGCCTCGATCCGCGCGTCGCCCCGCAACCGCGCGCCGACCTCCGCCGCCGCATCGGCTGCGCTCAGCGACGGCAGCAAGCGCCCGGTGACGGGGTCGGCGAGCCGAGTCGGACCGTTCCTCACCTCGATCACCCACCGCGGGCCGGCAGCCCGCTGCTCCAGGCTGACCTTGGCCAGCGGCAGACCGGCGACAATTGAGGGAAGGATGGCCGGCGATGTCAGCACCACCGGCGCCGGCGCCGCCAGCAGCTCGGCGCCGCGCACCTCCTCGATCGGCTTCCACACCATGATCAGGCCCGACAACGCCCAGAACAGCAACGGCACGCCAACCAGCCAGCCAAGCCAGACATGCCAACGGCGAAGGGTGGAGCGAACTTTCATGTCGGCGGAGATAAAGGGATTTGGCGGGGAGGCCAGTTCCTAAAGTTCAAATGCCTACCGACGGGAAAGCAGTCAGTCGGCTCGCTTGCGCGACCGAATGATCTGCTGAAGCGCGAAAAAGCGTCGCAGAGTACCCGCGGTAAGGCGATCAAGGGTCTTTGCCTTTCCGTCCGGCACGCGGGCGACACTCTCTTCAATATGCAGGCGTCCACGCCTAATCAGCGCCTCGGCGCTTTGTCTGGTGAACCATCGAATATGGGTCCGGTCGAGGATTCCGGTTTCCTGGTATTCGAAGCGACCCCTGACTACCAAAGGCGCAAGAAGACCGACGTAATTGACGTTAGGTATGCTTGCGACAATGCAGCCGCCGGGAGCAAGCAGTTCCTGAAGCTGGCTGATCGCGTCCCACGGATCGTAGAGATGTTCGAGCACGTCGAGACAAAGTATGGTGTCGAACGGGCCGTGGTCGCCCAATGCCTGAAGCGCTGCGGCATCGTTGAGGTCGGCCGCAACGATGCGCTCGACGCCTGGCGCCGGAGCACCGCCGCACAGATCCGCCACGACAACCGTCGTCGCCCTGCCCCGCTGTTTTAGGAACCCGCCAGTAGCACCGACACCGCCACCGACATCAAGCACTCGCCCGCAATGCTCGGGTATTAGCGGCAGGACGTCGTGCCGGACGCTGGCGTGGTAGTAATCAAAGTCAAAAGCTCCGCCCGCACCGGTGCCTTTGCGGGTGTCACGAACAGTCGCATGCCCTTCGGTCATCTTAACGCCCCCAACACTCGGACGAACCTGCGCCCTGATAGGACGCAGCCTGCTTCAATATGCTGGTCGACGGCAAGTAGGCAGGGATCGCCTTAATGCTTTTCCGCTATCGCTTACCGAACTTTCAGCCGGACATTCTCTGCCTGCGCTGGCGGACGGAAATCTGAAGACGTTGCATGGGGGGCATATCAATGAATTCGACTCGCCATCTGATCTCGACAAGCGAGTTAGAATGGCCACCAAAAACGGCGGGATAATCGAGACATTATGGAGGCGGATACCGGTCAAGTACAAACCGGTGCAAATCCGCCGTCAAACGATAGGCTCCAGAAATTTTCGAACGAATTTCGCTGCTTATTACATAGGCGATGAATATCCGGGGTCCGACTACGTGAAGATGAGAAAACAGTTGCATCCAAATTGGACCAATGTTCCGTTTGCCTATCTGCTGTCACATATTCTGACACACACGGAGAGCCGCCTTTCGCGCGTTGATCATTGTCATAGTCTCTTGTTGCCGAATCGCTTTTGAATTCGATGTGGGAGTGGTTCGCGAAACGATCCGACCGCATCAAGCAACAGGAGACAGTTATGCGAAAAGCTTTGTTCTTCGTCGCGACACTTGGCCTCAGCTTGGCGACAACCCCCGCGCTGGCACAGACAGCGTCGAGTTCGGGCTACGCACTTAGCGCGAACGAGACGGTTCGTGTCGGCGACGTGGTGACCGCGACCGTCAATATCGCGCCGGTCGCGGCCTCGAGCGGCACCGCCCCGCCGAGCTACAATACCTCCAATTCGGTTGCCTCGGTCAATCAGTCGACGACATTGACCAGCGGCATTCTCGGCGTGACCGAGCGGGTTCAGACAGGCCTGCTCACCTCGAATGCCACCGGAACATCGATCGGCGCGACCGGGACCGCGACGATCAACAGTCTCGCGGTTGGGGTGGGATCGTCGCTTATCTCCGATCCTCGGCTCGCCAGCCTGCTGAGCATCGGGGCGACCACCATTCAGTCGCAGTCGACGGCATCGTCGCTCGGTGGTCTCACAGCCAGCGGCACGACCACGATCGAAGGGCTCGTCATCGGCGGATCACTGGTGTCGGCCCTCAACATCAACACGGCGCTGTTCGCCAACCCCGATCCCAACACCATCCTGCTCAACCTTGCCGGCTTGTCGGTCATCCTCAACGAACAGATCCTCAGCGGCGACGGGACCAGCAGCCTTGGTATCACCACCAACGCCATTCGCGTCAGCTTCAACAACTTCGCGCTCGGCACGGGGCTGCTCAACGGCGACCTCATCGTCGGCCAGTCCCGCGCGTCGGTGACCGCCGGTGTCGCAGCGGCCGTGCCCGAACCCAGCACTTGGGCCATGATGCTCCTCGGCTTCGGTGCGATCGGCTTCGCCATGCGTCGCCGGCGCTCGTCGACACCGGCCTTGCAGATGGCCTGACCAACAGGTCGACCTCCGTTCCCCGGGTCGCACCTGACAAGATCACCCGGTAGCCCATGCTACCGGGTGATCTTGTTATGCTCGACGGCCATCGAAGGCCGCCGAGCAATAGTCCTAGATGTGGATCGGCTTGCCCGTCACCGCCATCGCCGCTTCCTTGAAGGCTTCGGCGTGGGTCGGGTGAGCGTGACAGGTGTAGGCGATGTCTTCGGACGTGGCGCCGAATTCCATCGCCTGGGCGGCCTGCGCGATCATGGTGCCGGCAAGATTGTTGATCATCCACACGCCGAGCACGCGGTCGGTCTTGGCGTCGGCAATGACCTTGACCAGCCCGTCAGGCTCGCCGTTGGTCTTGGCGCGGCTGTTGGCCATCATCGGGAACTTGCCGACCTTGATCTCGCCGCCCGCATTGGCCTGCTCTTCGGTGAGGCCGACGCCGGCGATTTCGGGGGTGGTGTAGACCACCGACGGGATGATGTTGTGGTTCACGATGCCGGTCAGGCCGGCGATGTTCTCCGCGACCGCAATGCCCTCGTCCTCGGCCTTGTGGGCGAGCATCGGGCCGGGGATCACGTCGCCGATCGCCCACACACCCGGCACCGAGGTGCGGAAGCTGTGGTCGGTGTCGACCTGGCCCTTGGCGTTAAGCACGAGGCCAGCGGCTTCGAGGTTCAGGCCGTCGGTGTTGGGACGGCGGCCGATGGAGACGAGCACGTGGCTGGCCTCGATCGTCTCCGCCGCGCCGCCCTTGGCGGGCTCGACGGTCACGGTGACGCTGTCACCATTGCGCTGGACGCCGGTGACCTTGGTGCCGAGCTTGTACTGGAAGCCCTGCTTCTTGAAGATCTTGTTCGATTCCTTGCGGATTTCCTCGTCCATGCCGGGCAGGATCTGATCGAGATACTCGACCACCGTCACCTGCGCGCCAAGGCGGCGCCACACGCTGCCGAGTTCAAGCCCGATGACGCCGCCGCCGATGACGACGAGGTGGCTCGGGACTTCCGCCAGCTCGAGCGCGCCGGTCGAATCGACGATCCGCTCCTGGTCGACCGCGACGCCCGGTAGCGGGGTGACCGACGAGCCGGTGGCGATCACGATGTTCTTCGCACGCACCGTCTGCCCGGCGACCTCGACCGTGTCGGCGCCGGTGAAGCTGGCGCGGCCCTTGAGCCAAGTGACCTTGTTCTTCTTGAACAGGAACTCGATCCCCTTGGTCAGTCCCTCGACCGCCTCGACCCGACCCTTCTGCATGGTCGGGATATCGATGTTGAACTGGCCGGTGATGCCCCATTTGGCCATGTGGCCGTGCGCGGCTTCTTCGAACAGCTCGGACGCGTGGAGCAAGGCCTTTGACGGGATGCAGCCGACGTTGAGGCAGGTGCCACCGAGCGTCTCGCGGCTTTCGGCGCAGGCGGTCTTGAGCCCGAGCTGCGCGGCGCGGATCGCCGCGACATAGCCGCCGGGCCCGGCGCCGATCACCAGAACGTCATAATCGTAGTCAGCCATATCATCCTCGTCGTCCTGGGCGGGGGCCAGGACCTTCACGTATATAGGTGTTCGCTCGCCCGAAACGACGCTTACAGGTCGATCAGCAGGCGAGTCGGATCCTCGATCGCTTCCTTGACGCGGACGAGGAAAGTGACCGCCTCGCGGCCGTCGATCAGGCGGTGGTCGTACGACAGCGCGACATACATCATCGGGCGGGCGACGATCTGACCGTCCTTGACCACCGGGCGTTCCTCGATCCGGTGGAGACCGAGCACCGCGCTCTGCGGCGGATTGATGATCGGGGTCGACAGCAGCGATCCGAACACGCCGCCGTTCGAGATGGTGAAGGTGCCCCCCTTCATGTCGTCGGCGGTGAGCGTGCCGTCCTTGGCCTTCTTGCCGAAGCCGGCGATCGCCTGTTCGATCTCGGCGAAGCTCATCTGGTCGGCGGAGCGGACCACCGGCACTACGAGGCCCTTGGGCGCGGACACCGCGACCGAGACGTCGAGATAGTTGTGATAGACGATCTCGTCGCCTTCGATCCGGGCGTTGACCGCCGGAACGTCGCGCGCGGCGAGCGCCACGGCCTTGGTGAAGAAGCCCATGAAGCCGAGGCGGATGCCGTGCTTCTTCTCGAACAGATCCTTGTAGCGGGTGCGCGCCGCGATCACTTCGGTCATGTCGACGTCGTTGAACGTCGTCAGCAGCGCGGCAG
The DNA here is from genome assembly GCF_036884275.1 of Sphingomonas kaistensis. Lineage (NCBI taxonomy): Bacteria > Pseudomonadati > Pseudomonadota > Alphaproteobacteria > Sphingomonadales > Sphingomonadaceae > Sphingomonas > Sphingomonas kaistensis. The sequence continues at coordinate 1,222,865 of NZ_CP145607.1, read as the reverse complement.
TGTTCTGCGCGTCCTTGAGGCGGGTGGCGATGGTCTGGCGCAGGCGGGTCATCTTGACCCGCTCCTCGCCGCGCTCACCCTTGGGAGCGGCTGGCGTCGATGCCTGCGCCGGAGCGGCGGCCGGGGCAGCGGCGGCTGGCGCCGGACTGCTCTTGGCCTTGGCGACGTCTTCCTTGGTCAGGCGGCCGTCCTTGCCGGATCCGGTCAGGCCAGCCGGATCGACTCCGCTTTCCTGCACCGCCCGGCGAACCGACGGCGACAGGCGCAGCGCCTGGGCCTGCTCGTCGCTGATATCGCCGCCCTTGGCTGCGGCCGGCGCCGGGATGGTCGGCTCGGGCGCCTGGGCCGCCGAAGCAGCCGCAGCGCCGCTGCCTTCGCCGATGGTCGCGATTACCGCGCCGACATTCACCGTGTCGCCTTCGGCCACCATCGCTTCGCCGAACACGCCCGCGACGGGCGAAGGAACGTCGACCGACACCTTGTCGGTCTCGAGGCTAGCCACCGGTTCGTCCACCGCCACCGCGTCACCCGGCTTCTTCAGCCAGGCGCCAAGCGTCGCTTCGGTGATGCTTTCGCCCAGTGCCGGGACTTTGACTTCCGTGCCCATTATTCCCCTCAAGCGTTCGCTTTGCCGGCTTGCCGGACAGTATCTTTCGCCGCGTCGGAAGCGGCCTTGGTCGAGGCCCCGGTGCCGAGCGCAGCGGCAATGAGGGCGGTTTGTTCGGCGAGGTGGCGCTTGGCAAGGCCGGTCGCCGGCGAAGCCGAAGCGGTGCGCCCGGCATAGACCGGACGGAAGCTCTTGCCCGCGTCGCGCAAGGCATCCTCGAGATAGCTTTCAACAAAGAACCAGCTGCCGTTGTTGCGCGGTTCTTCCTGGCACCACACCACTTCCTGAAGGTCCGGCATGGCGGCAAGGCGCTTGACCAGGGGCTCCGACGGAAAGGGATAGAGCTGTTCGATGCGCAGGATCTCGACGTCGTCGAGCCCGGCCTCGTCGCGCGCTTCCATCAGTTCGTAGGCGACCTTGCCCGAACACAGGACGAGGCGGCGGGTGCGCCCCTCGGCGGGCGCATTGAGGTCCGACAGGATGCGCTTGAAATGGCTTTCGCCCGAGAAGTCGGCGATCTGAGACACCGCCGACTTGTGCCGCAGCAGCGACTTGGGCGTCATGATCACTAGCGGCTTGCGGAAGTCGCGCAGCAGCTGGCGGCGCAGCAGGTGGAAATAATTGGCCGGCGTGGTGACATTGGCGACCTGGAGATTGTCCTCGGCGCACAGCTGAAGATAGCGCTCCAGACGCGCCGAGCTATGCTCCGGCCCTTGGCCCTCGAACCCGTGCGGCAGCAGCAGGACCAGCCCGCTGGCGCGCAGCCACTTGGCTTCGCCGCTGGCGATGAACTGGTCCATGATGACCTGCGCGCCATTGGCGAAATCGCCGAACTGCGCTTCCCACAGTACCAGTGTACGCGGGTCGGCAAGGCTGTAGCCATATTCGAAGCCGAGCACGCCGAACTCGCTCAGCGGACTGTCGCGGACCTCGAAGCGGCCACCCTCGATGGTCGTCAGGGGGATGAACTTGTGGCCGTCCTTTTGGTCGGTCCACACCGCGTGGCGCTGGCTGAAGGTACCGCGGCCACTGTCCTGACCCGACAGGCGGACGTTGTGGCCTTCCGCGATCAACGTGCCGAACGCGAGCGCTTCGGCTGTCGCCCAGTCGAAGCCGGCGCCGCTGGCGAACATCGCCTTCTTGGCGTCGATGATGCGGCCGAGCGTCTTGTGAATCGTAAGGTCGCCCGGGACTCGGGTCAGCGCCTCGCCGACCTGGCGAACCTCGTCCTCGGGGACGGCGGTGCCGGTGTTGCGGCGGCCTTCTACGCCTTCGTCGGGACGCTTCAGCCCTGCCCAGCGGCCCTCGAACCAGTCGGCCTTGTTGGGAAGATAGCTTGCGCCCGCCTCGAACTCGGCCTCGAGATGCGCGACGAAATCACCGGTCCTGCCGTCGATCCAGGCCTGATCGACCACGCCCTCGGCGATCAGGCGATCGCCATATTGCTTGCTGACCGGCAGATGCTTGCGAATGGCATCGTACATCAGCGGCTGGGTGAAGCTCGGCTCGTCGCCCTCGTTGTGCCCGAAGCGGCGATAGCACCACATGTCGATCACGATGTCGCGATTGAACTCCTGCCGGAACTCGGTCGCGAGCTTGCAGGCAAAGGTCACGGCTTCGGGATCGTCGCCGTTGACGTGCAGGATCGGCGCCTGGATGCCCTTCGCAACATCGCTCGGATAGGGCGAGCTACGCGCGAACTGCGGGCTGGTGGTGAAGCCGACCTGATTGTTGATCACGAAGTGGATGCAGCCGCCGATGCCGTAGCCGGGCAGGCCCGAGAAGCTGAGGCACTCCCAGACGATGCCTTGGCCGGCGAAGGCCGCGTCGCCGTGGAGGAGGATCGGCAGGACCTTGTCGCCTTCCTCATCACCCTTGATCACCTGAACCGCGCGCGCCTTGCCCAGCACGACAGGATTCACCGCCTCGAGGTGCGACGGGTTGGCTTGCAGCGAGAGGTGGACCTTGGTGCCGTCGAACTCACGGTCCGACGAGGTGCCGAGGTGATATTTGACGTCGCCCGATCCGCCGACGTCTTCGGGGTTGGCGCTGCCGCCGGCGAACTCGCTGAAGATCGCGCGGTAGGGCTTGCCCATGACGTTGACGAGGACGTTCAAGCGCCCGCGGTGGGCCATGCCGACGACGATTTCCTCGACGCCCGCCTGCCCGCCATATTTGATCACGGCTTCTAGCGCCGGGATCATGCTTTCACCGCCATCGAGGCCGAAGCGCTTGGTCCCGACATATTTGCGGGCGAGGAATTTTTCCCACTGCTCGCCGTGGATCACCTTTTCGAGGATCGCCTGCTTGCCCTCGGCGGTGAAGCTAGCGCCCTTGTCGCGGCCCTCGATCCGATCCTGGAGAAAGCGGCGCTCCCCCAGATCGTTGATGTGCATATATTCAAGGCCGATCTTGCCACAGTAATTGGCGCGCAGGATCGCCACGATCTCGCGCACGGTCGCGGTCTCAAGCCCAAGATTGCCGCCGATAAAGATCGGGCGGTCGAGATCGGCGGCGGTAAAACCGTGATATTCGGGCGTCAGGTCGGCCGGTAGGTCGCGCTTGGCGAGGCCGAGCGGATCGAGGTCGGCGGCGAGGTGACCGCGCACCCGATAGGTGCGGATCAGCATCATCGCGCGGATGCTGTTCTCCGCCGCGCGCCGCACCTCGGCCTCCGACGCGCCCGACGCCGCCGCCTTGTCCTTGGCCTTGGCAGCGACCTGTTCCAGCGTCGCCTCGGTCGGATCGAGACCGAGGTTGATGGCGTCCAACGTTGCCACCGGCCAGTTAGGCCGCTGCCAGCTTGGTCGTTGCTCGGTCTCGTACAGGTCGGTCATTCTATCCTCTTGTCCCCCGGCGAAAGACCCGGGGCCCGAGATCGGCCTCAGCCGTTCAGCAGTTCCTTCAGGGTGCGGCCAAGCTCAGATGGGCTTGGGGACACGCGAATGCCAGCGGCTTCCATCGCGGCGATCTTGGATTCCGCGTCGCCCTTGCCGCCCGACACGATCGCGCCGGCATGGCCCATGCGGCGGCCCGGAGGCGCGGTACGGCCGGCGATAAAGCCGACGGTCGGCTTCTTGCGGCCGCGCTTGGCCTCGTCGGCGAGGAACTGCGCGGCTTCTTCTTCGGCGCTGCCGCCGATCTCGCCGATCATGATGATCGACTTGGTCTCGTCGTCCGCCAAGAACATCTCGAGCATGTCGATGAACTCGGTGCCCTTGACCGGATCGCCGCCGATGCCGACCGCGGTGGTCTGGCCGAGGCCCTCGTTCGAGGTCTGGAACACCGCTTCATAGGTCAGCGTGCCCGAGCGCGAGACCACGCCGACGCTGCCTTTCTTGAAGATGTTGCCCGGCATGATGCCGATCTTGCACTCGTCGGGCGTCAGGACGCCCGGGCAGTTCGGCCCGATCAGGCGTGAGGACGAGCCATCGAGGGCGCGCTTCACCTTGACCATGTCGAGCACCGGAATGCCTTCGGTGATGCAGACGATCAGCGGCACCTTGGCGTCGATCGCCTCGAGGATCGAATCGGCCGCGAAGGGCGGCGGGACGTAGATGACCGAAGCGTCGGCGCCGGTCTTGGCGACCGCTTCCTCGACCGTGTCGAACACCGGCAGGCCGATGTGGGTCGTGCCGCCCTTGCCCGGGGTCACGCCGCCGACCATCTGCGTGCCATAGGCCAGCGCCTGCTCGGTATGAAAGGTGCCGGTTTCGCCGGTCATCCCCTGCGTGATGACCTTGGTGTTCCGGTTAACGAGAATGCTCATCTAGGCTCCTGGTTCTGGTTCTGGCTCGAAGCATCTGGGGTGGGTCGTGGCCAGCCCTGAAAGGCCGGCATCACGCCAAGCTGGGTCGCGGGCAATCCGTTTGCGTCCGGGTCGAAAGGCTCTTGGCTGACCCAAACCGAGGGGCCGCTCCATAACCATTGGTCGCGATTATTTCGAATGATGATGGGTTGGACCTTGATCAGGCGCGTAATCTGGTCCGCCAAGGTGCCAGGTACGTCGGAGGAACTCAGCTGAGCGCGCACAAAGCAGACTTCCTGCATGAAGTTGCCGGGAAAACTGCTGGATTGGCCGTTGTTGGCGAGAATGATCGCCGCATTGCCGGGCTTCCGGCGGACAACACCGATGCCCTGCAGTGCGTCTTGCTTCCAGCCCTCTGCCTCGAGTGCTCCGTGATCGACCTTCGCCTTGCCCATGACCGCCCGGCTGCAACTTTGCACCGCGGCAACCACGTCTTGCACCCGCGCGACATCGAGCCGAGGCTGGTCGGAAAGGCTCGCGGCGAGCGCAAACAAGGGGAGGATGGCGGACACGAGGCTTAGCTACCGACCCTTCTTGGCCGCGGTTTCTACGGTCACGGTGTAGCGGACGCTCGGCTCTTCCTTGGTGCCGGTCGGTTCGATCATCGCGATCCGCCCGCCACCGAGAAAGGCCGCGCCATTGCCGCCGGCGCGGCCGGCCTTCAGCGTGGGCTCGGCCTGCTTCAGCCTGGTCTGGAGCTGATCCATCAGCGGGCGATAGGCATCGAGCCCCGAGACCCGCGAGACGACGGTGCAGGCGCCCGAACCGGGCAGCACCATCACCACGACGCCCGAGCTTTCCTTGCCGTAGAACTTCAGCGGCGACGCAACCGCCTTGCCGCTCTGCTCCTTGAGCGTTCCCATCTTCCAGCCCTTGGCCTCGAGCGCGGCGGTATCGACGCCAGCCGACCCCACAACCTGCCAGCAATCGGCCGCCGCAGCGACGATCGCCTCGGGAGGATTGACGGTCTGCGCCGCCGCTCCGGCCGGAACGCCAAGCAGGACTGCAAGGGCAAGGACGAGGGTCTTAGGCAAGGCTCGGCTCGATCTGCTTGCAGGCTTCGAGCAGGCCCTTCACCTCGTTGACGCTTACGTCGAGATTGGCCTTCTGTTCGTCGTCGAGCGCGATTTCGATCACTTCCTCGGCGCCGCCGGCACCGATCACCACCGGTACGCCGACATACAGACCGTCGAGGCCGTATTTGCCATCTACCTTCACCGCGCACGGCAAGATGCGCTTCTGGTCGCCGAGATAGGCTTCAGCCATGGCGATGGCGCTGGTCGCCGGGGCATAATAAGCCGAGCCGGTCTTCAAAAGCGCGACGATCTCGCCGCCGCCGCCGCGGGTGCGCTTGACGATGGCGTCGATCGCTTCCCTGCTCGACCGCCCCATCTTGACGAGATCGTCGACCGGAATGCCGCTGATGGTGGTGTAGCTGGTGACCGGGACCATGGTGTCGCCGTGGCCGCCGAGAACGAAGGCATTCACGTCACGCACGCTGACCTTGAACTCGTCGGCGAGGAAGGTCGCGAAACGCGCCGAGTCGAGCACGCCGGCCATGCCGACGACCTTATTGGCCGGAAGACCCGAAAATTCGCGCAGCGCCCAGACCATCGCGTCGAGCGGATTGGTGATGCAGATCACGAAGGCGTCGGGCGCATGCGCCTTGATGCCCTCGCCCACCGCCTTCATCACCTTGAGGTTGATGCCGAGCAGGTCGTCGCGGCTCATGCCCGGCTTGCGCGGCACACCGGCGGTGACGATGATGACGTCGGCGCCCCCGATGTCGGCATAATCATTGGTGCCCGTGATCTTGGCGTCGAAGCCTTCGACCGGTCCGCACTGGCTGATGTCCAGCGCCTTGCCCTGCGGCATGCCCTCGGCGATGTCGAACAGGACGATGTCGCCCAGTTCCTTCTTTGCGGCGAGATGGGCGAGCGTGCCGCCGATCATGCCGGCGCCGATAAGGGCGATCTTCTTGCGGGGCGCGTTGGTGGCGGACAAAGGCGGGTCTCCGTCGGGAAATGGGCGAGTGAAGGCCGCCGCCGGGACGGACGGCCGGAACGGTCTGGGCCTCTAGCCCCTGCGCTCCGTCGGGGCAACCGCACGAAGGGTGCAAACACACCGATCAGTGATGAACGGCGCCATCACGAACCGTTAAGCCGCGGACCGATAGACAAACGGCATGAAACAGGCACTCATCCTCGCGGGCGCAGCGCTCGCCCTCGCCGCGGCGCCGGCCGCCGCCAAGCCCGGCAAGGGCCACGGCAATCATGGCAAGCACGGCGGCTACGCCCAAAGCTATGGCTGCCCGCCGGGCCTCGCCAAGAAGAACAACGGCTGTCTGCCGCCAGGTCAGGCGAAGAAGCTGGCAATCGGGCAGCGTTATGCGCAGAATTACGGCTACGACCGCTACGCCTACGATCAGATCCCCTACGACGTGCGCCAGCAATACGGCCTCGATCCGCGCAACAATTATTACTACGATCAGGGCAATCTCTACGGGGTCGATCCGCAGACCCAGATCATCGAGCAGATCATCGGCGCCATCCTGCGATAAGGCTGTTGAGATCTGGAGGGGCCGTCCGGAGCGATCCGGGCGGCGCTTCTCTTCGCGCAGCTAGGCCGCGCCGTGGCCTTCGGCGAGGTAGTCGGCGCTGCGCATTTCCTCGAGGCGGCTGACAGTGCGCTGAAACTCGAAGGCGCCGGTGCCTGAAGGATAAAGAGCGGCAGGCTCCGCATCGGCAGCGGCGAGCAGCTTCACCTTATGCTCGTAAAGGGCGTCGATCAGCGTGACGAAGCGCGCCGCCTCGTTGCGTTTTTCCGGGCCCATGACCGGGATGCCGACCAGGATCACGGTGTGAAAGCGTCGGGCGACCGCGAGATAGTCCGAGGCGCCGCGGGCTTCGCCGCATAGGCGCTTGAACGAAAAGACCGCGACGCCCTTCAGGCTTTTGGGGACGTGCAACGTCCGTCCGCCGCCGACCTCCAGTTCCTCGCTCGGCACATGTGCGCGGTCCTCGACCGGATAATCGGTGAGCTTGAAGAAGGCGGTCGACAGCGCCTCGGTCGCCTTCGGGCCATTGGGCACGTGCCAGGTCTCGACGCCGTGCAGCCGGTCGAGCCGGTAGTCGGTCGGCCCGTCCAGCGCGATGACCTCGAGCCGATCCTCCAGCAATTTAATGAACGGCAGGAACAACTCGCGGTTGAGGCCATCCTTATAGAGATCGCGCGGATGGCGGTTGGAGGTGGTGACGATCGCCACCCCTTCTTCCAGCAGAGCAGTAAACAGGCGCGACAGTATCATCGCGTCGGCGGGATTGTTCACCACCATCTCGTCGAAACAGAGGAGCAGGCTTTCCTCTGCGATCGCTTCGGCCAGCGCAGGGATCGGATCGCCATGTCCCTTGGCGCGCTCGGCACGAAGCCGCTCGTGAACTTCCAGCATGACGGCGTGAAAGTGAACCCGGCGTTTGGGTCTCACCTCGATATGATCGAAGGCGAGGTCCATCAGCATCGACTTGCCGCGCCCTACCCCGCCCCACAGGTAAACGCCGCACACGTCGCGGCGGCGGCCGAGTAGCCGGGCGAAAAAGCCACGGCGCATGGATAGCTCGCCGCCCAGTCGGTCAAGCGCAGCGGCGGCACGGGCCTGATCGGCGTCGGGCTTCAGTTCCGCCGCGGCAAGCAGGCGATCGTAGGCAGCGGCGACAGCTCCGCTCACGTGACGTCGCGAAGCTTTTTCAGCGTCCCCGAAAAGCTGTAGCAGGCCTCGCCGTCCTGCCGCACCACACCTTGCAGAAAGGCGAGGCTGCGGGTCTGACGCACCAGTTCGACATGGGCGTCGAGCGGCTTGCCCGCCTCGCCCCGGCCCATGAATTTGGTGGTGAGATCAAGCGTCACATAATGCGCTCGGCGCATCCCCGCGCAGCGGCCGCCGCCGAACAGCGCCATGTCGATGAAGCTCATCACCATGCCACCGTGCAAGCTGCCACCAAGGTTGAGGTGACGCTCTTCAGGAAACATGCGGACCACTGCCCGGCCGGGACCATCGGGGCGGAAAATCATCTTGCCGGTCTGCGCCGCAAAGCTGTCCGCTGGCAGGTCGATCCAGCTGTACCAGCCCGGATGATCGGGATCGTCCCGCGCGCCCGAAGGGCGATTGGCGATGTCTTCAGGTGCGTCCATGCGGGCGGCTTCTAGGAAGCTCCCCATCGCGCAGCAATGGGGATGCCCTGCCTTACGCCGCGCGCTCGGCGATCAGCTTCTTGGTTTCGGCGATCGCCTTGGCCGGGTTCAGCCCCTTGGGGCAGACGTTGGCGCAGTTCATGATGGTGTGGCAGCGATACAGGCGATACGGATCCTCGAGCTGGTCGAGCCGCTCGCCGGTCATCTCGTCGCGGCTGTCGGCGAGCCAGCGATAGGCCTGCAGCAGGATCGCCGGCCCAAGGAAGCGATCGCCGTTCCACCAGTAGCTCGGGCACGAGGTCGAGCAGCAGAAGCACAGGATGCACTCGTAAAGGCCGTTCAGATGCTCGCGGTCGTCCGGGCTCTGCAGCCGCTCCTTGCCGCTCGGCGCCGGGCTGGCGCTCTTCAGCCACGGTTCGATCGAGGCATATTGGGCGTAAAGATGGCTGAAATCGGGGACGAGATCCTTGATCACGTCGCAATGCGGCAGCGGGGTGATGCGAAGGTCGCCCTTCACGTCCTCGATCGCGGTGGTGCAGGCAAGGCCGTTCTTGCCGTCCATGTTCATCGAACAGGACCCACAAATGCCTTCGCGGCACGACCGGCGGAAGGTCAAAGTCGGATCAATCTCATTCTTGATCTTGATCAGCGCATCGAGGACCATCGGCCCGCATTCGTCCAGATTGACCTCGTACGTATCGTAGCGCGGGTTTTCACCGCTATCGGGATCGTAGCGGTAGACCTTGAAGGCCTTGGTCCGGTTGGCGCCGGCTTCGGCCTTGTAGCGGCGCGGCTTGCCGGTAATCTTGCTGTTGGCGGGAAGCGTGAACTCGGCCATTTCAATCCTCTAGCGTTGGGCGCGAGATAGGCGCGCGTGAGGGGAAAAGCCAGTCCTCCCTTAGGTCCGTATCAGTCGTCGTGCGCCGGGGGGTCGCGACCGATGATCCCTTTCAATGGCGACAATAGCGACAGGGTGAAAAAGGCCAGCACGGTCAGCATCACCGCGACGTCGATTGCGCCAAGCCCGACCGACAGGCCGATCGCGCCCGTCACCCACAGGCTGGCGGCGGTGGCGGTGCCCTTCACGCTGTCCTTGACCTTTAGGATCGCGCCGCCGCCGATGAAACCCATGCCGGTGATCAGCCCTTCGACCACCCGGGCGGTCGCTTCGGGATTGTCGCCGATGATCCCCTCGCTCGCCTGAAGAAAACCACAGGCGGCGACCGCGACCAGCGGAAAGGTGCGGATCCCGGCCGAGCGTTCTTCCTTTTCGCGGTTCCAGCCGATCGGCAGGGCCAGCACATAGGCCAACAGCAGCGCCGCCAGATGCGGCAGGAGGTCGAAGCGGTCGGTCCCGAACAATTCTGTCATGGAGCCGTAACAATCAGACCCGCGCTTAGCTCCCCTGCGCGGCCTTCAGCACCTCGGTGGCGTGATTGGGCACCTTGACCTTGCGCCAGGCGCGCAGAACCGTGCCGTCGGCATCGAGGAGAAAGGTAGCGCGCTCCATCCCCATATATTTGCGGCCGTACATGCTCTTTTCGACCCAGGTGCCGAACGCTTCGCTGAGCGCGCCTTCATCGACCGCCAGCGGCACCTTCAGATCATATTTGGCGATAAACTTGTCGTGACTTTTGGCGCTGTCGCGCGAGACGCCGACGACGCGGGTGTCGGAGGCTGCGAATTCGTCGGCGAGCGCGGTGAAATCCTGCGCTTCGCGGGTGCAGCCCGAGGTGTCGTCCTTGGGATAGAAATACAGGACAAGCTTGCTGCCGGGATTGGCGAGATCGATTGTCTCGCCTCCGGTGGTGGCCATCGTCAATGCCGGTGACTTGTTGCCTTGTTCGATCATGCCGTCCCTTCCCGTGTCTGCTCCCAGCGCCGCGCGATCCGCGCCCGCGCCTCGTCAATGGCCGCCATCAGCGCATTCCAGTCGGGCTGTCCACACAGGCTTGCGACGAGAGCGCGGCTGGCGGGCGGCACATCGGCGGCCTTGCCGGACACGACGAGGCGAAGGACGACAAGAAAGCGGCTGAGCAGGCGAAGGTCGGGATCGGCCTCCGCGTCGAGCAGCGCGGCGTCGGTCAGGGCGGCAATGGCTAGCTCGAGCCGCGGATCGAGCCCGATCCCGGTGGTGAGCTGCAAGACGTGCACAGTGAATTCGAGATCGACGAGCCCGCCCGGCCCCAACTTGACGTCGAGCGGCCCCGATGGCGGCTTGTGACGCGCGATGTCGGTGCGCATCGCGGCGGCATCGCGGCGGATCTTGTCGGGGTCGCGAGGCTCGGAAAGGATCGTGCGGATCAGGCCCGCGACCCTGTCCTGGAACGCTGGATCGCCGGCCAGCGGGCGGGCGCGGCAAAGCGCGAGATGCTCCCACGTCCAGGCCTCGGTCCGCTGGTAGGCTGCGAACGCGTCGAGGCTGACCGCCAGCATCCCCTGCTCGCCTTGGGGTCGAAGGCGGGTGTCGACGTCGTACAAGGGGCCGGCCGAGGTCTGGACCGACAGCCCGGCGACGATCCGGCTGGCGAGGCGGTTGTAATAATCCGTGGCTCCTAGCGGACGCTGCCCGTCGGACCGCGCGCCGTCTGGCGCGTCGAACAGGAAAATGAGGTCGAGATCGCTGGCATGGGTCAGTGCCTTGCCCCCGAAACGGCCGAGCGCGATCACTGCCAGATTGCCGCCCGCGATGCGCCCATGCGCCTCGGCAAAGCTCTGCTCGACCTTGGCGGCAATCACCCGAACGCTCGCCTCGGCAATCGCGCTATAGCCTTCGGCCAGCGCGATCGGGTCACGAGTGCCGGTGATGAGCTGGACGCCGAGCGCGAAGCGACGTTCGCCGACAAGCCGGCGGATACGGTCAAGCGCCGCGTCCAGGGGTTCGTTCGCGACCGCCGCCATGCCGCGGGCCGTGAGCGTCTCGGCGTCCGGAATTTCGGCCAAGCTGCTTTCGTCGATCAACCCGTCGAGCAAGGTCGGCCGCTGCGCCAGCTGATCGGCGAGCGCCGGGGCCTGGGCGAGGATCAAAGCCAGCAGGTCTGCCAACTGCGGCCGCGCTTCGAGCAAGCGAAAGAAATTGAGACCGCTCGACAGGCGATCGATGACATCGCTCAGCCGGTTGAGCGCCCGCATCGGGTCGGCCGCGGCAGCGATGCGCGGCAGCAGCGTCGGCAGCATGGCTTCGAAGGCGGTGCGGGCGGCGGGCGAGCGAAGCGCCCGCGCCTTGCCCGTACGCCATTCAGCGATTCGTCGCGCCGCCTCGACCGGATCGGGCCAGCCCATCACGGCCACTTCGTCCCGCAGAAGATCGGGATCGTTGGACAGACGGCGATCGCGGCTGCGGACGAGCCCATCGAAGGAGCGCCCCACCGTCTCGACATGCGGGCGCAATTCCTCGAGCAACAGCCCGGCATCCCCCTGCCCGCCAAGCCGCGCCACCGCTTCCAGCGCCTCGCCCGAAGGCAAGCGATGCTCCTGTCGGTCGTCGATCATCTGGACCCGGTGCTCGGCGGTCCGAAGCGCCCGGTAGGCGCGGGCGATTCCCTCCGCTTCGTCGGCGTCGAGCCGCCCGCCTTCGGCTAGGACCTTCAGCGCGTCGAGGGTAGCGGGCGCGCGCAGCACCGGCTCGCGGCCGCCGTGGACCAGTTGCTGCACCTGGGTGAAGAATTCCGCCTCGCGAATCCCGCCCCGCCCCCTTTTGAGGTCGTAGCCAGGGCCGAACTGCTGCCCCTGCGCATAATGATCGCGAATCCGCAGCGAGATATCGCGAATGTCGTCGATCGCCCCGAAATCAAGTGCCCGGCGCCACACGAAAGGCCGGATCTCGTCGAGGAATCGCTCGCCCAGCGCCCGGTCGCCCGCCGCGGCGCGAGCGCGGATGAAGGCCGCCCGTTCCCACGGCAATGCCGAGCTTTCGTAATAAGAAATGGCCGCGCCGACGGGCAGGACGATCGGCGTCACCTCGGGCGACGGGCGAAGGCGCAGATCGACCCGCGCGACATAGCCCTCGGCGGTTCGCTCCTGCAGCAGTTCGACCAGCCGGCGACCAAGGCGAGTCGCGGCGGCGCCCGGTTCGTCACGCGCCCGGCGCGGCAAGGTGTCGGGATCGAACAGCAGAATGAGATCGACGTCCGAACTGTAATTGAGCTCGCGACTGCCAAGTTTGCCGAGAGCGAGGACGGTGAGGCCAACGGGCGGCTCACCCGGGGTCCGCTCGCTGATCGCCTGCGCCAGCGCCGCATGGATCGCCCGGTCGGCAAAGTCGGACAGGGCGGCGGTTACGGCCTCCAGCGACAATTCGCGGGAAAGATCGCCAAGCGCCGTCGCCAGCGCCAGCCGCTGGCGCGCGATGCGGAGGCTGACATCGACCGGTACCTCAGCGTCCGGCTCCCGTTCGGCAAAGGCCAGCGCGGCCTCGCTGCCTTGCTCGCTGAAAATGGTGGCAAGCTCGCGGTGCCGCTCGAGCAGCCCGCGGAGAAAGGGTGACCAGCGTTTCGCCCGTGCCACGGCCCCCAAGCGCTCTGATGCCGAAAGGTCACTCACGCTCCGGACCGTTCGCAAGTCGACTTAACGAGAAACGAATGCCGTGTTGCTGCGTTGAGACGGCAAATGAAATCCGCACCTGACTTAAAGGCGGCGGCGGTAGAATCGAAGGCCCAGATGGATCGACGTGTCATTAGGGTCGAGCTACCGCCTGCACATGCCGGTGTCACCGCTGCTTTGCGACGTGCCTTTGCGGCCGTTCCAGCGGGCGGAGAAGACCGCCAGTTCGACGACTTGCTGGCGCGTCTGGGGTGACACCCTCGACCGGTGAAGACCGGCTATGAAGTGTATCGCGTACGAAAAACGCCGTTCCAGCCAAAGCCGGGACGGCGTTTTTTCTCGTTTTAGCCGCGCGGACCGGCGAGTTCGTCGACTTCGCCCATGATCTGCGACAGCACGCTGTTATTGGGATCGGTCTTATGCTGGCGCCGGCTCGGCAATTTGCCCCCCGACAAGAGCTGTTCGAGAGCGACACGGCCACGCGCAACCCGGCTCTTGATCGTGCCGACTGCGCAGCCACAGATCTCGGCCGCTTCCTCGTAGGCGAACCCGCCCGCGCCAACGAGGATCAGGGCTTCGCGTTGCGGTTGCGGCAGGTGCAGCAGCGCCCGCTGCATGTCGCCTAGTTCGACGTGACGGTCCTGGCTGGCCGGCGCGGCGAGCAGCTTGGATGCGGTGATCTCGTCCCATTCCCCCTTGAAGCGCGCCCGGCGCATCTGGCTGAGGAAGAGGTTGCGCAGGATGATGAAGGTCCAAGCGCGCATGTTGGTCCCGGCCTGGAAGCGCTTACGCGCGGCCCATGCCTTGAGCAGCGTTTCCTGCACCAGATCGTCGGCAAGGTCACGACTGCCCGATAAGGAGCGGCCGAAGGCGCGGAGATGCGGAATGACCTGCGCAAGCTGGGTTTTGAATTCCGGATCGGACAGCGGAACGGGCTCGGCCCGTGCCGCTTCGGCCGGTTGACTGTCCAGATCGTCGCTCACGTAACCCCGCCCATTGTCACTATCGCCGCCGGCGCCGCCTGCGCCTTTGATCAGAGCGCAATCCACTCAGGCTGCAACGAAGTAGATGATTGCAAAAGCCAATATGACAAGGGCCAGCCCGCCAAACAAGGCCACGCGTGCGACGCCGGGGGTTGTTCCCGCACGCGCTTCGGTTCCGGTCACGTGTTCCGGACGATCTTGATCCATAAGGGTAAGGCACTCCGATAAGATTGAAGCGCCAACGCAACGATGGGAACCGGAGTTCCCTCGTCAGCGCCTTAGCCGGCCGGGACCGTCGCCGCGTCGAAGAACAGGGCCTGCGCGATCGCCGCCTTCACCGTCGCGCGCTGGAACGGCTTGGTGATAAGGAAGGTCGGCTCGGGCCGGGTGCCGGTCAGCAGACGCTCGGGAAAGGCGGTGATGAAGATCACCGGCACCGAGAATTCGGCCAGGATGTCACGCACCGCGTCGATCCCACTCGAATCGTCGGCGAGCTGGATGTCGGCAAGGACGAGGCCCGGCGGGTGGGCACGGGCCTGCGCCAAGGCTTCGTCGCGGGTGACGGCGACGCCGGTAACATTGTGGCCGAGGTCGCGCACGATGGTTTCGATATCCATCGCGATGATCGGTTCGTCCTCGATGATCAGCACGTCGGCAAGGGTCTGCCGCTCGATCTCGCCGAGCGCTTCCTGCACCAGATTGTCGATCTCGTTGGGCTCGGCGCCAATCAGATAACCGGCGTCGGCGGCCGAAAAGCCTTCCAGCGCAGTCAGCAGAAGCGCTTGGCGCGACAGCGGAGTAATGCGGCTGAGGCGGGCCTGCGCGATCGCTTCCGGATTGCCGAGCCCGTTGTCGGCATCATGGCCTTCCTCGATGTTGGCTGTCGACCAGATCGCGTGAAAAGTCTTGTACAGGCCGAGCCGCGGCTCGACGTCCCGCGGAAAACTGTCGGGCGCGGCGACGATGGCTTCCAGCGTTGCACGCACAAAAGCGTCGCCATGAGTCTGGCTTCCGGTCAGGGCGCGGGCATAGCGCCGCAGGAATGGCAAATGAGGCGCGAGTTCCTGACCTAGCGACATGGGTATCCCGGTGCTCCTGTAATTTCTTTGAGGCCCCTATTGGAAGCCGGTTGGCGAAACTGCAAGCCTCGGGCATCCGCTACAACCGCGGCCCGACTCTCTCAGTATTTATCTGTTGAGCGGACGGAACAAAGCATTGGCGATTTGGTTTCGTGACCGGGCTGCCACAACTCGAAGTTGACGGGCAGGCAGCTCCGTTTCTAGGGGCTGGTTTTTTTCGCCCGTTCATAAGGACAGGTATTTGCCAGAGGCTGCGCTGCGTCGGGAGGGGACCGAAGGGTTGGGTGCGAACAACGAGGCTCGTCCAGAAGACGGCAAGGATAAGGTCGCAAAGGGTACAAAGCGTCGTGGGCAGGCTGCCGATGATGTGAGCAAGGCTCTTCGCAGCGCGTACGACGAGGCCGTGCGGGAAAGCATCCCTGACGATTTTCTCGACCTTCTTGGAAAACTGAACTGAGCGGGGTCCGCCCCGTTTTGTCCGTCCACTGATGTCCTTTCTGCAAAACTGGTTCCGGCAGCTCCCCACCGCCGGAAAGCTGCTGCTGTTACTGAGCGCGGCGATCCTGCCCCTTGGCCTGGTTCTGGTGGCCGCGGCGTCCAACGGGATCGAGCAGGCCAATAGCGCTTTGTCGTCGCGGGCGAACGATCAGGGTCGGCTCGCCGTCCGTGCCATCGACAGTCTGATCGCCCGCAACGTCCTGGCGTTACGGATCGCCGCCAATGGCGCGCTTGATGGCGGCGGCGATCCCTGTGAGCGGGTCACGCGCGCGCTTGGCGCGGCCCCAGGCACGCCTTCCTCCTTCCTGCTGTCCGATCCGATCGGCACGCAGCTGTGCACCCGCGGCGAGCCTGACGATGGCGGCCGCCGGACCCTGCTGGTCGCGCCCGGCCAGGTACGCATGTGGCTGGTGCCCGAGCGCGGGCGGTTGTTCTACAAGGTCGGCGTCTTCGGCGGCTCGGCAACGGGATCGCTCGACCGCGAGCAGTTTCGCTCCGCCTTGAGCGCCGCGCGCGCCGGGACCGCGGGGCTCGACCTGATCGCCGGCGGGGGCGCGCTACAGGTCAGCGACGAGGGCGAGCGATCGGGCGCCCTTGGCAGCGATCCCGTCGTGGAGCGCTTCACCCAGAAAATCGCCGGTGGGCAGGTCGAAATCGCCGTCGACGTGCCGATCGACCACATCGCCTCGGCGGACCGACTGCTGCTTCTCCTGCCCGTCCTGATGTGGATCGTTGCGGCCCTGCTCAGCTGGCTGGTGGTGCGCACCTTCCTGTTGACCCCCCTGCATCGGATCAGCCAGTCGATCGCGGCGCACGAACCCGGGCAGGGCCCGCTTCAGCTTCCTGAGCGGCTTGGCCCCTCGGTCGAGATCCGCGAGCTTGGAGCATCCTTTACGCGCGCGGTGGAGCGGATCGAACAAAGCGAACGCGACATGGGCGAGGCGCTCGAAGGGCAGCGCAAGCTGGTCCGTGAGGTGCATCACCGGGTCAAAAACAACCTCCAGGTGGTCGCATCGCTACTCAACATCCATCGCCGCAGCGCCAAATCCGAGGACGCGCAGAACGCCTATTCCGCGATCGGGCGGCGGGTCGACGCGCTGGCGGTGGTGCACCGCAATCACTTTGCCGAGCTCGAGGAAAATCGCGGGATCGCGCTTCGACCGCTGATCAGCGAACTCGCGTCAAACCTGCGCGGCAGTGCGCCGGAAAGCGCAAGGCGCCTCGACATTAACCTCGACCTTGAAAGCCTCAATACGACTCAGGACGTGGCGGTGGCGACGGCCTTTCTCACCACCGAGATCGTCGAGCATGCCATGCTGACCCGGCCCGATGCGCCCGTCACGCTGACGCTGCGCCGCTCCGGTGATCTCACTGCACGCTTCACGCTGGCGACCGGCGCATTGTCGCCGGAGATCGCCAATCAGGCCGAGCACCAGCAATTCGAACGGATCATCACGGGTCTCGCCAAGCAGCTTCGTTCGGCGCTGGAGCGGACCGAGGGTCATTACAGCGTCGAGCTACCGGTTTTCGCTGCGCGCGAAAGCTACTAGGCAAGCCTTCTCGTGCCGGGGCGCCGACGCAAAAAAATCTGAAACGGATCGGAACCCTCTTTCCGCATCGCCGTTTTATACTTCGGATAGTGACCTTTTGCCCCCCCGCTCTCGCTATCCGCTTACACGGGCCCGAAGTCGTCAACCCTCCCCCCCCGGTGACGATTTCGGGCCCGCCTTGTGTTTGGGGCAGTTCAACACAGCGATGGCAAGCTTACCGCCCGGTTTAGCCGCGCTACGGCTTGCTTACTCGCGTGCGGCGGGGGCCTGCCGCCGCGACGCGCGCCAATGGGTCAGGCGGATCGCGATGATCGAACTTTCGTAGAGCATCCACAGCGGCACCGCGAGCATGAACTGGCTGATCGCGTCGGGCGGCGTCAGCACGGCGGCCACTGCAAAGGCCCCGACGACCGCATAGCGCCGCTTGGCCGCCAGTTGCGCGGCGGTCACCAGCCCGGCCCGCTCGAGCAGCATCAGCAGGATCGGCAGCAGGAAGGCGACCCCAAAGCCGAACAGGAAGCGGGTCACGAACGACAGATAATTGCCGACCCCCGGCAAGGCTTCCTGGCTGACCCCGCCGATGTCTCCCTCAAAACCGAGCAGGAAGTGCAGCGCCCAGGGCATGGCGAGATAATAAGCGAAGGCCGCGCCGCCGCCGAAGAAGATCGGAGTCATCAGAAGAAACGGCAACACCGCCCGTTTCTCGCGAGCGTAAAGGCCGGGGGCAACGAACCGCCAGATCTGGGTGGCGATCACCGGGAAGCAGATCATCAGCGCGGCGAACAGCGCCACCTTCACTTGGACCCAGAAGGCTTCGAACACGTCGGTATAGATGACCCGGTCCTGGCCGGCGTCCTTCAGCGGCTGGACCAGGAAAGCGAAGATCGGCCTGGCGAAATAATAGCAGGCGAAAAACGCCACCACGATCACCGCGATGCAGATCAGCAGTCGTTTGCGCAGTTCGACCAGATGCTCGAACAGCGGCGCCTTGGAGTCGTCGAGGTCCCTCACGGCAATTCGCGCTTGTGAGTCTCGGGATCGGGGAGCGGTAGGCCGGGCTCGTCGTCCATGGTCGCCTCGGGCGGAGCATGGCTGGGCTCGGTGGCAAGCGGCGGCGTCTCGGTCACTGGTGCGCCAAGCGCGTCCGGCGCCCCGACGTACGGGGCCGCAACGGGATGATCGCGCATTATCCGCTCATTCTCGTCGCGCCAGCGCTTTTCCATTTCCTCAAGCTCGGCTTCGCGCATCATGTTCTCAATGCCGGCGGTGAAATGGCGCGCATGGGCGCGGGCGCGACCGACCCAGCGGCCGACCGTCCGCATCGCGGTCGGCAGTTCCTTGGGTCCGATGAAGATCAGCGCCGCAAGAGCGATGATCAAAAGCTCCGTCGAATCGACGCCGAACATGCGGCGACGAGATCAGCGCGGGAGGGTGTCGGACGGCGGCGGAGGCGCCACGGGATCGGCTGCCCGCGGGTGCGGCGTGACATCGATCGGCCGGTCGGTCGAGCCCAGACGGCGCGCTTCTTCGGCCTTGCGGCGACGCTCGTCTTCCTCGTCGTCGGCCATGCCGTGCTTGAAGCTCTTCAGGCCTTTCGCGACGTCGCCCATCATGGTGGAAAAGCGATTGCCGCCGAACAGAAGCAGAATAACGACCCCGAGAATGAGCCAGTGAATGAGGCTAAAACCGCCCATGGAATCAAATACTCCGTTACCGTGTCCTGCTATCTAGGCGTCTTGCTCGTCACTTACCAGTTGCAGCGCAGGCATCGGGTCGAGCAGCCCCGCCGCCCGCAGATCGTCGATCCCCGGCAGATCGCGGCGGCTGCCAAGGCCGAAGTGGGTCAGAAAATCGGCGGTGGTGGCGTAGAGCAAGGGCCGGCCGGGACCCTCGCGGCGGCCGGCAGGGCGGATCCATCCTGCTTCCATCAGGACGTCGAGCGTCCCCTTGGACGTCTGCACCCCGCGGATCGCCTCGATCTCGGCGCGACTGACGGGTTCGTGATAGGCGATGATGCTGAGCGTCTCGGTCGCGGCGCGGCCGAGACGGCGCGGTTCTTCGCGGGTTCGCCTGAGGAGGTGGGCCAGATCGGGCGCGGTCTCAAAATGCCAGCGGTCGCCGCGCGACACCAGATGGACGCCGCGGTCGGCGTACAGCTCCTGTAACGCGGCAAAAGCCGCGGAAAGATCGCCTTCCCCGGCGTGCGCGAGGATGTCCTGTTCGCGAAGGGGTTCGGCGGCCGCGAACAGCACGGCTTCGACCGCCCGTGTGTAAGCGGCGTCGCTCATTTGCAGGCCATCCTCAATTCGAGCCGGGCAAAAGGTTCGGCCTGCCGCAGATCCACCCTCCCCTGCCGCGCCAGTTCAAGCGCGGCGACGAACGAAGAGGCGAGCGACGAGCGGGCCCGGTCGGGATCGGTGGTCGGCTCCAGAAAGCGTTGAAGCTCGGTCCAGTCGATGGCGGTGCCGATCAGCCCGGACACCCGCTCGATCGCATCTTCCAGCGTCACCACCGCCCGGCGGGCGACGACGTGCATGACCGGGGCCGAGCGGGCGCGGAGCTGGCCGTAGGCGGCAGCAAGTTCGAACAGCGAAACTTCCCATTTCGACTTGCGAACCTGGCGCAGGCCTTCGGGCGCTCCACGCGCAAAGACGTCGCGGCCGAGGCGGTCGCGGCCCATCAGCCGAGCCCCTGCGTCGCGCATCGCGTCGAGCCGCTGGAGACGAAGCTGGAGCAGGGTTGCCAATTCCTCCGGGCTCGGGTCCTGGGTCGGATCCTTGGGCAGCAGCAGGCAGCTTTTAAGATAAGCCAGCCACGCGGCCATGACGAGATGGTCGGCGGCGATCTCGAGCCGCAGCGCGCGGGCGTTTTCCAGATAGTCGAGATATTGCTCGACGAGCGTGAGGATCGAAATCTGATGAAGATCGACCTTTTGCGTCCGCGCGAGGGTCAGCAGCAGGTCGAGCGGTCCTTCGAACCCTTCGAGGTGGAGCTGGAGCACATCCTCCTGCGGTTCGGGGAGGAGCGACATGGCGCGTGGGGTCAGGCGAGTGCCAGAAGTTCGTCGCGCACCGCCGCCGCCTCGGCGAAGTCCGGTCCCTCCGAGGCACCGAGCATGGCGCCGGCCATCGCCCGGGCGAGACGACCTTCGGCGTCGGTGGTCATCGCGCCGACATGCGCGGCGACATCGAGCATCTCGTCGAACTTGCCGCTACAATGCAGGGTAAGATCGCAGCCCGCGGCGATGGCGGCGGCCGAGCGTTCGCCGGCCGACCCCGCCAGCGCTTCCATTCCGATGTCGTCGGTCATCAGCAGGCCGGGAAAGGCGATACGCTTGCGGATGATCTCGTCGATGATGAAAGGCGACTGGCTGGACGGATGCTCGCGGTCCCACGCTTCGAACAAGATATGCGCGACCATTCCCATCGGCGCCTCGCGCAAGGTTTCGAAGGGCTCGAGATCGATGTCCAATTCTTCGGCGGAGGCGCCGACGCGCGGCAGTTCCTTGTGGCTGTCGACCGTGGCGCGGCCGTGGCCGGGGATGTGCTTGACCACCCCGACCACGCCCGCCGACGACAGGCCGTCGAGCACCGCGCGGCCGATCGCGGCCACCTGCATCGGTTCGGTGCCATAAGCGCGATCGCCCATGATCTGGTCGGCGTCGGGCTGGCGCACGTCGAGCATGGGGGCGCAATTGACGTTGATGCCGTGCGCGGCAAGCAGCAGGCCGATGGCGCGGGCGTTCATCCGTGCCGCCTCGATCGCCGAGGACGGCGCGGTCCGATAAAGCTTCTCGAACGCCCCGCCGGCGGGAAGCGGCGGCCAGGCCGGCGGCTTCATCCGCATCACGCGCCCGCCTTCCTGATCGATCAGGATCGGCAGGTCCTCGCGTCCGTGAAGATCGCGCAGCGCGGCGGTCAGCGCTTTCAGCTGGTCGGGATCGCCGCAGTTGCGCGCGAACAGGATATAGCCCGCGGGATCGATATCGAGGAAGAACGCCCGCTCATCGGCGGTGAGGGCGAGGCCCGATAGCCCGTAGATCGCTGCCTGCATGGTCTCAGCGCACCACGAAGCAGGCGTCGCCAGCGGCCTTGAGCAACTGACAGGCGGCACGCGCCTCGGCCGCGCTGCCGAACCCGGCGCGAAGGCGCTGGCCCGACTGGTAGGGAACCACGATCTTGCCGGAACCCGCGATTACCGGAAAGCGGCCCGACAGCGTCTTCCACGCCGCTTCGGCCTCGCTGGCCGAGCCATAAAAGCCGAGCTGGACCTGATTGGCGGCCGCCGGCGCAGGCGGCGGCGCGGCCGGCTCTTTCGCAGCCGGCGCCTGTTCCGCGGCGGGAGCCGCCGGCGGCTTGGGTTGTGGCCGGGCGATCGCTTCCTCGGGCACGGCGTCGAGATCGAGCTGGCCATCGACCTTTTCGCCAGCCCCGGTGGCGAAAGCGGTTTCGCTGTCGCCGGCGACGTCGATCCCGCCGGGATTGTCGGGCTTTATCTTGACCGGGCCGGGCTCGGCCTTGATTAATTCGGGTGCGCCGGTGCCTTCGGATGCGTTGTTGCGGCCGAGCCAGTACAAAGTGCCCGCGATCAGCGCCGCGGCGAGCAGCACGACCAGGATCGCGGCGCCCATCTTGCGCGCGGAAAGCGCAGGCGGCTCGTCCTCGTCCTCGACCGGTTCGAGCCACGGCAGCGGCTCGCCCGACATTCCACCACCCCTAGTCGCCATCAGTACACCACCACGCAAGAAAGACCCGCCCGCTCCAGTTGTTGGCATATGACAACCGACTGGGCTTGCGAAGAGGTGCCGAGCTGCAGGCGGTACATTCGTGTCGGTCGTCTCGTGCCGAGTCCGACGACGTCCACCGTATTCACCATCTTTGTTTTGGTGGTGAGATACGGATAGCGACGCGTGACGCGCTTCCACTCGTCCTCGGCCTGCTTGCGGGTCGGAAACGCGCCGAGCTGCACCACGCGGCCGCTGTAGGGGCGGGGGTTGTATGCGGCCGTCAGACCGGGGCTTTGAACCGACGGGGCAGGCGCGGCATCGTCGGCGGGGAAGATGGTGCGGCTAGAGTTGCCGTCGGCAGTGCCGGCGGAAGACGCCCTCGCCGAGGGGCGGCGCTCGGGCGCGCGGGCGACCGGCGGTGCATTTGTAACGGCGGCGGGCGGTGGCGCGTCTATCTCTGGCACGGCCTCATTGACCGGCATCTCCGGCGCCATCGGAGGCTCGGAGGTCGGTGCCTGACTGACCGGGATCGGCAGGGATTCCTCGGCCGGAAGCTGCGGCGGGGGCGCTTCCTTGCCGGTACTCAGCCACCATGCGCCCGCCCCCACCGCCGCGACGAGTAGCAGCAGCAGTAGATACCACGGCCACATCGACCCGCCTTTGCCCGGCTGCACGATCGCCGCCGCCGGGGCAGGCGGTTCATCATGCCGCCAGGAAAGGCGCTCGGTCGGGGTGGCCATCGTTCAGCGCATCTCCTCGGCCGCCTCGACACCCATCAAGGCAAGGCCATTGCCGATCACCTGCGCCACCGCCGAGGCAAGCGCCAGCCGCGCCGCGCTGAGCTGTGGCTCCCCTTCGATGAGGAAGCGGCGCGAGGGATCGTCGTTGCCGCGGTTCCACAAGGCATGGAAGGCGGCGGCGAGGTCGTAGACATAGAAGGCGATCCGGTGCGGCTCATGCGCCAGCGCCGCCGCTTCGACCACGCGCGGATACTGGCTGGCATGCCGGACCAGCGCCAGTTCCTCGGCGTCGAGCAGCGACAGGTCGGCCTCGCCCGCTGCGAGCCCTGCTTCGGCGGCCTTGCGCTTCAGGCTCGAAATGCGGGCATGGGCGTATTGCACATAGAAGACCGGATTGTCCTTGGACGCCTCGACCACTTTGGCGAAGTCGAAGTCGAGCATGGTGTCCGGACGCTTGGTCAGCATGATGAAGCGGACCACGTCCTTACCGACTTCGCGCACCACGTCGGCCAGCGTGACGAAATTGCCGGCCCGCTTGCTCATCTTCACCGGTTCGCCGGCGCGCAGCAGCTGGACCATCTGCACCAGCTTGACGTCGAGCACGTCGCGCCCGGCCAGCGCGGCGACCGCTGCCTGAGTGCGCTTCACCGTGCCCGAATGGTCGGCGCCCCAGATGTTGATCAGCTCGTCCGAGCGTTCAAGCTTCTGGAGGTGATAAGCGGTATCGACGCCGAAATAGGTCCAGCTGCCGTCCGACTTCTTCATCGGGCGGTCCTGATCGTCGCCAAAGTTGGTCGAGCGAAACAGGGTCAGCTCGACCGGCTCCCAATCCTCGGGCGCCTTGCCCTTGGGCGCTTCGAGCACGCCTTCGTAGACCAGGTCGCGTGCACGAAGCGATTCCATCGCGCGCTCGGCGGCGCCCGATGCGACCACTTCGGCTTCGGAGGAGAATAGATCGTGATGGACGCCGAGCAGCGACAGGTCGTGGCGGATGAGATCGAGCATCGCCGCCACCGTCTTCTCGCGGAACGCGGGCAGCCATTCGGCCTCGGGCGCCGACACCATCCGGTCGCCATATTCGGCCGCCAGCAGCGCGCCGACCGGCTTCAGATAGTCGCCCGGATAAAGACCCTCGGGAATGTCCCCGATCGCTTCGCCGAGTGCCTCGCGGTAACGCAGGTGCGCGGAGCGGGCGAGCGTATCGACCTGGCTGCCGGCGTCGTTGACGTAATACTCCTTGGTCACCGCAAAACCGGCGGCGGCGAGGAGGCGGGACAGGGCGTCGCCCACCACCGCGCCGCGGCAATGGCCCATGTGCATCGGTCCGGTCGGGTTGGCCGAGACATATTCGACATTGACCCGGCGGCCCTTGCCAATGTCGCTCAGACCATAATCGGCGCCCTCCGCCGCGATCCGGCGCAGTTCCTCGCGCCAGACATCGTCCGCCAGCTTGATATTGATGAAGCCGGGGCCCGCGATCTGCACCTCGGCGACGCCCGGAATCGCTTGCAGCGCCGGCACCAGCAGCCCGGCAAGTGCGCGCGGATTGGTCTGGGCGGGCTTGGCCAGCACCATCGCCGCGTTGGTCGATAGATCGCCATGGCTGGCATCGCGCGGCGGCTCGACGGTGATGTTACCGCGCGGCAGGTCAGCGGGGAGCGACCCGGCGGCGGTCAGTTCGTCGAGGATGCGGTTCAAGTGGTCGGTGAAGGTGGCAAACAGGCTCAAGGCTTTGGCAATCGCTCGAAGTTTGTGTCAGGAAAGGACATGCCTTTACGCCAGTCCGCGGGCAACAGTCACCCCCCGTTCAGCCGCCGTGGCAGAGTGGTCCCACCCATGCGACGCGTGACCCCGCTCAGCGCCCGGCTGATGCTTTTCCTCGCCCTTGGGATGGCCGCGGCCCAGCCTGCGGCGGCCCAGTCGATCCTTCGCGACAGCGAGACCGAAAAGCTTTTCGCCGACATGTCCAAGCCGCTTATCGAAGCCGCGCAGCTCGATCCCAAGAACGTCAAGATCGTCCTGATCAACGATCCGGAGATCAACGCGTTCGTCGCGGGCGGACAGGTCGTTTATATTCACACCGGCCTCCTCACCCAGGCCGACAATGCCAATCAGGTACAGGGCGTCATCGCCCACGAGCTTGGCCACGTCGCCGGCGGCCACGTCATCCGTTCGGGCGAAGGAGCAAAGCAGGCGACCGGCATCAGCATCTTGAGCTTGGTGCTCGGCGGGCTGGCGATGGCGGCGGGCGCGGGCGAAGCGGGCATGGGCGCGATGGCGCTGGGCCAGCAGATGGCGATGGGCCAATTCCTCGCCTTCACCCGCGCGCAGGAAACCAGCGCCGACCTGGCCGGCGTCTCCTACCTCAGCAAGGCGGGAGTGTCGGGCCAGGGCTCGATCCAGTTCTTCAAGAAATTGCAGAATCAGGAATATCGCCTCGCGGTCTATGCCACCGACAGCTACAACCGCACTCACCCGCTGAGCAGCGAGCGCGTGGCGACGCTGACCGACCTCTATAAGAAAGACCCGGCCTGGGCTCGCCCGACCGACCCGGCGCTCGAAGCCCGGTTCCAGCGCGTACGGGCCAAGCTGATCGGCTATATCAGCGACAAGGAAGCGGTGCTGCGCACCTATCCGCCAAGCAATCAGAGCGTTCCGGCGCATTATGCCCGCGCTTATGCCTATCACCGGATGGGCGACCGCGATTCAGCGCTCAAGGAAGCCGACGCGCTGCTGGCGACCGCGCCGCAGGACCCCTTCTATCTTGAGCTTAAAGGCCAGATCCTGCTCGAAAGCGGCAAGCCGACCGAAGCGCTCGAGCCGCTGCGCCAGTCGGTCGCCAAGGCGCCCGACCAGCCGATGATTCAGGCGATGCTCGGCCATGCGCTGCTCGCGACCGAGAAGAACGATAATCTGCCCGAGGCCGAAAAGGTGCTTCGCGCCTCGATCGGGCGCGACAACGAGCAACCGTTCGCCTGGTATCAGCTCGGCGTCATCTATGACCGCAAGGGCGACATGCCCCGCGCCGCGCTGGCGACCGCCGAACGCTACAGTCTGGAGGGCGAGCCCAAGCTTGCGTTGGCCAGCGCCGAGCGAGCCTTGAAGGGCATTCCCCAGGGCACGCCCGATTTTCTTCGTGCGCAGGATATCGCCATGGTAAGCCGCACCGAGGTCGAAAAGGACCGCAAGGGTCGGGGACGTTCATCGAAGTGAGTGACGGCAAGGGAAGCAGCGGGCTCGGCACCCTCTTGGTGGGGGCCGCGGGGGGAGCCATCGCGACCGTGGCGCTGGCGATCGCGGCGGTGCAGGGCGGCTGGGCCGACCAAATCGTGCGCAAGGCGATGCTGGAGAATCCGACCATCCTGGTCGAAACCGCCGACGCCCTGCGCGAAAACCAGTTCGCACCCGTTCTGGCAGCCAATCGCGCCGCGCTCGAGACGCCGTTCGGCTCCTCCTGGCAGGGCGCCAGGGACGGCGATGTCACCCTGGTCGAATTCTACGATTACGCTTGCGGTTACTGCAAGGCATCGCTGCCGGTGGTCGCGCGGCTGGTGAAGGAAGATCCGAAACTCCGCGTCGTGTATCGCGAATTCCCGATCCTCGGCCCAGAAAGCGAACTTGCGGCGCGAATGGCACTGGGCGCGAGCAAGGCCGGCCGGTTCATGGCGTTCCACGATGCGTTGTACGACGCCGGGCGACCTTCCCAAGCGACGCTGGCCAAAGCGGCGGCGGCGGCGGGTGTGCCGGCGGCTGTCCCCTCTTCGCCCGAAATCGACGGCGAATTGCGCAAGAATTTCCAGCTCGCGCAGCAACTCGGCGCGACCGGAACGCCGCTGTTCATCGTCGGCGACAAGGTGCTGAACGGCGCGGTCGGTTATGATGCCTTGAAGGAGGCGATCGCCGCCGCGCGGGCCGCCAACGCCAAGTGAGGATCGACGACCTCCTCCACCGCGCGTTCGGAACGACCGACCTGACGGCCGTCACCCCAGCCGGCCTCGAAGCGGGGATCGAGCGATTGACCGTCGATCTTGGCCTCGCCGAAGATCGCGAGCAGCGCTTCGCCTTGTGGACATTGCTCTATACGCTGGGCAGCGCGCCCGACCTCGATGTCGCCTTTCCCGAACCTGCCGACCGCGATGCCGCGCGCAATCTCATGGACATGATGGCGGCGGCCGGCGACGCCTAGCGGGCTCGCTCAACAACAAGCGCCCGGTCCCGAGGCGGAGCTATCGGCAACGTCGAACGGCATGGACGTGCCGCAGCCGGCGAAGATGCCATAGTGCTTCTCGAAATCGCCGAAAAAGTCGAAGTGCGGTGCAAAGCGCGTATCGGCCAGCATTCGCCACGTATTGCCGCAAACCGGAAACACGCGTCCGGCCTCGATGCCGTGATGCTTGTCGAGGACGAACAGTCGCTCGGAACCGGCAATCGTGCCGCGATAGCGGACCGCCTGGCCATAATCCTCGCATTGCGGTTCGAGGCCGTCGAGCTTGAACAAGCGATAGGTAGCCGAGAAAAAGCGGTGGCCGGCGACCTTTTCGGCCACGACCGGGTCGCCGATCCCGAGCGGTCGGTCGGTGACCAGTCGCGGGTCGGCAAAGCCCGATGTTTTGGCAAGAGCCTGAAAATCGCCCCAGTAAAGCGCTCCCGCAAGACATTCGCCGTGGAGCACCGGATCGGCGAGCAGGGCTGGCGCGACCCGGCGGTCGGCATAAACGTCCGAAAAATAAAGCTCGCCGCCGGGCTTCAGCAAACGGTGCGCGGCGCGGAACACCGCCGCCTTGTCGGCAACGAGGTTGATGACGCAGTTCGACACGATCACGTCGAACGACGCATCGGCCAGCGCGAGATCGTCGAGGCGCTCGATGTCGCCCTGGAGGAAACTGGTGTTGGCAAAGCCGAACCGCTCGGCGTGCCAATCCTTGTGACGTTCGGCGACGGCGAGTTGTTCGGGCGTGGCATCCACCCCCAGGACGCTGCCACTCGCGCCCACCATTTGCGACAGCAGATAGGCGTCCTGTCCGGACCCCGAACCGAGGTCGAGCACCGCGCAGCCTTCGATCGCATCGGGAACCACCAGACCGCAGCCATAATAACGCGCGCGCACTTCCTCATGGACGTTGGCGAGCGCCGCGCGGACGGCTTTGGGCGGCGCTTCCATCGTGCAGCAGGCATCGGTCCTGAGGTCCGAGGAGCCGGACAGCACCTGCCCGTAATAGTTGCGGCTGTTCTCGATGTTCATGAAGTCAGTCCTTCAGGGAAATGACGGCAGATGGAGGATGAGCAGCCGGACGCGGAATGCGCTTGCCCTTGCGGCGGCTGGTCAGGTGATAGGCCCGGCAGCGGTCGCAGCGATAAGGGCGCAGGTCGAGGGCGCTCGCTGTCGCCGCCGCGCTGGCCTCGTCCGGTTGTGAGAAGGCCCGCTTGGCTCGGCAGACGCGGAGGCGAGTGCGCTTCACCGGGTCTCAGGCGCGCGCCGTGCCAGCCATTGCTCGCGCGACTGGCCCCAGGCGTGGACGTTATACTTGTCGAGCGGCGCCGGAAGCGTGCGGGGGCCGAGGTCGGTGGAGCCGAGCCGCTCGGCCAACGCGATCGAGCGGGCGTTCTCGACGTCGATGACGTGGATGACGTCGCTCCAGCCGAGCGTTTCGAAAGCCCAGTCGATCGCCGCCGTGGCGCCCTCGGCGGCATAGCCCTTCCCCCAGGCGGATTTGAGAATGCTCCAGCCGACCTCGGTGCCGGGCCAGCCTTCGGGCTGCCACGGCCCAAGCCGGCCGATCCAGCGGCCGCTCGCTTTTTCGATCACCGAAAACATGCCGAAGCCCTTGAGCGCCCAGCAGCCGGCAAAGGTCGCCATCGCCCGCCACGACTGCGCACGATTGAGCGTGCCGCCGATATAACGGGCGCTGTCGGGGTCGCCCATCAGCTCGGCCCAACCGTCGAGGTCTTCCTCGCGGATTTCGCGCAGGACGAGGCGCTCGGTTTCGAGGGTCGGGGCGATCATGGCGTCGGGCGCTGTTCCGCCGGTTCCGCGTCAGCCTCGATGTCGACGCCGGGCCCGTCAGTCCGGCCCTTGAAGCCCTGCGCCACGACATACCATTCGCTCGAATCCTTGCGGCTGGCGGGCGGCTTGGCGTGCTTCACGGTGTTAAAATGCTTCTTGAGTTCGGCAAGTAGCTGGTGATCGGTCCCGCCGGCCAGGACCTTGGCGACATAAGCGCCGCCGGGCTTCAGCACGTCCTTGGCGAATTCGAGGCCGAGTTCGACCAGCCCCATCGTGCGCAAATGGTCGGTCTGCGGATGGCCGACGGTGTTGGCGGCCATGTCCGACAGCACGAGATCCGCTTCCCCGCCGAGCGCTTCCTTCAGACGCGCGTCGGCGTCCTCATCGGTGAAATCCATGTGGAGGATGGTAACTCCGTCGAGCGGCGTGACCTCAAGGAAGTCGATCCCGACCACCGCCGCCTGCGGGCATTTCTTGCGCACCACCTGGCTCCACCCGCCCGGCGCGATGCCGAGGTCGACCACCGCCTTCGACCCGCGCAGGAAGCGGAATTTCTCGTCGAGTTCGAGCAGCTTGTAGGCGGCGCGGCTGCGATAGCCTTCGGCTTTGGCTTTCTTGACGTAGGGGTCGTTCAGCTGCCGCTGAAGCCATTTGGTGGAGCCGACCTTGCGGCCCTTGGCGGTCTTGACGCGGGTAGTCATCGACCGGCGCTTACAGGACGTGCCCGTCGCGGGCCATCAGGCTGCGCAGAATGCCTTCGCGAATACCTCGATCGGCGATGCCGAGATGGGCGGCGGGCCAGATGTCGAGGATCGATTCGAGGATCGCACAGCCGGCGACCACCAGGTCGGCGCGCTCGGCACCGATGCAGGGCAGCGACGCCCGGCCCTCGAAATCCATTTCGGCGATCCGGGTCGAGATATCGCGCATGGCGTCGATCGGCACGTGCAGGCCATCGACCGCGCGGCGATCGTAGCTCGGCAGCGCGAGGTGGACGGACGCGAGCGTCGTTACCGTGCCGCTGGTGCCGAGCAGGCGAATGTTGTCGGTGCGCTCGGGCAGAAGTTGCGCGAAGCTGTCGAAGGCGCGGGAAGCGCGAGACTTCATCCGCGCATAGGCGACGATCCGGTCAGGACCCTCGATCGCCGCCCTGCCCTCGCTTTCGGTCAGCGAAACCACGCCCCACGGCGCGCTCCACCAGGCCCTGATGCGCGGGTTGGCGTCGGGACCGTCGCCGGGTTCGACCAGCACCAGCTCGGTCGAGCCGCCGCCGATGTCGAAGATGATGGCAGGCCCATCGCCCGGTTCGAGCAATTTGTGACAGCCGAGGACGGCCAGGCGCGCTTCTTCCTGCGGCGGGATGATTTCCAGCGCGATACCGGTTTCCTCGCGCACCCGTTCGATGAAGTCGCGGCCGTTGGCGGCGCGGCGGCAGGCTTCGGTGGCGACCGAGCGAGCCAGGCCGACCCGGCGGCGGCGCAGCTTGTCCGAACAAACGCCAAGCGCGTCGACCGCCCGGTCCATCGCGTCCTGCGTCAGCCGGCCGCTGCTGGCGAGCCCTTCGCCCAGCCGGACGATCCGCGAAAAGGCATCGACCACGGTGAACCCGCCACTGGTCGGGCGCGCGATCAGCAGGCGGCAGTTATTGGTGCCGAGATCGATCGCGGCATAAGGTTGCTGTGGCGGGGGGTTCGCTGCGGGTGAGCGAGCATTTGTCCGGTGCCCGGCCGGACGACCCGGCATCGGCGCGCTGGCAGAAACGGATGCCATCGCTTCAATTCCATAAACCTGCACCGACCCGGCAAACCCCGGACGGCTGACTTGAAAGCAGGCTTAAGCCAGATTGAAGCCCGAGCGCAAGTTAGCGCAAAGACGTTGACAGCGTCGGACCGGCCCCCTAGCTGCCCCCTGTCGTCGCGCCGAGGCGCGCCCGATGCCCGATCGTCTAATGGTAAGACTACGGACTCTGACTCCGTCAATCGTGGTTCGAATCCACGTCGGGCATCCATTTTCCAAGCAAAATCAGTGATGCACGATCTTCGATCTCGTCCGTACGCGGTGCGGTGTCGGTATGACGAGCGCTAGGCGGGGCAGAACGAGCCCGGCGCATGGGAAGCGTTGCTTCGATGGGGTAAAGTGTAGTCGGACATTTTCTTCAGGAGACTGCTACGACATGATGGTTCTCAACCCCCGCATCTATCTCGCCGCTGCCGCCCTTGCGTTGGTTACTCCGGCTGCCGTGGCGCAGTCGCCCGCAATTGTTCCCGGCACGCAGGTCGTCGATACGGCGGGTAATCCTGTGGGAACGATCTACAGCGTGAAGGGCGATCAGCTGGTGGTCGAAACCGACAAGCTCAAGGTTGCTCTGCCGGCGAATTCGTTCACGCCGAGCGAGGGCAAGTTGCTGTTCGCTTTGACCCGCGATCAGCTCAACCAGCAAACCGAAGCCGCGCTGGCGGAAGCCAACGCCAAGCTTGTGGCCGGTGCCAATGTCTATGGGCAAAGCGGCGCGCTGGCCGGGACGATCGATGCAATCGATGCGGAGTTCGTCACGCTGAAGCTCACTTCCGGCAAGCTCGTCCGCCTGCCACGCAATGGGATCGCTGCAAGCGACAAGGGCGCCGTTCTTGGTGTCAGCGCGTCTGAGCTGGAGCGTCTCGCCACTACGGGCGGCTGATCCGCGTCCGGATCACTGCGCCGCTGCCAGCTGCCCTTCGCCCGCCGTGTCGAGACCGTAGACGTCGGGCGCATAGGCGAGCGTGCCGTTAGCGCCAGGACGGACCGTTAGATAAGTCAGGAACACCGGCACGGGCGTCGGAAGCGCGACGTTGAGCTCGGGCTGGCTGCTGCTCGCGACCGCTTCGCGGCCGAGGAGCCAGCGGCCGAGGCGCGCGGCATCCTCCAGCCGCACGCAGCCCGAGCTGAATGTCCGCTCGGCCTCGGAGAATAATTGCCGGTCGGGCGTATCGTGAAGATAGATGCCGCGATCGTTAGGGAATTCGAACTTCATCGCGCCCATCGAGTTGCCCGGTCCCGGACGCTGGCGCACGCGCGCTTCGACCCGCCCATCGGCAACCGCCTGCCAATCGATGCTGGCCGGATCGAGCACCGTCGCGTCGTTGGTCCAGTCGCTCAACACTTCATAGTTGCGCGAGCGGAACCAGCCGAGGCCGTTCTTCAGCACGTTCTGCGCGACGTTGCTGGCGGCAAGATCGACGGGCACGTTCCAATAGGGATTGAAGGTCGCCTGGCGCAGGGTGCCGGCAAGCAAGGGCGTTTTCATACCGGGCTTGCCGACTACCACCTTCATCTGGTCGACGACCCGGCCGTCCTCGATCATCATCAACTGCTGGCTGGCGACATCGACGAGGACGAAACGCCCCTCCGATGGAAGCAGGCGCGAGCGTTCGAGGCTGGCCTTCATCGCCCGCGACGGCGTGCCGAGCAGGCGCATATCCTTGATCGCGGCCTCGCGCAGTGCCGCATGGATCGGGTTCACGTCCACCGTCTGGCGCACAAAAGCCGCAAGATCGGGGGCGCTGGCAGCGCGTTCGAGGATCCCCGCTGGGCTCGGCACGCGCGGGGCGAGCGAGGGATCGGCGTAGATGATGCCGTTGTTGCCGGGCCATTTCAGCACCTGGGCGTGGAGCACGAACGCATTGCTAATCAGCCGCTCGGCCTCGCGCGCCGCCCCCGGCACGCCGGCATCGGCATCACCCAGCACTCGCTCGATCCGGGCCGCGAGTTCCGGGCCTTGGGCAAGGCCGTCGACATCGGCGGTGCTTAGCGCGTCGAGCAACGTACGCACGGCGTCCGGAGATTGCAGCCACAGCGGCTGTTGCCGAGCTTCGTAAAAGCGAGCGACTGCGCTGGCCGCCGGCATCGAGCCGCTCGTCTCGTAGACGGCGGTCGCGGCGGCAGCCGGCAAGGCTCCGCCGAGCGCCGCTGCCATCAGGGCAGCGCCGAGGAACATTCGATGGGGCACAGCGAAATACTCGTTTAATCAGTTGCTTGCCCGATTAACGATCGGTTGATCGATCGGTTCAATGCGGGCTGCCACCGATCCAGCGTTCGAGTCTCGCTTTGAAACCCTGTCGGGGCAGGAGCGCAGGCGCGTCGGGCTCCGGCTCAACCTCTTCCTCGTTTTCGAACAACTGCAGATTGCGCGGAATCCGCGGGCGAAGCGTCTCGCGGCCACGCATGACGTCTTCCGCAAGCGCCAGCGCGCGGTGCACGTCGTTACCGGTGAACGGCTTGAGCAGAAGGCCGAGCGCAAGGTCGGGCATGGCGAAGCCAGGCGGCCGCCCGGTCACGAACAGGCAGGGCACGCCGGCATCGTTGAGCCGCACCGCGACCGAGAAGCCGGTCGAGCCATGCGCGAGGTGAAGATCGACCAAGGCAAGGTCGGGACGCCCGTGCTCCAGCAGCTCGAGCGCGGAAGGCAGGTCGGACGCAATTCCCACCACCCGGTAGCGAGGATTGTCCTCGACCAGGTAACGAAGCGTTTCCGCAAGCGGCCGTTCGTCCTCGACGATCAAGATCTTCAACACGTTGCACCCTCCCGGTGGCAAAGCCACCCGGTGCAAAGGGTTGCAGCGCGGATTCGTCCTGCGAATCCCGCGGTGAGCGAGTTATCGGTAAGCCGAGTAGTTACGGGGGCGAGACGTCATGGCGTCACGCTTGACGAGCGATCCGGGGCCGCCCGCCGACCTCAGCTCGCGCGGTAAAAAATGTGCGCGCCGATCTTTTCGACCTTGGCGAGGCGGCGACCCCAGCTCGGTGCGACGTAATCGGCGTGATACCACAGCACGTCACCGGGCAGCGCATCGGCGAAATTGCCGACCGCGATGCGGGTGATCGCCTCGGCATAGGCCCAGCTCGCGCTGGCACGGTTGACGCCGGGCATGTGGCCGGTGCGTGGATTGACGAAACTGAACTGCCAGGGCTGCTTCACGACATCGCACCACCCGGCCGGATAACGGCCCGAGGCGGCGCGATTCATGATCACTTCGGCCACCGCCAGCTGCCCGTCGAGCGGTTCACCCCGGGCTTCGTGATAAACGGCGATGGCGATGCATTCTTCCTGCTCGGTCAGCGCAGGCGCCGCAGCCTGCGTTTTGGCCCACACCATCGGCCAAAGGCCGGCGTGGGTGACGGCGGGACGAACATCGGTGGTGCCGGTCGGCGGGGTGGTGCCGGTCACCGGTCGCGGGGTGGCCGAAAGGATGGCGGCACGACCCGGCGCGGGGGCGGTCTGGAGAACGGGGGCAGCGGCGATCGTGCCAGGTGTGGCGGTGGGCAGCGCGGTCGCGGCGACCGGGGTCGAAACGGTGGCGGTGGTTGCGGCAACCGGAGTTGCTGCGATGGTGCCGACCTGCGCCGCGGCAGGTGCCGCAAGACCGGAAACGGCCAACAGGAAAACCATCGCGGGCACGCGGCCCAACGCCAAACGCTTGATCAATTCATTCTCACTGTCTTGCGGCCGAGGGTCCGGCCACGCCACACTCGCACCCCTCGGGTGCAGCGGCTTCGCCCTCGTCCGACTTGCCCTAGCGCCGCCTTATCAATCGGTCGGCGCCCTCGCTCTCGTCTTGTTGAGGCTGACTTAGGGTTATTCGCGCGTCGCGCATCCGAAATTGGCCAAAGCGGGCGGCGCGTGAGACGAGTTGCGCGGCCGGTTCCCAGCGCGGGACACCCTTTCAGACGAAGCGAAACGCGGAAGCGATGAGCTGTGAAATGGGCAAGCGAATCAAGCAGATATGAAAAGGGCCCCGGCTCGTCACCGGGGCCCTGTCAAATTCAGGCAGCTTCGGCCTTGCGGCTCTGGCGCTTGCGCTCATGCGGATCGAGATGTCGCTTGCGCAGTCGGATGACCTTGGGGGTTACTTCGACCAACTCGTCGTCCTGAATGTAGGCGATCGCCTGCTCCAGCGTCATCCGGCGCGGCGGGGTGAGGCGGATGCCTTCGTCCTTGCCGCTAGCGCGGAAGTTGGTCAGCTGCTTGGCTTTGAGCGGATTGACCTCGAGGTCCTGCGGCTTGGCATTCTCGCCGATGATCATGCCCTCGTAGAGATCGTCGCCGGGGCTGATGAACAGCACGCCGCGCTCTTCGAGCATGTTCAGGGCGTAGGCCTGCGCCTTGCCCTTTTCCATCGAGATCAGGACGCCGTTCTGGCGACCGGTGATCTGACCCTTGTGGGGGCCGTATTTCTCGAAGAGGCGGTTCATGATGCCGGTGCCGCGGGTGTCCGACAGGAATTCGCCGTGATAACCGATCAGCCCGCGCGACGGGGCGCTGAAGGTCAGGCGGGTCTTGCCGGCGCCCGACGGACGCATGTCGGTCATCTCGGCCTTGCGAAGGCTCATCTTCTCGACGACCGTGCCACTATATTCGTCGTCGACGTCGATCACGACGGTTTCGTACGGCTCTTCACGGCCATTGGGGCCGTCCTGGAACAGCACGCGCGGGCGGCTGATCGACAGTTCGAAGCCTTCGCGGCGGAGGGTCTCGATCACCACGCCGAGCTGAAGTTCGCCGCGGCCGGCAACTTCATAGCTGTCGTTGTCGTGAGCAACGGTGACCCGGATGGCGACATTGGTCTCCGCCTCGCGCTCCAGACGCTCGCGGATGATGCGGCTCTGCACCTTGTCGCCGTCGCGCCCCGCATAGGGGCTGTCGTTGACCGCGAAGCTCATGGCGAGCGTCGGCGGATCGATCGGGCGGGCCTTGATCGGAGTGGTCACCGACGGCGTCGCGATCGTGTTCGACACGGTCGCGTTCATCAGGCCGGCGATAGCGATGATGTCGCCCGCCTGCGCCTGCTCGACGGGCACGCGCTCTAGGCCATGGAAGGCGAAGATCTTGGTCGCGCGGCCTTCCTCGACCTTGGCGCCGTGAACGTCCAGGGCGCGGATCGGCTGATTGATGTGCAGCGTACCCGATTCGACGCGGCCGGTCAGGATGCGGCCGAGGAACGGATCGCGGTCGAGCAGGGTCGCGAGCATCTTGAACTCGCCGTGGATCGGCAGGCCGGGCTCGGGAACGTGGCTGACGATGGTCTCGAACAGCGGCGTCAGATCGCCTTCGCGCACCGTGTCCTCGCGGCCGGCATAACCGTTGCGGCCCGAGGCGTAGAGCACCGGGAAGTCGAGTTGCTCGTCATTGGCGTCGAGGCTGAGGAACAGCTCGAAGCATTCGTCCAGCACTTCGGCGGCGCGCGCATCGGGGCGGTCGATCTTATTGACGACGACGATGGGCTTGAGGCCCAGGCCGAGCGCCTTGCCGGTGACGAACTTGGTCTGCGGCATCGGGCCTTCGGCGGCATCGACCAGCAGGATCACCCCGTCGACCATCGACAGGATGCGCTCCACCTCGGCGCCGAAGTCGGCGTGGCCGGGAGTGTCGACGATATTGATGCGGGTCGCGGTGCCCTTGCCGTCGTCCCATTCGACCGACGTGCACTTGGCGAGAATCGTGATTCCGCGCTCTTTTTCGAGGTCGTTCGAATCCATCGCCCGTTCGTCGATCCGCTGATTATCGCGGAAGGTGCCGGACTGGCGGAAGAGCTGGTCGACGAGGGTCGTCTTGCCGTGATCGACGTGGGCGATGATCGCCACGTTGCGGAGGGTCATTGCGATTTCCTTGGGAGAAGTTGGTGCGCCCTTAGCCGAATTGGTGCGTTGCAGCAATGGCAAGAGGAGAGGATCATGCCGCAAGGAGACAAGAGCGCCTACACCGACAAGCAGCGCCGCAAGGCCGCCGAGATCGAAAAAGGCTATGAAGCGCAAGGCCGCCCGGCAAAAGAAGCCGAGCGGATCGCCTGGGCGACCGTCAACAAGATGGACGGCGGCGGCAAGGAAAGCGGCGCGGGCCGCTCGCGCAATCGCAGTGAGGCCGCGAAAAAGGGCTGGGAGACGAGGAGAAAGAAGGCGGCTAAGTCCTCCCGGTGAACCGCCCCGCCCTTCCCCGCTCCATTTGGGTCCTTGGCTTAGTCAGCCTGTTCATGGATCTGTCGAGCGAGATCGTTCACGCGCTGTTGCCTCTCTTCGTCACCGTGACGTTGGGCGCCAGCGTCGCGGTGCTGGGCGCGATCGACGGGGTGGCGGAAGCGACCGCGAGTTTTGCCAAGCTCGCCGGCGGGCGATTGAGCGACAAGCAGCAGAAGCGTAAACCTTGGATTCTCGCCGGCTATGGCCTGGCGGCAATCACCAAGCCTTTGTTCGCGCTGGCCGGCAGCCCGCTGACCGTGCTCGGCGCGCGGCTGGTCGATCGCACCGCCAAGGGCCTGCGCGGTGCGCCGCGCGACGCGCTGATCGCCGACGAGACCCCACCCGAACAGCGCGGCGCCGCCTACGGCCTGCGGCAGAGCCTCGATACCGTGGGCGCATTGCTGGCGCCGCTGGCCGCCGCCGGGCTGATGATCTGGCTGGCGGGCGACATTCGCAGCATCTTCTGGATCGCGGTCATTCCGGCGTTCGTCTCGGTCGCGATCATTCTGCTCTTCCTGCGCGAGCCCGAACGGGCGGCAGTCACGGTCAAGGCGCCGCCGCTGCTGCGAAGTTTTCGCGAGGTGGACGCGGGGTGCCGCCGGGTCATTCTCGTCGCCTTCTTCTTCACCCTTGCGCGATTTTCGGAAAGCTTCCTCATCCTCAAAGGCGCCGACGCCGGGCTCAGCTTTGCCACCGCGCCCCTGATGCTGGTGGTGTTCAATCTCTCGTACGTGCTGCTCTCCTATCCGGCAGGCGCGCTCGGCGACCGGCGCGATCCGCGACTGATCCTGACCGCGGGAATCGCCTTGCTGGTGATCGGCAATGCGGTGCTGGCGACTGCGAACGGTCTGGCGGGCGTGATCGTCGGAGTCGCCTTGTGGGGCGCGCACATGGCGCTGACGCAAGGGCTGTTCGCCAAGCTCCTCGCCGATGTCGCCCCGCCGCACCTTCGCGCCACCGCTTTCGGCCTGTTCAACGTCGCGACCGGCATCGGCCTTCTGCTCGCCAGCCTCGGCGCGGGGCTGTTGTGGGATGCCGAGGGTTCGTCGGCGACCTTCGTGGCAAGCGCAGCGGTGGCGGTGGTCGCAGGGGCGATGCTGTGGCTTCTTCCTACCCGCCCCCAAAAGGCATGATGGTTGCGCCTCCGTTCCCATCGCACTGCGCGCGCGCTATGCTTCATGCCTGCTAAGCAGGGGAGATCATCATGGCCAACGCACATGCCGGCTCGCACTCAGTCCCGAAGTCGTTCTGGATGGGCGCGGTCGCCGTGCTTCTTTTCATGGGCGTGGGAGTGGCAGGCTACCTGGTCACCATGATGACCCCGCTCGAGCAGATGCCGGCCGAGCAGCAGGCCAAGATGGCGGCGATGCCGGGGTGGCAGACGGCGGTCTATGCCGTCGCGGTGTGGTCCGGTCTGCTCGGCGCGATCGGGTTGCTGCTCCGGCGCAGCTGGTCCGTGGTGGCGTTGCTGGTCTCCCTGATCGGCGCGATCGGTACCTTTCTTCCGTTTTTGGTCGTGTCGCAGGTGCGGGCGCTCGGCACGATGGGTGACGCCATCGCCGCCGCCATCGTCATCGGACTCTGCGCCGCAAGTCTCTGGTTCGCGCACCATTCACAGCAGAAAGGCTGGCTTCGTTGAGCACCTTCACTCTCGATACGGCAACCAGCCGGGCGACCCCCTCGCCCGTCCCAGGCAAACGCATGACCGTGCCCGGCCTCAAAGGCCGCAAGCAGGACGGCAAGACCGAGCAGCCGATCGTGATGCTGACCGCCTACACCATGCGGACGGCGCAATTGCTCGATCCGCATTGCGACCTGCTGCTGGCCGGCGACAGCCTGGGGCAGGTGATCTACGGCCTGCCCTCCACCGTGCCGGTGACGCTGGAGATGATGTGCGCCCACGGTGCCGCGGTGGTGCGCGGAAGCTGGCACGCGCTGGTCGCGGTGGACATGCCGTTCGGCAGCTATGAAGCAAGCCCCGAACTCGCCTTCGCCAGCGCCGCGCGGGTGATGAAGGAAACCGGCTGCGCGGCGGTGAAACTCGAAGGCGGCGAGGCGATGGCGCCGACCATCCGCTTCCTTGTCGAGCGCGGCATCCCGGTGATCGCGCACGTCGGCCTAACCCCGCAGGCGGTGAACGCGCTCGGCGGCTATGGCGCGCGCGGGCGGAGCGAGGCGGAAGCGGCCAAGATCCTGCGCGACGCGCAGGCGGTCGCCGACGCCGGCGCCTTTGCCGTGGTACTCGAAGGCGTGATGGAGGATCTCGCCACCCAGATCACCCGCAAGGTGGCGATCCCAACCATCGGCATCGGCGCCTCGGCCGAATGCGATGGGCAGGTGCTGGTGACCGAAGACATGCTGGGATTGTTCGAGCGCACGCCGCGGTTCGTGAAGCGGTACGACGATTTGGCGACCCGCATCGGCGAGGCCGTCGCGACTTATGCCGGGGAGGTCCGCGACCGCAGCTTCCCCACCGCCGACCAGACCTATCGGCCCAAGAGCTAGAAGCGGTGCGCAAAACTGGCTAGGAGCGCTTCGCTTCAAGCTCCCGTTCATCCGGCCCTGCCAATGAGCGGTTCACTGCACGACACACGAGGACCGACTTGGCACTTGCGCCCGGAGAAACCAGCGAAACCTTTATCCGCGAGGTCGACGAGAATCTTCGTCGTGACCAGGCGGAGGCGGTATTCAAGCGCTATGGCAAGTGGATCATCGCTGCCGCCGTGCTGCTGCTGGTCGCAATCGCGGTGTGGCTGTTCTGGAAAAACCAGCAGGCCGAGCAGGCCGCCGCCAACAGCGAGCAGTTTTCCGCGATCCTGACCGACGTCGGTCAGGGCAAGAGCGGCACCGACATCGCGCAGCGGCTCGATACGCTGGCGGCCGAGGGCAATGGCAGCATGACCGGCGCCGCCCGGCTGACCAGCGCCGCGCTCGCCCTGCAGAAGAGTGATCGGGCCACCGCCTCGGCGCAATATAAGCAGATCATCGAGGACAAGAGCGTCCCCCAGACGGTGCGCGACACCGCCACCATCCGGCTGACCCAGCTCGAGTTCGACACGCTGCAACCCCAGCAGGTGATCGAGCGCCTGTCGCCGCTCGCGGTGAAGGACAGCGCCTGGTACGGTTCGGCCGGCGAACTCACCGCGCTGGCGATGATCAAGGCCAATCGTAAGCGTGAGGCCGCCGCCCTGCTGAACGCCGTCGCCGCCGACACCAACGTACCCCCTTCCATCCGTGCCCGCGCCGAGCTGCTCGCCTCGGGCCTCGCCATTCCGGCCGCCCCGGCGGCCCGTTGAGGACAGACCCAGCCGTATGATCCGCAAAGTCGTTTCCGTGGCTCTCGCCGCCAGCCTGCTCGCCGGCTGCGGTGTTGTCGGCAAATCGCGCCCCAAGACGCCGGTCGTCGGCGACCGCGTGTCGGTGCTGTCGACCGATCCCGACGTGCAGGTCGATCCCGCCACCGCGGCCCTGCCCTTCTCGATTCCCGTCGCCGAGGTGAATGCCAACTGGAACCAGGCCGGCGGAACGCCGTCCAAGTCGGCCGGCCACCCCGCGCTTGGTACGACTCTGGCCGAGGCATGGAATGTGTCGATCGGTCAGGGCAGCACACTGTCCCAACGCCTTGCCGCGCCGCCGGTCGTCCAGAACGGCACCGTCTACACCATCGACAGCACTGCCACCGTGCGCGCGTTCGACGCCGCCACCGGCGGTCAGCGCTGGGCGGCACAGTTCGGGACCGAGCGCGGCAACAATGCCTCGCTATTCGGCGGCGGCGTTGCGGCCGAAGGCGACCGCGTGTTCGCCACCAACGGCCTCGGCTTCGTCACCGCGCTCAATGCCGCCACTGGCGCGCCGGTGTGGCAGGTTCGCCCGGGTGGGCCCCTGCGAGGCGCTCCGACGGTGGTTGGCGACACGCTTTACGTGATGAGCCAGGACAACCAGATCTACAGCCTAAAGACGGCGGACGGCGCGACCAACTGGTCGGCCACCGCCGCGGTGGAGATCGCGGGCGTGTTCGGCACCGCCGCCCCCGCGTTCGATCGCGGCACGGTGGTTGCGGGCTTTTCGAGCGGCGAGCTCAACGCTTATCGCTTCGAGAACGGTCGCCTGGTCTGGCAGGATGCACTGTCGCGCACCTCCATCTCGACCAGCGTCGCGACCCTGAGCGACATCGACGCGTCGCCGGTGATCGACAACGGCCAGGTGTTCGCGCTCGGCCAGGGCGGGCGTATGGTCGCGCTCGATCTCATCAGCGGGCAGCGCATCTGGGAGCTCAATCTCGCCGGGATCAGCACGCCGTGGATCGCGGGCGACTGGCTGTTCGCGGTGACCGACGATGCCAAGGTGATGGCGATCGCCCGCAACACCGGCAAGATCCGCTGGATCAACCAGCTTCCCGGCTTCGAGAACATGAAGTCCAAGCGCGGGCCGATCAGCTATGCGGGGCCGGTGCTCGCGGGTGGCCGCCTGATTCTCGCCGGGCGCAATGGCGTGATCGTCAATGTCGATCCGGCGACCGGCGCTTTCCAGAGCCAGACCAATGTCGGCGCGCCGATCAGCCAGGAACCGGTGGTCGCCAACAACACGCTGTACATCCTCGACGACAAGGGCCGGCTCCACGCCTATCGCTGAGGCGGCCGGGGCCGGCAGGCTCGCTTTGACGAAGGTCTTGGGCTAGGCGCACGCCATGCCCCAGCCCATCGTTGCCATCGTCGGACGTCCCAACGTCGGCAAATCGACCCTGTTCAACCGCCTCGTCGGCAAGCGCGTGGCGCTGGTCGACGACCGCCCGGGCGTCACCCGTGATCGCCGTGTCGGCGACGGCCAGTTGCTGGGCCTCGAATTCCAGGTGATGGATACGGCGGGCTTCGAGGATGAAGATCCCGCCAGCCTGCCCGGCCGGATGCGTCGTTCGACCGAGGCCGCGATCCGAGAGGCCGACGCCGCGCTGTTCCTGATCGATGCGCGCGAAGGCGTCACCCCGCTCGACGAGGAAATCGCCCGCTGGCTGCGGCAGGAAGACACGCCGGTGATCGTCGCCGCCAACAAGGCCGAAGGGCGGCAGGGCGAAAGCGGCCGGCTGGAAGCCTTCTCCCTCGGATTCGGCGAACCCATCGCGCTGTCCGCCGAACATGGCGAGGGGCTGGTCGACCTGTTCGAATCGCTCCGCCCGCACGTCGAGCGCGAGATCGAGGAAGAGCCCGAGCTCGATCACGAGGACCCGATGCGGCCGCTGCATCTGGCGATCGTCGGACGCCCGAACGCGGGCAAGTCGACCCTGGTCAACAAGATGCTCGGCGAGGACCGGATGATTACCGGGCCGGAAGCCGGGATCACGCGCGACAGCATCAGCACCGACTGGGAATGGACCGCGCCCACCGGCGAGACCCGCAAGGTCAAGCTGGTCGACACCGCGGGCCTGCGCAAGCGCGCCAAGGTCGACGACAAGCTCGAATGGCTGTCGGCGCAGGACACCCGCCGGGCGATCGACATGGCCGAGGTGGTGGTGCTCTTGCTCGACGCCACCCGCGGGCTCGAAGTGCAGGATTTGAAGATTGCCAGCGCGGTGATCGAGGAAGGCCGCGCCCTCGTGGTGGCGGTGAACAAATGGGACGTCGCCGAGCACGCCTCTTCGCTGTTCAACGGCATCAAGGCCGCCCTCGAAGAGGGCTTGAGCCAGCTCAAGAATGTGCCGGTGCTGACGGTGTCGGCGGTGACGGGCAAGGGCATCGACCAGCTGATCGGGGCGGCGTTCACCTTGCGCGAAGGCTGGAATCGGCGCGTGTCGACCGGCGAGCTCAACCGCTGGTTCGAAGCCGCGGTCGAACAGAACCCGCCGCCCGCGCCCGGCGGCAAGCGGATCAAGCTGCGCTACATCACCCAGATCAAGACGCGCCCGCCGACCTTCGTGGTGTTCGGAACGCGGGTCGATCAGCTGCCCGAAAGCTATCGCCGCTACCTGCTCAACTCCTTGCGCAAGCAGTTCGATTTGGGGGCCGTCCCGCTGCGCATGACCTTGCGCGCGCCCAAGAACCCGTTCGATCAAAAATAACCTCGCCTTTACCCTCTGCGCTTAAAAGTCCTCGCATGCAGAACGAGGAAAGCTTTTTGCCTGAGGGCAGCGCCGACGTGGTCGACTGGGCGCATTTTGAGAAATCGCGCGGCGAACTCGGGCCCGGCTTTATCCGCATCCTGTCCTATTTCCGCGAGGACGGCGTGAAGTCGGTCGCCGCGATCGAGCAGGCGATGCGCGAGGAGAATACGGTTGCGCTGGTGATGCCTGCGCACACCATCAAGGGCGAAGCGCGGCAGTTCGGGGCCGAGCCGCTGGCCAAGGTCGCCGAACTGATCGAATCGACCGCGCGCTTGTGCATCGAGACCCGCCGCTTTCCCGACGAGCTGGTCGCCGACGTGGTGAAGCTGCGCCGGCTTTTCGACCAGACGATCGAGCTGTTCGATCAGGCCACCAACCCGCGAATCAGCCGCGGCGGCACCGGCGGCGGCTTCGGGCGCAAGGCCAATAACCAGAGCTTCGGCCGGATCTAACGCCGGAAGGGCTGGACCCGCCACAAGGTCAGGCTCCGCCACGCCCATTCGAGCGGGCCGTAACGGAAGCGGGTCAGCCACGGCTTGCTCCACAG
The DNA here is from genome assembly GCF_036884275.1 of Sphingomonas kaistensis. Classification (NCBI taxonomy): domain Bacteria; kingdom Pseudomonadati; phylum Pseudomonadota; class Alphaproteobacteria; order Sphingomonadales; family Sphingomonadaceae; genus Sphingomonas; species Sphingomonas kaistensis. The sequence continues at coordinate 1,179,510 of NZ_CP145607.1, read as the reverse complement.
CAGCATGACGCCCCAAGCGGCGATCACGATCAGCGCCAGCTCAGCGCGGCCGAGCGTGGCGAACAGGCCCAAGCCCCAGCCGTAGAACAGGCCGATCATCACGATCGACGTCCCAAGATAGTTGCTGAACGCCGCGCGCCCGGCCGCCGCGATGCGCTGGGTCAGCGCCCCGCCCCGCCGCGTCGCAAGAATGATCAGGCAGGCGATCGCCACCACCATGAGCGGGCGCAGTAGCGAGGCGGCAGCGAAGCTCCACATGAAGACCACGGGCGCCGCGAAGTCGGAGCGAAAAAGGAAGCGCAGCGCGATGAGATAGCACGGCAGGACGACGGCCAGCCCGACCAGCAGCCACTTCGCATAGCGGCGGTTGTCCCACGCACCGGTCAGCAGGCCGCTTTTCAGCGCCGCCATGCCGAGCAGCATGTAGGCCAGCGTTTCCCATCCGAAGGCAAAGATCCCGACGACCGGGAAGAAGGCTTTCTCGGTGACCTGATGGTGGACGAGGCTGGTCCACGGTCCCTGATACAGAGCGATCGCCTCGGCTCGCCGCTCGGGGCTGGGCATGATCGTGTCGCGGGTCAGCTCTTCCCATGACCTCAGCTGGTCGGCGGTCGCCGTGCCGCTCAGCACCGGCCCCTGCAGGTCGAGCGAATAAAGCGTCATCGCGACGTAAATGGCGAATTGAATGATAATCAGGACAAGCGCGGTGGCGACCAGCCCGCGCCGCCCGGCATTGCGGAAGGCCAGCGCGAGGAAGCCGATCGCCGCGTAGGTGATGAGAATGTCGCCCCACCAAATGAGAAAGAAGTGGGCCGCTCCGAACAGCAGCAGCCAGAACAAGCGGCGGCGGACCAGCGACAGCGCCATCGTCTCGCTCATCAGCAGCAGCGAGGCGCCGAACAGGAAGGAAAACAGCCCGCGCATCTTGCCGTCGAACAGGACGAAGTTCGCGGCATAGGTGACGAGGTCGGCGGTGCTGACCGGGACGGTCTGCGCCAGCGGATTGAAATAGGCCGCGGGGACGTCGGCAAAGGCGACGATGTTCATCGCCAGGATGCCCATCACCGCCACGCCGCGAACGATGTCGAGCGTGGCGATCCGCTCGCCTTTGTTGGTCTCCAAACTCAATCCCCCGTCACCCCGGACTTGATCCGGGGTCCCGCTACTAACAGGGGACACGGAAGAGAAGAAGCGGGACCCCGGGTTAGGCCCGGGGTGACGGGTCTTAGCCGTGCGCCTCCGCAGCGTTCGAATGCAGCTGGATGTAATTTTCCAGGCCCATGCGCGCGATCATCTCGAACTGGGTTTCGAGGAAGTCGATATGCCCTTCCTCGTCGCGCAGCACCTCGATGAACAGTTCGCGGCTGACGTAGTCGCGAATCTGGTCGCAATAGTCCGCCGCCTCGCGGTACATCTTGGCGGCTTCATATTCTGCCTCGAGATCGGCCTTGAGGATTTCCTCCACCGTTTCGCCGATGCGCAGGCGCCCGAGCGCCTGGAAATTGGGCAGCCCTTCGAGAAACAGGATGCGTTCCGCGAAGCGGTCGGCATGCTTCATCTCGTCGATGCTCTCATGCTTCTCGTATTCGGCGAGCTTATGCACCCCCCAATTGTCGAGCATGCGATAATGCAGCCAATATTGGTTGATGGCGGTAAGTTCCGCCTTAAGCGCTTCGTTGAGCAGCTCGATGACCTTGGGATCGCCCTTCATGGCGCGGCCTTTATCAAACGGGGGTGGCGAGACGAAGCGCTAACGACTCGCACGAGTCGTTCGCAACTTCAGGCGGCGACCTTTGCCGGGTTGGCGGCGATCGCGTCGAGTTCCTCGGCGATGATCGCGCGGGCGAAGGGGAGGCAGCTGCCGCACTTCACCTTGCAGCCCTTGCGGGCATAGACCTGGCCGACCGTACAGGCGCCGGTCCGCGCGGCGTCCCGCACCTCGGTTTCGCGAATCGCGTTGCAGCAGCAGACGATCATGCTCATCTTGCTAATGGTAATGCGAAGCGTTCGC